>JANNSB010000762.1:0-1681 GCA_031402175.1 Planctomycetaceae bacterium
GTTCCCCAAAAGCCATCTGGAGTGGTTATGTCAGTCTCCGTGGGGCCAAGCTGCTGATACCCCATCGCTCCCATTCGTTTCAGTTTTGTTGTCACTTGCACATTGGGAGTGCAAGTACCAAGTGGAGCGCAATGAAACGGAGCTTCGTATGGATCATCCCCGAGATTGGTGATGCTCAGCCCAGGCGGGGGCTGCGCCTCAGCACGAGACGAAGTGAGTCCAACCACAACAACTGCTAAAGCGAGAAGCGAGAAGCGAGAAGCGAGAAGCGGAGTTCATGTGGTCCCTTTCGTGAGAGCTGAACGGGAACGAAGCACTGAACGGATGCTAGCAGTTGCATTCACGATGTCAAGTCAATTCGGGAGCTCGCTTATCTCGCATCCCCTTGCAGGCCGTATTCTTCGATTTTCTTGTGCAGGGTGTTGCGATTGATGCCGAGTTGAGACGCCGCCTTGATCTGGATCCCCTGGCACATTCGCAGCACCTGCAGGATCACTTCTCGCTCGACCATGCCCATCACGGTCTGGTACGAAGTCCCGTCTTCCTGGACCTGTTCCAGCCGGCGTGAAACGAGGTCGGCACACAGAGATTCCAGGTCATCCCGTCGCCCACGACCCAGTCGAAGTGGAGCCTCGCCTCGAACATGCGGGGGCAACAGCGACGCCGAGATTTCGTCCGACTCGCAAAGCACAATGGCGCGCTCGATGTAGTTCTGCAATTCCCGGACGTTGCCCGGCCACGAGTACTGCCGCAGAAAACCCGTGGCTTCCGACGAGATACGGCGTACGGGACGCCCATTTTCCTTCGCGTAACGCTTGATGAAAAAATCCGTCAGCAGCGGAATGTCGTCCGCCCGGTCGCGCAACGGCGGCAGGTAGATCGGCAGGACGTTGAGCCGATAATACAGGTCTTCCCGAAAGGTTCCCTGGTCCACCATGGGAATCAGGTCGCGATTGGTCGCGGCCACGATCCGGCAATCAACTTGAATCGATTTGGAGTCCCCCACCCGCTCGAACTGCTGCTCCTGCAACACCCGCAACAGTTTGACCTGCAGGGTGGCCGTCACCGAATTGATTTCGTCGAGGAAGATCGTGCCGCCATGGGCGGCTTCGAACCGGCCGGTGCGGTTCTCGAACGCACTGGTGAACGCCCCTTTGACGTGACCAAATAGCTCGGATTCGAGCAGGCTTTCGCTGAGCGCACCGCAGTTGACCCGAATGAATGGACCGGTGTTTCGCGGGCTGGAATCGTGAATTGCCTGCGCCACAAGTTCTTTGCCGGTGCCGGTTTCCCCCAGCAGCAAGACCGTGGCGGAACTGTTCGCCATGCGGCGGGTCAGTTCGTAGACCTCCAGCATGGGGGGCGAATCGCCGATCATGCCGGCGAGCGGAGCACCGCGATACGAAATGGAGGCAGCCCCCGCGCGAGGGGTGCTATCCGAGGCAAGTTGCACACTCATTGCGCACGTCGTGGTAAGCGCTGCTCACATTCAAGTCACTTCTGATGTGAGTTGGACCTCACATGCAGTCCAAATGGTAACACTCTCACTGGCGACAGAGAAGTGTGCGCGCGTAACTGTGGCGCAAGTAGGCAGAATGCCCATTTACATGTAATGGATTTCGCGATCAGCGAAGAGTTATTCCTCTCGCTTCACCGTGGCATGGAAGCCCGACTCGTTGAG
>JANNSB010000763.1:0-2310 GCA_031402175.1 Planctomycetaceae bacterium
GCGTTCTTCGTAGGCGTCCTTCCATTTCCAGATGCGCTTGACAAGGGCGTCGCGGCCGATGTCGTGGCGAGTGAGTCCTTCTTCCTCGAGCATCCGGCGTTCGACGACGGCCTGCGTGGCGATACCTGCATGGTCGGTGCCGGGCATCCACAGGGCCTCGTACCCCTGCATGCGTTTCCAGCGGGTGATGAGATCCTGGCAAGTGCCGTTCAGCGCATGCCCCATGTGCAGCGCTCCCGTGACGTTGGGAAGCGGGATCATGATCGTATGCGGCGGCTTGCCCCCCTGTTCGACGGGAGGCTGCGAATCGGCATTAAAGTGGCCGTGCGCTTCCCAAAAGGGGAACCACGTCGCCTGAGCCTGTTGGGGATCGTATTGCTTGGGGATTTCGGACATTGTCGGTTAGCAACTTCCTTACCGTGCGGACTTCAAGCTACGGAGAGTATGTGAAGTCGCTGAGGTTCGCCAGAATCTCCCGGCAATCTGCTGTAGGGAACGGACTCCGTGCCCTACGCGATCATCGAATACGGTTCGTTCGATCGACTCGGCAATGTAAACGCATCATGAATGAAATCCCCTGAAGATTGCTTTCCGCTCTTGTCACCGCGAGAATTCGATATTCGGCGCATTCGCCGACATTTCTGACGCATTGGACGCTACAGGAGTTCACCTTGACCGCCGCCAGCCTGCATTCGGACCCCGGCGGCACGCGCCCGATTGCGGTGATCGATATCGGCACGAGCTCGATCCGCATGGCGGTGGCGGAACTAGTGCCGATCCCGCCAGAGGCCGGCGCACCCCCCGATTCGGGTGTCATCGCCAAGGGCCCGCCGATGGACTTTCGCATGCTCGAAGTCCTGTCGCAGGGGGTGAGCCTGGGCAAGGATACATTCACCAAGGGTGAACTGAGCCGCGGCACGATCGAAGATTGCGTGCGGGTGCTGCAGGCATATCGCAAGAAGCTGGATGAATACGCAATTTCGCATTCCGATCAGGTGCGCGTCGTGGCGACCAGCGCCGTCCGCGAAGCGGCCAACCGGCTGGCGTTCATCGATCGGGTCTACATCGCCACCGGTTTCATCGTCGAACCGATCGACGAGGCCGAAGTGCATCGCATCACGTATCGCAGCGTGCAACCATTGCTCAAGGCCCGGCGCGATCTGGCCCATGCGAGTTCACTCATCACCGAGGTGGGCGGAGGCAGCACGGAAATCCTGCTGATTCAAGACGGCAATGTGGCGTTTTCGCATTCGTTCCGGCTGGGATCATTGCGATTGACGCAGTCGCTCAAGGGGCTCAAGTCGACGCAGTCCCGCCGCAGGAGTTTGATGGAGCAGGAGATTCAACGAACCCTCGAATCGGTGCCCGAACGCATTCCATCGGGTAAGGGAGTGCATCTGGTGGCGTTGGGCGGGGACATTCGCTTTGCAGCGAGAATCCTGCTCGGTTCGCCAGAACGCGATCGGCTGAACGAAATCAAAATGTCCGAACTTGGAAAGCTCATCGAGGAGATTGTCTCACAGAGTGAGGAATCGCTCGTGCAGAAGTATCACCTGAGTTTTCCCGAAGCGGAGACGTTGGGGCCGGCGCTGCTCATCTATAAAGAACTTGCCAGTGTGCTGCAGCTCGACAGCCTGCTCGTAAGTTATGCGAACCTGCGTGACGGTTTGCTCAAGGAGATGGTCGACCGCGACATCTGGACCGACGACTTTCGCCAGCAGATCGTGCGATCGGCCATGGAACTGGGGCGAAAGTATCACTTTGACGAGGAACATGCCGTTCACGTCGCGAATTTGTCTTCGCAGCTCTTTGATGGCACCCGGTCAGAACATCGGCTCGATGCCCGTCACAAGCTCTTGCTCTACATCGCGGCCCTACTGCACGATATCGGTGGCTTCATCTCGAACACGAGCCTGCACAAGCACTCGATGTACCTCATCACGAACAGCGAACTGTTCGGACTAAGCCAGGAAGATGAACTGCTTGTCGGGCTGATCGCGCGCTACCACCGCCGGGCGTCGCCCAAGCCGACGCATCAGGGCTACAACATGCTTCCGCGGGAAGGGCGGGTGACGGTTGCCAAGCTCGCATCGCTATTGCGACTGGCGATTGCGCTGAACGGGGCGCGGAACCAGCGTGTCACTCAGGTCACTTGTCAGCGAGAAAACGGCCGGCTCGTGCTGCATGCAGACAACGTCGATGATGTGACGATCGAGCAGATCGCCCTCAAACAGGCCTCCTCTCTCTTTGAAGAAGTGTTCGGTATGAAGGTGGAACTCCGTGCCGTCCAGAGCGCGGAATTGAGACCCA
>JANNSB010000764.1:0-3165 GCA_031402175.1 Planctomycetaceae bacterium
CGACTTCGCGTATCACATCGTCGGCAAGTTCACGGCGCAAATGTCGCATTGGAAGGGCGGCGAGCGAGTCGATGTCTGGGGACCACTCGGGAACGGCTTTCCCTCGATTGATGAAGCAGCCTTGCTTGCTGGCATGGGTGATGCACAACCGAACCTGATCTGTGTCGGCGGCGGCATCGGCTACACGCCGTTTCTCGCCATGGCCCGCGAAGCGGTCGGTCAGCGAACCTACGGCAACCGACGCCCTACGCGAACATGTCAATCGATGAAGCTGCTTTACGGTTTGCGGTCGGAGAAACATGTGGCCGACCTGAGCGACTTCGACAACATCCCGGAGCTATCGATCGAGATCGCGACGGATGATGGCTCGCGCGGGCATCACGGCTTCGTCACGGACTTGCTCGTCGAGTCACTCAAGTCGACGAGCCATCCACTCGTTTACTGCTGCGGCCCCGAGCCGATGATGCACGCCGTCGCACGCATCTGCGAACAGCGAAACGTCGCCTGCTGGGTGTCGCTCGAATCGCCAATGGCCTGCGGCTTCGGCGTCTGCTTCAGTTGCGTCGTCAAGGTGAAGACCAACGATACGAGCGGCTGGGACTACCGCCGCACCTGCGTGGAAGGGCCGGTGTTTCGGGCGGCGAGTCTGGTCTGGACTGAATAAACTGCGATGCCAATCGACAACCGTCTCGAAGACTCATCACTGTTTTGTTTGGTTCTTTCGTGCATCAGCCAGAGCATGAGCGCGGCTCAGAGCTGTTACGACAATGCATTCATGGAGTCGTGCTAAAGCACCATGAAGACAGAACTGGAACTGGAACTGGTGGAGTACACGAACGGTCCCGATGCGGCTCGGGAGCTAAGCGCCTACATCCGCTACTACACGCCTCACGCCGCCATTCCGCGCTGGGCGACTTCTCCCCAGCCGAGCTTGAAACCCAACCCGCCCTCCAGAAAATAAGAGCATGCACTGTCCGCGCAAACTGAAGCACCCCAGTCCGTCCAATAACAGCGCACAAACCGATCGACGAATTCCGTGGCAAGCACAGCAACTCCAGACTTTGAAGGCAGGAAAGAAGTTGAGCGTGTCGGAATCTGCCCAAACATGACTGGTGTCGAACATTTGGCGGTCGTCGCCGGGTGACGTGACACCAATCCCCAATTCCTCAATGCCAGCGCAAAAAGGAAGGGCCCTCGCTTGCCGAGAGGGCCCTTCTTCCCAAGGTGACGCGAGGCCGGCACTCGCCGGACCCTGTCACTGCTTAACGTGCTCGAAAGATCAATGATGCTGATTTCGCTTCGGGCCTTCCGGGGTCGGCCGGTCGCAATCGAGCGTGCACTGGTTGTTGTCGCAACTGTCGACGCTGTCGCGGAACGACGAGCCGGCGAACGAGGCCTTCACTCCATGATGCCCCTTGAATGACGACGAGCCCGATACGTAGTACGACTGGTTCAGTGAGCCGATGGCGTCGCCGACGTCGTTCAGCTCGCCGACCACGGCACTTTGAACTTCGGCGAGTCCTACAACGAGTCCGATCACGACAATGGTGGCGACGAGGATCAACTCCGCGGAGACGATAAATCCCGCGTCGTCGCTCCAGAGCGAACGTGCAATTTTCATGGTAGGGTGCTTTCTCTTTGGTCTGGCCTGAATCGATCCTCACGCATCCGGAATGGATTCGACTCGATGCTGCACACCTCGAGTTCGCGCGTAGGGGGCGGCGGCAGTACATGGGCCGCCGACCGTCGCGCGACTGTACTGCGATGCCGATGCCATCTCCTGGACGAATGCGATGTTCGCACGTCGCGCGCGGCTTGAACGCCTTGCCCGTTCAGCGGTTCGCGTGAATGACCGGTTCGGCGGACGCTGGCATGTCGCCGACGCGGGCGCGAAGCATCGCGAACGAATCGTTCAGGCGCGCGCTAGCGAATCGATGCGCGCAAAAGCCGATCCCCGCGCCCAACCAGAGGGTTCGGCGAGGCGCGGAGATCGAGACTCAGACCAAAGATGCCGCCGTTGTGCAGACGGATAGCACCGCCGTTGCCAGATGCACATCAAATGCCGAAACGATGCCCTTTCGCAACACACAGGCGCTCGCGGCCGCCGAAACTCTCGATTCCCGCAGCCGGCAGCAGATTCGCGATCGAGGACACTTTCCGCATACGCCTCACAACCCATCGGGGTGGTGATTCATGGGTTGAACATTCCGTCAACGATCGTGAGAGGCGGTGTTGGCAATGGCTCGACAGAATTCAGCACTCTCACAAGTCTGATTGGAAACCTACCTGTTCACAGCTGCTGCCCGCCGGTGATGTGCAGGATTTCACCGGTGACGAACTCGCTATGCAGCAGGTAGAGCATGGCGTCGGCGATGTCTTGCGGGGTGCCGGTTCTGTGCAGGGGGATGTGGTCCTTTAACGCTTGAAACGCAGATTGATCGCCGCCCGCAGACGGTAGGATCGCGCCGGGAGCGATCGCGTTGACGCGGATTCGCGGCGCGAGTTCTTGCGCCAGGAGCTTGGTGAGCGCGGCCAGTCCCGCTTTGCTGATCGTGTACGGCAGATGACCAGGCACCGGGCGCGAGGCGCGCCAGTCGACGATGTTGATGATGTTGCCGCGCAGCCCCTCGGGGAGCTGCCGCGCGAAGGCCTGGCTGAGAAAGACCGGAGCCGCAAGGTTGAGATCGAGATGCCTTTGCCAGTGATCTGCGTCCACCGAATCGAGCGTACCCGGCTCGAAGATGGCGGCGTTGTTGATAAGGACGCTCGCGGGACCGAGTTCCGACTGGCAGCGATCAAAGATCAGTTGGGCGGCGTCAAAGGGCCGGCTGAGATCAGCGTGCACCGCGATCGCGCGGCGGCCGAACTGCTCGATCTGCATCACGACCTCTTCGGCTTCTTCGTCGGAGGCGTGGTAATGCACGCAGACATCATGGCGCGCCTGAGCCAGCCGCAGGGAGAGTTCGCGTCCGATTCGGACTGCGCCGCCGGTCACGATGGCCACTCGATTCATGATTCACACCGACTGCAGGTGGAGTCCAGGCTTTAGCCTGTCCGGCAGCCTGAAGGCTGGACTCCCTTGTTCACTCGCTCGACTTCTTGCGAACCCGCTTGAGCGGCCCCAGCTTGCTCTTGATCGGGTTTGCCGCAGCCGAGTCGTCGAGC
>JANNSB010000765.1:0-2796 GCA_031402175.1 Planctomycetaceae bacterium
TCGTCGTAACGGGCGTTTTCTTCCGGCGTGCCGTCGGCGACTTTCGGATCGTCGTAGCACAGCCGAATCCGGGCCAGCGAACCGTGCACGACGGGGCAGTTTTCGTCGGCATCGGCACAGCACATCGCCGCCAGGTAACCCTCTGAGGGGTTTTCGTCGGCGTCGTAGACCTTCGAATAAGCCTCGATCGGCGGCGTGCCGTCTGCGTACTGAATGAGGTAATGTGGATTGTCCTCATTGGTCGCCTGTACGACCGAGAACCCAGCCCGGCGCAGGGCACGCACCGTGCGGATATTGCACGCGGTCGATTCGGTGCCGCCGGAATAGGCCGTCACCCCTGGAATGCCGTAGTAGGCCGCGGCGGTTTGCGCCCAAACCTGTCCCAGATGGCTGCGGCGCGAATTCGCGGTGCAGATGAAGGTGATGGGAACAGGTTCGCCGGCCTGCACGCGCTCGCTGATGAAAGCCGCCATTTCGTCCAACAGCGCGCGACGGACTTCGGGGATCTCATCGCGCGACTCGACGATGTCTGCGACGTAGGGTTGCAGCGTTTCAAGCACGTCGTCCTCGGCGGCTGACAGGTCTCGAACATTGCCCGTCGAGAGCGACAGGCAAACGGCGATCAGGCAGTGGCGGCGAGCGGCCCACACAGGTCTACTCCTCGGCGAATGCGAGTTCTTCGTTGTCCTGCGATGCCCGTGAGTGCTTCGTGAGCGTGATCGTGTGCCCGTCGGCGGCGTAGCGCACCTCGTCCATGATTGCGGGAATCACCAGAAAGCCTCCCAACCACGAACGTTCGGCGGCAAGACCCTCGACGTTGCTTGGCAGCTTCCCCAGATCGACCCCCGGGCCTTCGTGATGAATGATGATCTCGGCCCGTTCGCGATTCACCGACGCACGAAACTCGATGCTCCGCGTGGCATAGGGCGCCTCCCAGCGGCGCTGCTCGGCCAGGGTGTTGAAGGCCTCGTCGCTGAGTTGCGGATCGATCGGAATCTCGAGATTGCCGTGATGGTGCGCGATCCAGAGTGCCGCCCGCACCGCCACTCCGGCACGCAGTCGAGCGGATTCATCCCGCAGGCGAATGCACCGCAGAAGTTGTTGAAAATGGGCCACCAGGGCGTCGTACAACTCCGGATCGTTCGTGAAGCGAAAGCAACACTGATCCTCGGCCAGCGCGTGCATCAGGCGGGTGTGCAACCGGTCGGCCCCCGAGGCGTTGACGATCCGTTGCACGATCTCGGTGAGTTGCCGCGACAGGGCCATTTTCGGGACGTAGCCTGCCGCCCCTTTGCGCAGGGCTTCGGCGGCGATCTCTTCGCTCCCTTTGGCCGTCATCAGTACGACGGGGATGGAAGGAAACTCATCGCGGGCGGCCTCGACAAGCTGCAGTCCGTCCATTTCCGGCATCTGTAGATCGCTGACGATGATGTCGGGCCGATCGAGCCGCGCATGCGCGAGGGCTTCGAGACCGTTCACCGCGTAGCGAACGGGGCCGTGCCCGTCTTTTTCGAGCAGGCGACCGGCCAGAATTCGGTCGGCAGCCGAGTCGTCGACAACCAGGATGTGTGCCATGATGCTTTCCCGCGGTTGTTTCGACCGCTACATGTCCTTCGTGAGATCGAACCGATTTCGTTTGGAATCGTCCTTTTCGTCCTGATACTTGGTGGCGAGTTCATCAATCATCGACCGCGAGATGCCCGCGGCCTGCATCAACGAACCCGACAGCGATCCTGTGATGATTTCATCTTCCTGCAATTCCCCCTGGGCGACGTAGTCGATGCGAAACGCCTCGGTCCCCAGTGTGAGCCGTGCGTTCGGTTTCACCCACGCTTCCATGCAGCGCCGGCCGCCGACCCGCGTGCCGTTACGGCTGCCGAGGTCGCGCACCCGCCAGAAGCCGTTCTCGAATTCAAGTTCGCAATGCTTGCCGGAGACGGTCTTTTCGCGGATCACGACATCGCAGTCGAAGTGGCGTCCCACGCTGAGCTTCGTCCTGAGCAACGGATGATCCTGTCCCCCGCCGAGCGGCACCAGGCGACCGAGCAGTCCGGACGACTTGCGCTGCTGTGCGACAGTTACCGGGATGGCCGGCTTGGTCAGTTTATCAGGTGAGGAAGGTGGAATGTGCGGCGGGGGCACGCTCGGCCTGGCCGGCGTCTTCTGAGCGACGATTTGCATGCCTCCCGATGGCGTGCGTCCAAACGTGTGCTTGGGGGCCTCGAACTCGATGCGAAAGCGATGCTTGCCCAGTTCGATCTCGTCGTTGGGGACGAGCTTTTCGCGTTTGCGGGCCATGCTGTTGACCTTCACTCCGCCGGGGGTCCGCAAGTCTTCGATGTACCACCAGCCGTCGGCCGCTTCGAGCAGGCATAGGGCGGTCTCCTGATTGGGGGGCAACGACTTGTCAGCCCCCGGCGCGCGGCCCAGATAAACCCTCGACTTGCGCAAGGGAATCGCCGTGCCGCCCGAAATGGGAATGAGAACCGCGCTCATGCATCGAGTCTACCCGCGCCGCAGGCCGTCGGCCACTGTCATCGGTGAACGGAGGACATCGTAACCCGAAACGTCAGTGAGGGAGGCGTGAGCCGATGCGTTGCTTCAGAGGAACCCGGAGGGTTCCGAGTCTGTAGCCGGTGGTCGAGCGCAGCGACACCACCGGAAAGCATCAACAAGTGACCGCATCCCGGCAGGGATGCCAGCAGACTGACGCTAGCATCCCGTCGGGATGCGGATTATGTGTGGTGGGATCGTCAACCGGTGGTGTCGCTGCGCTCGACCACCGGCTACAGACTC
>JANNSB010000766.1:0-4366 GCA_031402175.1 Planctomycetaceae bacterium
CGTTTCCGGATCCGGCCTGGACCATGTCTACATCGAGCAATGGGCCAATCTTCACGGCTCGCATGAGACGTTCCGGAATCTGATGCAGCAGTTAGCCAGCTTGCCGAAGCTGCGCGAAGAATACTGAGTATTGCGGGCCGCCTCCTGACAGGATCACTTCGCATCCTTGACACCCCCCCTCCACTTCGGATTACCGTGAGGTGCGTTAATGCTGCTCCCGCAGTGCGATCCACCGGCGTCGCTCCGTAATTGGTTTCTTCCCACCACTGCCAGACGAATTCGATTCCGAAAGCTCACATGCGAAAGATCCACGCGATGCGAACGATGTTGCTGGTGACTGTCGCGGTTGTCGCCGGCATGACCTGGCTGTCGAATTGCCACGGCCAGGACGTTCTCTTCGAGGATGCGTTTGACGAGGAACTCTCCGACCAGTGGCAGGCGGTGGGCCTCGACCCGGACGACTACCGCGTGGTCGATGGCGCCCTGGAGGTGCGGGTCAAGCCGGTCGCCGATGGTCAGCCCTCTCCGATGCTGAAGGTCAATCTCCCGTTCACCACGGATGAGACCGTCATCGCCACTGTGGACGTGACGGTTGTGGGAGACCCGCTCGAGCGCGGCGAACTGGCCGGACTTTGCCTGACTGGTCCCAACAGCGCCCTCTTTACCGTCGGAAAGACCAACATTGACGGCTATCACGTCTTTGCGCCGGGAGAACCCGAATTCATCGGCCAACCGGGCGAAGAGGGTGAACCCAGCAACTACACCGTCAAGTACTGGCCGGCGAACGATGCATTTGGTCCGCTCAGGGTGACGGTGCGCGGCGACTACGCCTATTTTCAGGTGGGGCCGTCGTCGGATGGTGAATACCGAACGTTCTTTCATTCGGCGATCCAGGAGGGCGACGAAGGCATGGGATTCGGTCTCTGCGTGAACGGCGCCACCGGCGACGGCGAACGCTGGGTGCGATTCGACAACTTCCGCGTTACGAGATAACGCCATGATCGCACATAGCGAAGTGCGCACGACACCACGCCCCAGTCACACAGCCGTCACCCGTTGGCTGCCGGGGTATTTTTGGTTGCACGGTAACTGACCATCCGCTGGGTCGCAGGCTCCCAAAGATTCGCGCGAAAACAAGCCAGCATGTCGTGCGGATGAAGCGTGGTGACAGTCGGATGTTGCAGTTCGGGAATAGCGGCCATCGCCTCGGGCAGGCGGTAGAAGGGGATGTGCGAGTTCAGGTGGTGCACGTGGTGGTAACCGATGTTGCCAGTGAACCAATTCATGAGCGGCCTGAGCTTCAGATAACTGGACGACTCGAGCGCACCTCCGAAGAAGGTCCATTCCTCGGCTGGCAGGATGCGCAATCCTTCATACGTATGTTGCGCATAGAAAAGGTAGGCGCCCAATGCGGAGGCAATCGCGAACGGCAGCACAAAGGCAAGCAGGGCGACATCGAAACCCGCAGTCAGCCACAGCAACGCAATCAACCCGCCATGAGCCAGCAGCGAGAACGCACCATCCCAATACTTGCGCGGATCTTTCACCAGCGGATTGAGACAACTGACCAGGAAGAAAATCGTCACATAGGCGAACGCGATTGATAAGGGATGACGGCTGATGCGATATCGTAGGCGCTGCCAGACCGTCGCCCGTTGCCATGAATCGGTGGACATCAGCGGGAACGAGCCGATGTCCGACGTTAACACGGGGAAAGCGTTTTCCTTCGTGACGACCACTTTGCCCACATGGGCATGATGAAAGTTGTGGCTGTAGCGCCAATGACGCGGCGGTGTCAGCATCAGCAGGCCCAGCGCGTAAAAGAGGACCTGTGCCAATCGCGATCCCGACAGCAATGAGCCATGCATGAAATCGTGGTACAGGATAAACACGCGCACCAACACCAATCCGCCCGTGATGGAGGCGGCCAGACGCAGCGGCCACCAGGGAGCAATCGCTGCGACCGTCAGCACCGCGAACAGGACGACCAACGTGGAGCCCACGTACCACCAACCGCTGGTTCGAAACTCATTCGCAAACGGAATGGTCGCATCGAACAAGTCCTTTCCCATTCGTGGAGCAACACTTGTTTCGTCGGGCATAAATCGGTTCCCGTCTGGAAAGATTGTTCCGTCGGCTTCCTGCGACGGGCCTTCCTATACTCGAAGGAAGAACGGAAATTGACCAAACTCTTTCAGTTCGGGAATGCGTCATGCGGAAGAGTATTGAGGTTCTCTCAATACCCAAGGACAACGAATTTCAAAGAAAAGTGGGCGTTCTTTCAAGTGAGGACATTTCCGACCAGCACAGTCTGGATTTGCCCCCCAAGCTAGCACCCCGCCCGCAGCAAGCGTGAGTGGCCCCGATAGCTCTCGCTATCGGGGTCGACGAAGTCGATCGGAGATCATTGCTGGACACTCATCCGACTTGTCCGCACGATTGCGACGAACGCGATTCCACTACCTCCAACGGCGTCGCCGCCCCGCGGGGACGACGAAGTCGGTGGGAGGTCATCGATGGTGACGACCTCTTTGCGTTGTCGGCCTGTGGGTGCATTGGACGCAATCTCGCGACCTCCAACGGCTACGCCGCCCCGAAAGAATCTTTCGGGGCTGCCCACGTAGCATTCGACTACTCGTTCGCTGCTCCACTCTTCAGTGTCAATCCAGCCAGGCCGAGAATCGCAGCGCAAACTGCAGGCACGATTCCAATAATCGCGAATGCCGCGGTCGAAGCCATTGCTATTGCGATTTCAAAAGGTTTGGGGCTGGCCGGTGAGGTAGCCAAGCGCAGAAACAACGAGTAACCGTACAGCGTGCCGACCAACGCGAGAATAATGGGTATCATTGAGAGAACGACATGAACGAGGAACACTCGCCGGTTATTGGACAAACACAAGTTGATTGCCACAGAGAGGGTCAAGCCCATCCCAGTACTTGCGATTGCGACAACCGGTATGCCTCCAGCACGCAAGAGGTGTGGGAGGACACTCAGCTGATTGGCACCTTCGGGCATTTCCTCGACGTTTCCTTGCGCCCGAATGGCGAGTAAGAGGACGGCGATGATCACCGCACATACAACTCCAAACAGGGCAGCAACGGGGCCAGGGTTCCGACGGCACCGACGCCAGCACCGCTCAAGAATGCTCATGGGACGAGCCTTCGTTGCTTCCCCATTTAAGAAGTGCCGAAGATCCGACGCCAGCTCTTGTGCGATTGAGTAGCGTCGCGCGGGCAGCTTTTCCATCGCTTTGAGACAAATCGTGTCGAGGTCGCGCGGTATGCCGCGATCCAGAGAACGCGGTGGTCGTGGATCCTCGTGCAACACCTGATGAAACAGCATTCGGGCTGTTCCACGAAAAGGCAGTTCTCCGGTCAGCATCTGGTACAGCACGACGCCTAAACTGTATATATCGCTTGGGCCGCCAACTTCGCTTGTCTTGCCGAGTGCTTGCTCGGGACTCATTTAGGCAGGCGTTCCCATAATCTGTCCATCAAGCGTCATGGTAATCTCGCCAGACTGATGTTTGGCCAATCCAAAGTCCATCAGTCGTACTTTCATCTCTCGCAATTGAATGCTGCTCACATCGTTTTCGGCGACCTGGTGTCGCGTCCCATCAAGGCAAGCTATCCGTTCCAGCATGATGTTGGACGGTTTGACGTCTCGGTGGATCACTCCATTCTCGTGCGCGTGCGCTAATGCATCCGCGACAGAGGCAACGAGTTCCGCCGACTCACGAAAGTTGGCGCTCCGGCTTGTAAGAAAATCGGACAAAGTGATTCCTTCGACGAACTCGGAAACGATATAGGGGATCTCTCCCTGCGGATCTTGTTGACCGCTTTCGTCCGTCGTTCCTACGTCATGTACCGCGACGATGCCCGGGTGGTTGAGTTGTCCAGCGGCACGGGCCTCCCGTTGAAAACGTCGCAGGTCGTCCCTCGAACTAACACTGCCAAGCCGTGGGATCTTGACCGCCACGATGCGATCCAATTTCTTGTCGCGCGCCATGAAGACTGTGCCAAACGCTCCTGAACCGATGATCTTCAGAAGTTCAAGCCTGCCGAAGCGGCGCGAGCTTTCGACGGGAACGTGTATCTGTGTCTCTTCGGTGTCACCTGGAAAACTAGAGCCGCATTCTGGACACGCAATTTCGCTGGACTTTTCGCGACCTGCGGATTCAAAGTACTTCCGGCATCGTGGACAGAGAAACCGCATGGCATCCCTCATTCGCTCATTGACACTTCTGATCAAACCTCGGTGCCTTCAGCTGTCATGTGAAGAGTGGACGCTTAGCGATAACCTCAATATGGTCACCTCACGTAATCGGCCCCGGCGTCCAAGGATAAAACTCTTCATCCCCGATGCC
>JANNSB010000767.1:0-4562 GCA_031402175.1 Planctomycetaceae bacterium
CAACAGCCGCGCGATGTCATTGATCTCGGCCGTCGCCTTGGCCTTCAAGATGTCCGCAATCCGCTCCGCTTCCGCCTCCTGTTCAGGTGTGAGCACGATCTCCAACATCACAGCCCTCCTTGGCAAAGGTCATCGGATTCCTTGATGAAACGACCGCAACCACATCCTCCCATATTTCCCACCAACTTTCGAGCAGCACACACCTGCGGGCCTAAGCCGGTTGCAGGCTTGCCCTTCGGGCGCGGCTAGAATACCGTGACGAGCGGGCCGAATTCGCCAGTTTCAAGACCGTATCTTTCGCTCTTTACCGGGCACTTAATGGATTCAAATCCCATGAAATGGACATCAAGATTGCGTGCAGGAACAGCCGGCTTGTGGTTGTCATGTTTCGCCATGTGGCTGGTGCTGGGTTGCAGCGAAGACCCCGATGCCCGCACATTTAGCGACGAGGACGACGTCGAGAACACCGAGCCAATCGAGGCTCACGACCACGCCCATGCCCCGCATGGCGGCTTATACGCGGTTTTCGGGGCCGAGGAATACCACGGCGAGATCGTATTCGACGAAGAGGTCGGCGACCTGACCGTCTACATCCTGGGATCCGACGGTAAGACGCCCTATCCGATCACCGAGGAACAGGTGGCCGTGCACATGGACCTGCTCGGCGGAGAGCACCTGCAGTTGTCATTACAGGCCGCCCCTGAAGCCGGTGATCCCGAGGGGGCTTCGTCGCGGTTTCTGCTGGCCAAGGAGCACGTGCCTGACGAAGTTCACACTGCTGACAAGGTGACGATCATTGCGACGATCGACGGTGAGGAATATGAGGGAGACGTCATTCGTGAAGAGCACGCGCACGATCACGGAGTCGACGATCCGGAGCATGCCCATTCGCACGACGGCTCACATTCCGAAGGGGAGCACGCGCACTCCACGGAAGGAGATGCGGCGCAACACGTCGACGAAGAGACGTCGAATCCGTAAGAGCACCTCCGAGTGTGAATTCAACGAACGTCGAGGCGGCACACTATGATCTGCGTCACTGTCACTCCCACCTCGCGGAAACTGGCGAAGGTCGATCTGCTCAATGCCGCGCGGTTCGGCGACGTCATCGAGTTGTGTCTTGACCACCTCGTGAAAGAACCGGACGTCAAGGAACTGATCGCCGGCATCGACAAGCCGATCATCGTCTCCTGTCGCAAGAAGGAAGACGGCGGCAAGTGGGAGGGAACCGAAGAGCAGCGGATCGCGCTGCTGCGGCAAGCGATCGTCGCCGGCCCGAGCTATATCGAACTCGACCTGGAGACGGCCCCGAGCATTCCCCGGTTTGGCAGCGTCAAGCGGGTCATCAGCTTCACGCGGCTGGATCGTCCGGAGCACGACATCGACCGTATTTTCGATGATGCCGCCAGCGCGAATGCCGACGTCGTCAAATTCACCTGGCCGACGCCGACGATTGATGACGCCTGGCCGCTGCTAGTGGCCGTGAGTCAGAAACGCCGACTCCCCATCGTCGGCATGGGACTCGGCAAGGCGGAACTGACGTTTTCGCTGCTGGGCCAGAAGTACGGTTCTCCCTGGGTTTACGCGGCCTTGGAACAGGGAATGGAGGCGCATCCTGGTCAGGCAACGGTGTTCGACCTCATCGAGACGTATGCCATTCGCGAAATCGATAAGAAAACGACCTTTGTCGCTGTCGCGGGCTTCGGCGAAACGCAGATCAAGACGATCCGCATCTTCAACGCGGCCTTTCGCCACTTGCAGATGCCTGTCCGTTGCCTCCCGTTGCAGGTGGGTGAACTGAAGCAACTGCGAAAGATGCTCGACAGCCTCAAGATTCGGGCCATCGTCGCCGGCGGGCAGCTTGCGTCTGAACTCGCGCCGCTGGCTGACAAGATTGACGAGCACGATGCCAAGACCGGCTACGTCGATCTGCTGCTCAACAAGTCGGATGTGTGGCACGGCTACAACGCCCTGTGGCGCAGCGGACTGAAGGCCCTGGAATCCGGCCTCACGGCAGGCAGTGACGGCAAGGGCCGGCTCGAAAAGCTGAACATCATGGTCGTCGGCACCGGCGGATCGGCCTCGGCGCTGACGTACGCCATCACGCAGAAGAAAGGTATCGTCAGCGTCTGCGGTCAGAACGACAAGTCTGCACAGCGCATGGCGAGCGAGTTCGGCTGCCGATTCGTCCCTTATCAGAATATGTACAACACGCTGGTCGACGTGATCGTGCTTGCCGACCCGAATCTGCGTTGCGGCGTGCATCAGGGGGCCATCAATCCGTCGCTGTTCAAGGCCGGACTGACGGTCCTCGATGTCACAAATCCTCCGCTGGAGCACGAACTCGCCGCCGAAGCGAAGTTGAGAGGCTGCCGAGTGATCGATTCCAAAGCGATCTATCTCGAAATCGTTCGCGCTCAGTTCAAGGCCATTGTCGGCCAGGATCTACCGTCGGGCGCGATCGATGAAGGATTGGCAGAGTGAGACACTCGCCCCCTTCCGACGATGATGTATCGTCGCTGGGGAGCGGCGGGGTGGATGTTGCTGCTTCCGCAACGGTTCGCAGAGCGTCGTGGAGCGCGATAGCAGTCGCGATGGCATGCATCATCGCGACGGCGCTGTTGCTGTGGGCATTGCCGATCCCGCTGGGAATTGAAGGGGAGTGGACATGGTCGCGCATACCCCATTCGTTGGAGACCGCCATCACCTGGGGAGCCGGCCTGTTGGCGTTTTCGGTTTATGTCACCGTTGCCTGGATGGGTGATGAAGTATTGCTACGGCCCAGTTCACGCGGACGGCGCGGATGTCTGCTCGCACTGCTGGTCCTCGCGGGCGGTCTCTGGTGGAACGTGATCCTGATGACGATGCCTTCCGCGTATGGGTACGGACGCGTTCCGTTTGTGTTGTACTACCCGGGCCCATCTGGCTACTTCCTGCAGGCGCGGGACGACGCGGTCGATGTGAGGAGTTTTCTGCGTGATTATGAAACGCTGTTGCGTGAATATGAAACGAAGTTGCGTAAAGAGGCTTACTTGCACATCGGCACGCATCCTCCCGGACTGACGGCAAGCATCCGCGTACTGCTGGGGGCGTGCAGGCAGAGCGAACTGGTGCGATCGGTTCTGTTGTGGAGCGAGCCGGCAATTGTGCGCGAGTCGGTGCGGGAGATTCGCAGAAACGCTGCCGCCGGCGGCGAGAAACTGAGCGAGGCCGACGAGGCTTGTCTCTGGGGAGCCGCATGTCTTGTCGAGATCACGTTTCTGCTCGGAGCCGTCTGCCTGTACTGGCTGCTACGGCTCGAACATGCGCCCCATGTCGCCTGGCGGGTGGCGGCGATTTGGCCGCTGATACCGGGCGCACTGGTCTTCTTTCCCAAGAGTGATCTGTTGTTTCCGACATTGGCCCTCGCATGCGCCAGCGCGTGGTTTCATGGGTTGCGGCGCCGGTCGGTCGCGCTCTACCTGCTGGCAGGCGCGGTGGCCTGGATCGGAATGATGCTCAGCCTCGCGATCGCGCCGGTTCTCTTGTTGATCGCTGTCGCGACGTTATGGATGCGACCATGGAAGGCGGAGCGGATCGATTCTGCAAACATCGATATTGCCGATGAATCTCTGAGTCGCCGGCCACTGGTTCTGCGTGGTTTGTTCAGCGCGATCGGCTGGGGGGCCGTCGGATTTCTCGTTCCATTGATCACGATCTGGGCCTGGTCGGGATTGAACGCGTTTGCCGTCTGGAG
The DNA here is from genome assembly GCA_031402175.1 of Planctomycetaceae bacterium. Lineage (GTDB taxonomy): Bacteria > Planctomycetota > Planctomycetia > Planctomycetales > Planctomycetaceae > JANNSB01. Next base: position 3,737 of record JANNSB010000767.1, read on the forward strand.
TTGGAACCTGCACAACCACGCGAAGTTCTACGAGCACTTTACCCGCACCTGGGGAATGTGGCTGCTGTTGAACCCGGTCGAGTTCGCGATGACGCTCGGCCTCCCGATCACCGCGTTCGTCCTTGTCTTCGGATTGCGCCGCGTCACCACGGTCGGACCTCGCCCGAAGAGTGTGACGGTCAGCCTGTTTGTCGCGTGGTGCCTCGTGCATGGCGGCCTGTGGCTCGCCGGGAAGAACATGGGCGAGGCCGCACGGCTCTGGCTGGTCTTCAATCCCTGGCCGATGCTCGTTCTGGCGGCGGCATTGACTCCCCGTGAAACTGTGTTGTCGCGAATCGACTTCACTCGCGTAGTCTGGTTGTCGCTGCTGCTGGCTCAGGCGATCTGCTGCCTGCTGACGGTGACCCGTGTCGATGGCTTTCACTTTGCGGAGTTGCTCGGGGCATAACGGCCTGCTCATCGCGGAACCACTGGACCCGCCGCGCGCCAGAATCCGATCAGAGAAATAGTGCGGACATTGGCGGTCGGCTTTCGCCTTCCGATCGGCGGGTTTTGCCGGAGACGACGCATGTCGCGACTTCAATCCAGACTCTTGTTACTGGCCAGCCTGTTGCTGCTGGGCTGGGGAATATCCTCGTGGCTGGAAGAAGGAGCCGCGTGGAGATCGCTGTCGCGGAATGCCGCGGAATCCTCAGTGAGTCCTGGAGCAGTCGATGTGCGCGTGTTGATTCAAGAGGAGGCCCGCCGCCAGAGGGAGCCGAACGTGATCGCGGACTTTGGGGAAGTCACTGGGGCTTCGTCGACGAACCGCGCATCGGAGATCGAA
>JANNSB010000768.1:0-2260 GCA_031402175.1 Planctomycetaceae bacterium
CCCGGCGTCACGATGCGAGTCACTTCCCGGCGGACCATTCCCTTGGCGAGCTTCGGGTCTTCCATCTGATCGCAGATGGCCGCCTTGTAACCCGCGGCGATCAGCTTGCGGAGGTAGCCGTCGAGAGCGTGATAGGGAAAACCCGCCATCGGCACCGGGTTGGTCGACCCCTTGTCGCGGCTGGTGAGCGTCAGCCCGAGCACCTTGGCCGCGGTCTCGGCATCATCATGAAACAGTTCGTAGAAGTCCCCCATGCGAAACAGCAGGATCGATCCCGGCGTCTCGCGCTTCACCTCCATGTACCGCTGCATCATGGGGGTCAGCTTCGTCTCATTGGAGCCGGCCATGGGAGAGGAGGTGTGATTTCAAGGACTGGGGCATGCAGAATCGCGACGACGTAATCTATCAGGTCGGCGGAAGGTCGGCGACGATGTCGAGCAGGCTAGTGGTCCGTCTATCGCACATTGTCATGTAGGACGGGCTTCCCAGCCCGTCCGTTTCGCAGTGAACGCGTTGATCGTCAGGCACTGCCTGGCGTAGTGTTCGGTCTACCGCTAAATGTCATGTGAAGTTAGTCTACGCCCGGAGTGCCGATTCTTGAACCATGGAGGCAAGGATGCCGAGTTTGAATGCGAAGCAGCGGGTGCGGTTGACGGCCAGGCAGCGAGGGGAGTTGCAGGCGTTGTGCCGGCAGAAGTCGGTGGCGGCGGGCAAGGTGCGACGCGCGAAGATTCTGTTGATGGCCGACGAGAACCATCCCGACGGTCGGCGTCCGGACTGGCAGATCGCCGAGGCGGTGGAGATCAGCGAGCGGCAGGTGGTCCGCATCCGGCAGCAGTTCGTGCTTGAGGGGGATCCCACTCTGGAGCGAAAAATGCGGGCGGATGCCGGGGTTCCCAAACGGCTGGACGCGAAGGCCCAAGCCAGGCTGGTGACGCTGAGTTGCAGCCGGCCGCCGGAGGGACGCGACCGCTGGACGCTGCAACTGTTGTGCGACGAGTTGGGGCGGCTGCAGGTGGTGGAGTCGGTCTGCGTCGAGACGGTGCGGCAGTGTCTGAAAAAAACTGCCTCAAGCCGTGGCGGACGGAAAGGTTCTGCATCCCTGAGGCCGACCGGGCCCGGTTCGTCGCGCGGATGGAAGAAGTCCTCGACGTCTACCAGGCAGCGTACGACGCGCGGTGTCCGCTGATCTGCATGGACGAGGCGTCTCGGCAGATCCTGGCCGACCGGTTCGAGCCGCTGCCGATGCAGCCGGGACGGGACCAGCGGCAGGACGACAAGTACGTGCGGCACGGCGTCCGCTCGCTGCTGATGTTTTATGACCCGATCGCCGGCTGGCGACGCGTGGGTTGTCGCGAGAGCCGCACGCGCGTCGACTGGGCGAATGAGGTGAAACGACTGCTGGACCAGGACTATCCGCAGGCCGAACTCGTGACGCTGGTGTCCGACAACCTCAATACCCACGACCTCGCGAGTTTGTACTTCACCTTCGACGCCGAAACCGCCGGCCGCCTGCGGCGCCGACTCCGCCTGGTGCACACGCCCAAGAACGGCAGTTGGCTCAACATGGCCGAGATCGAACTGAGCATCCTCTCCCGTCAATGCCTCAACCAGCGCTTCGGCAGCGCCGCCGCGCTCGACAGCGCCATCGACGCGTGGACCGCCGATCGCAACCAACGCCAAGCAGGCACTAACTGGCGATTCACCACCCCGGACGCCAGAATCAAACTCAAGTCCCTCTATCCGCTACCTGACATTGAGCGATAGACGGACCACTACTAACATCGTAACCCGACGCGTCAGCGCGGGCGTCGTGAGGCTGCGTTTGGCAGAGAACTCGCGTGGCTCGCGGAGAGACGAACCGCAGGGGGACTTCACGTCGAAGTCTCGTCCCGCAGGCATCTCACACACAGGAAGTACGTACCACGTCACGACGCCCTCGCTGACGCTCTGACGCGTCGGGTTTCTATGCCGTGAATCGACTCGCCGTTACCATCTTTAGCGATGGCCAGCTTGCATCACGACGCCGACGATCCCCTGCAGACACCGGTGCGGTTTGTCACCGGCGTGGGGCCGGCGCGGGCCGAACTGCTCGCGCGGCTCGGCATCGAAACCGTGCACGATCTGTTGTGGCATCTGCCGAGAGAAGTGCTTGATCTCTCGCAGGTGCGATCACCGCGCCAGCTTGAAGAAAAGAAACTTCAAAGTGTGCGGGGCACCGTCGTTGATGTCGACGCCAAGCTCACCGCCAACGGCCGGC
>JANNSB010000769.1:0-1749 GCA_031402175.1 Planctomycetaceae bacterium
GTAACCGTGCGCGTGAACGGTGATCTCGTAGTCGCTCAGATCGACGACCGCCGAGAACGGCCCACGAATAACCTTGAGTTCCTGTCCCGGGCGAATCTGCGTCGGTTCCACCTGGTTCAACTTCGCCAGAAACTGCCACGAAATCTCGTAACGGTGCGCGATGCTTTGCAGCGTGTCTCCCGGCTGCACGACATAGGCTTCCATGTAGTGCGGGGTGGGTTGAAAGTAGATCCTGCGAGCGGTCTGCTGAATGCGATCGATCAGGGTTGGTCGCAATTCCGGACGCTGCCAGTACAGCGTCGACAGTTCGCGGTGAGCTCCCACGTCGTCACCTTGAGCCAGCAGGTTGTCGATTATGTTGAAATCGAACGAGACTCCCGTCGCGGTTGAGGCCGGCGGAGTGGCAGTCGCTTCGCTCGCGGGTTGCACCAGCCGGGCGGAGGCTGTCTGAACGTCGGATTCCGATGGAGGCGGGTTCGCGGAGTCCCACTCTGGGAAAGGCGAGGCCTGAGCCGTTGTATTCGTCGCGGGATCGACCGGTGACTCCGGCACGCCGACGAATTCGGGATTGGCGGGTCCAAACGGACTGGTGGTGGCTGCGAGGGGCTGAGGTTCGGCAGCCTGTTCGGCAGGGTGGGCATTTGTGGCAGTTTCGGCAGGAAGCATGCCAGGCTCATCGGTGAGCCACCAGCCATTGCCGTTGGCTCCGGTAGTGCCTGGCGCGGCAGCTTCACTTTGGCCGCCGGGGGCGGAGTTCGAAGCCCAGTCGGCATCCGTGGCCATCGCCGTCTGACGCAGCGATTCGCCCCGCGGTCCGCGAGGATCAGATTGACCAGCCTCCAGTGCATTGTCCGACTCCTCCGAGAGATCGAGTTCCGTGAGGTCTTCGAACTCTTCATTCTGGTCGGAATCGCCTGGAAACATGCCCAATTGCCACATGGCGGTGGCGGCCACGCAGGCCAAGATCATGAACCAGAAACGCGACGACTGCAGGGGATGCGGACGATTGGAAAATCGCATCGCTTTCTTCCTTGAAAGATCGATGAACGAGTGAACCGTGCGTGAGGCTCCAGAAGAACCTCGACCGCCACGGCGCGAAATGAACGACTCGACCTATGAACCGGTGCCGGCCCTCAGGCATGCAGAAACTGCAATTTAGGGCGGGGTAGTTATCAGAATCGCGAGAATGACGCTACCTCATTTTTTTCCGCAGCACGCTCGAACTCGAAGAGAAGAAGTGGAGTCGAGCCTTTAGGCTGCGCCGACACAGGCTAAAGCCTGTACTCCGCCGACTACTCCACCCCAGCCTCCGGCAATCCCGGCCAACCGCCGTCCTCGAAGGGGACGGGAACCAGTGCAGCCGGGTCGATCACGACGTGCTTCACTCGCTCGCGACGCCAGGTATAGGTCATGTGCACGAGGCCGTCGGAAGTCTGAATGATCGCCGGATACGAGTATTCGCCCCGGTCGTTCTCCAGCACCAGCGCCGCCTGCCAAGTGTTGCCATCTTGGCTAACTGCCAGATTGAGCAGCGACCTGCCGCTCGGCGTTCCCGAGTTCCGCTGCGTGTGGTTGTAGATCAGCAGATGCCGCCCATCCTCGAGCGTGACGGCATCGATGCCCGAGTTTGGATTCGGCAAAGTCGTCGGGGCCATCTCGGTCCACGTCACGCCGCCGTCGTCAGAGAACGATGTGACAATTCTGCTTTCCTGACTGCGACAGAGGATCTGCAACCGTCCATCGGCATGC
>JANNSB010000770.1:0-11053 GCA_031402175.1 Planctomycetaceae bacterium
GAAGGCGATCGCGCGGTCGGTGTACCGGCGCGTGAGGGTCGCCTGCACCACCGGATACTCGACAACCTCTTCGTTTTGCCATAGCTCGACCGGATGCATGTCGTTGCTGTAGAGAATGCCGAGATATTCATCGAAGCCGGCCCGCGTGGGAAAGAACTCCGGCTGATGCCCCAGATGCCACTTGCCGATGCAGCAGGTGTGATAGCCCGCTGCGTGATACAGTTCGCCCAGCGTCAGTTCTTCCGGCGGCAGTCCCAGCAGGTCGCCGGGATGATCCGGGTTGCCGGCCACGCCATAGTCTTCGCGCGGAACCGGGTTGCCCGTCATCAGGTTGTTGCGATGCGGATATCGCCCCGTCAGCAGCGACGCTCGCGACGGCGCGCAGAAGCTGCACGTCGAATAGAACTGCGTGAACCTCGCCCCCTCCGCCGCCATCCGGTCCAGATTCGGCGTCTCGAACTCCGGATGCCCGTAACACGACAGGTCGCCGTAACCGAGGTCGTCGGCGTAGATGATGATGACATTGACGTGACGATCGTCAGCGAGCGCGGCGGGTGCAGCGAACGCCATAACGCAAACTGCGAAAATGGCTTCGAGTGATCTCATGAGAGAATCCTTCGAGGCTCAGACGACGAAGCAGATGAATGCGCAGAGGTGTGATGGAGCTGCGTGATGATACCCTTCGCAAGGTCTCTCATCGACGGAGCTATCGCGAAGCCGCGAACGCATTCGAGTGCCTCTGTCGCGCAGAGGCGCAGAGATCGCTGTGGGGGGTGTCCAACTCAAACTCTGCGGTCTCAGTGCCTCCGCGTGAATTCAGTGTTTGAAAGGATGGCCCGCAACAACCTCTCCCAAATCACAAGTGACAAATGGCCAACGACGCCACAAGTTGAGAATTCCCCCCCGACCCGCGAGAATGAACGCGAACACACCTCTTTCACACAGCGTCAGGAGAGTTCGAGGAATGACTCAGAAACCGCTTGTCGGCATCGTCGTGGGGAGCAAGACCGACTGGGATACGATGAAGCTTTGTCGCGATGCACTCGACGAATTCGGCATCGCCGCCGATTGTCGCGTGCTGTCGGCTCATCGCACGCCGCATCAGGCTGTCGAATGGGCATCAACCGCTGAAGAGCGGGGGCTGGAGGTCATCATCGCGGCGGCCGGCGGGGCGGCACACCTCGCGGGAGTAATGGCGGCGCACACGGTGCTGCCGGTGCTCGGTGTGCCGATGCAGGCTTGGTCGCTCGACGGTCTCGATTCGCTGTTGTCGACGGCTCAGATGCCGCGCGGCATTCCGGTGGGGACGCTCGCGATCGGCAAGGCGGGCGCGGTGAACGCGGGTCTGCTGGCCGTTGCCATCCTCGCCGGCAGCCGGCCCGAACTGCGCACGAAACTGAAAGCGTTCCGCAAGAAGCAGACCGAATCGATTCTCGCGGAGAAGCTGGACTGAGGTGAAGGCATTTGCATGAACTCAAAGTAACTCCCTCTCCCCCACAATCGACTGCCGTTTGAATGCGAGAGCCGAATGTGGGGGAGAGGGAGATTCGAGAACTCGACTCTTGGACTTCTTCAATGATGAATCTACAACATTACACTCGCGACACTGCCACCAAGGCCCGCGATGCTTCGCGGCGTCTGGTGACTGTCACGGGTCAGCAGAAGACCGACTGGCTGCAGCAGTGCGCGAGCGCGCTGCGTTCGCGCACGGCCGAGATCGTTACCGCCAACGCGAAAGACATCGAGCAGGCGCCCGGATACGGCCTCAATGCCGCCGCTATCGATCGGCTGCGGCTCGACGGCAATGGAATCGACTCAATCGCGAAGGCCGTCGAAGAAATCGTCGCCCTGCCCGACCCCGTCGGTGAAATCATCGACAGCAATGTCCGCCCGAACGGGCTATTGGTCACGCGAGTCCGCGTGCCGCTCGGCGTCGTATTCTTCATCTACGAGTCGCGGCCCAACGTCACCGTCGATGCGGCGGCGTTGTGCATCAAGAGCGGCAACGCCGTCATTCTGCGCGGTGGGAAAGAAGCGTTTCACAGCAATCAGGCTCTCTATCAGGTGCTGTCCGACTCACTCGAAGCCGTCGGCCTGCCGCGGGACGCCGTCCAACTCGTCAGCACGACTGACCGCGAAGCCGTCGGGCATTTCTTGAAGCTGAGTGACCTGATCGACGTCACCATCCCGCGCGGCGGCAAATCGCTGATCGAGCGAGTGGCGGCCGAGGCGACGATGCCGGTCATCAAGCACTTCGACGGCGTATGTCACGTCTACATCGATAAAGATGCCGACCTGCCGCTCGCGCTCGATCTGCTCATCAACAGCAAGTGCCAGCGGCCGGGCGTGTGCAATGCGGCCGAGTCGTTTCTGGTGCATGCGGACGTAGCCGATGCGTTCCTGCCAATGGCCGGCACAGCGTTAACGGAGCAGCACGTCGAAATCCGCGGCGATGCGCGAGTGTGCCAGGCGATTCCCGAGGCGAAGCCCGCCACCGAGGAGGACTACCGCACCGAGTATCTCGACCTGAAGATCTCGGCCAAGGTCGTCGGCTCGCTCGACGAAGCGATCGCCCACATCAACACGTATGGCACGCGGCACACCGACACGATCGTCACCCGCGATCTCGCGGCGGCCCGGCGGTTCACGCAAGAGGTCGATGCGAGCGCGGTGATCGTCAACGCCAGCACCCGCTTCAACGACGGCGCCGAGTTCGGCCTGGGGGCCGAGATCGGCATCAGCACCGACAAATTCCACGCCCGCGGCCCCTGCGGCCTGAAGGAACTGACGAGCTACAAGTACGTCGTGTGGGGGGAAGGGCAGCGGAAGGGGTGAATGACTCGCATGGTCGTAGAGTGAATTCATGGCCACTGAAGTGCTTCGCCTTTTTCGGACAGAGTAACATCTTATTCTGGAGGGCTCTCGAGGAACCATCCGATGTCGCAGAAGAAGTCCGGGAGGTTGTTGTCCGGGGAGTCACGGAAGCGTCGCAGGTTCACGGAGGAGTTCAAGGCGGAGGCGGTGCAGATGTGGCTGGCCTGCCACCCTGCCCCCATAGAGTTTGAGGTCCGGAGGCTAACGCCGCCCGGCTCGCCAAGCATGAGCGATAAAAGTGTCGGCGTGATTTGAGGAACCTTGCCTTGTCGAACGACATACTCGAACCAGGTACCAAACCGACACGCCGGGACCTCGCCGCCATCGTCTTCGCGTTGTCGTTTCCGTCGCTGCTGACGTTGGTCTACTTCATTTTATTGGCGGAGTCGGCGGCCGAGCTGCAGCTTGCGGCCAAGTCGATCGGCATCGTGATTCAGGTCGGCTTTCCGCTCTACTGGGTTGTCTGTGTGCAGAAGCAGCGGCTGAGCCGGCCGCGATTCAAACGGGACGGCCTGCTGCTGGGCGGATTGCTCGGTCTGGCCATCGTGGCCGCGATGTTCGCGGCGTATCACCTCTGGCTGAAACCGAGCGGCGCGTTCGATGCCGCCGCCGCGGAGATTCGTGAGAAGGTCAAGGGCTTTGGCATCGACTCGACCGCAAAGTTCGCCGCACTCGGAGTGTTCTACGCAGCGCTGCACTCGCTGCTGGAAGAGTATTACTGGCGCTGGTTTGTGTTCGCCCAACTGCGCCGTGCGACGGAACTCGGCCCCGCGATCGCGATCTCAGCCCTCGGCTTCATGGCTCACCATGTGATCGTGCTGTCGGTCTTCTTCGGCTGGGGTTCGTTCCTGAGCCTGTTCTTCTCGCTGGGGGTGGCGGTCGGCGGAGTGACCTGGGCGTGGCTCTATCACCGGAGTCGTTCCCTCTACGGTCCGTGGCTCAGCCACGCGCTGGTGGATGCGGGAATCTTCCTGGTCGGATTCGAGATCGTGAAATCCGCGTGGTGAGGGATAGACGAGAACCGTGAAAATCGAACTCATGCGCGGAATTCCCGCGCAACATCCAATAGCTCCCGACTCTATTGCGGTCGTGGGAGGTTGATGCGGGCCACTGGCAACGGCGAAGCTGCCGGACTCGTTGATCTCCGACGGCCGCCGCTGCTTCGCGGCGTTCGAGAATCACACTGGCAAAACCGTTAGCACGTCTTCAAGATGACAGTGCACCCCACACCTTCAAGATGACACCGCCGAGGAGATTGTCATGCGAGTCGTTTGTAGAGTGCCCCTTCTGTTTGCCGGCGTCGTCTTCCTCATTTCGGCAGCGGGTTGTTCCGACGAGGAGTCCGGCACAAGTGACGAGTCGTCGCAGCCGAGCGCGTCCGTCCGGCACGGCGAGGGCCAACCGGGCTTCGACCCCAATGATTTCGACGCCACGGTACGTTGGATCGCTTCTCAGGTCGCCACCGTCACACAAGCCGACAGCCAGAGCAATCAACTATTGGCCGCTCAACGACTCGACGAAGTGCAGGCTGCGTTCTCAGAAATGGAGGGACAGACGGTGCACTGGGAAATTCCGGTGTCGTCGATCAGGGAGGAGGTCGTGTTCCTGAAATACATCTACGAGCGCGTAGACGTTGGGGGCGCGGAGCCCGCTTCCGAACAGTATCCGGTCTTTCTCTATATCTCCGGCCTTGAGGAAGAATCTCCTCGCGGCCAGCCTACCCCAGGCGGGGACTGGATCATGTCACCTCTCAGCGTAAGTTTCCCGAGTGATTTTCAACTGGGTCTGGAAATCGGAACGGTGATCAGCACGCCACAGGCACTGCAGCTCTCCGAGGGAGACCAGTTGCTCGTGACCGGCGAGGTCGCCTATTGCTCTCTCTCAGGCTACGGGACAATTTCAGGTGGCCGCGCGCTGGCACTGTGCATCGTCGACGCGAAGTGCCCGGATTGAAGCAGCGCGTCAACGACGAGATCTGCACGACCTAATCGTTCTCGTCGTCGAACCGCTCATCGACAATCGGCGTGTCGGGCGGAAACTCCACGCGGTTCAGGTCGACGACCGCTCCATCGACAACGAGTTCAATGTAGTTCGTGTTCCTCCAGCGCGATCGCGGGTTGTCGGTGCCAGGAATCGGAGCTTCGGGCGTGGCGGGGTTGTTCTCCTGCCCTGCGGGAGGACAGTGCACAACGACTCCCGCGTCGTTGTCTCCGCCGAGGAAGAAGTTCTCCCCGCGTACCAGAATAATCGGCGCCCCTTCGCTCTTCACCTGCAGGATGTGGGGCCAGGCCGACTCGAACTCCTCGCGATTTGCGAAACGAATCGCGAAGTGGCGCGCCTCAAACTGAGGACCGACGAGTGTGCGGGAGTGCTCTCGCAACGGCTCCAACTCGTCGGGCCAACTCTGCGGCCAGTCCCCGGTGTCTGAAACGAGGTAGAGCGCATAAGCCGTGCAGCACACAGTACAAACGCCGATCGCGGCAAGAAAGACGGCCGTTTTCTTCATGGAGAGTCCTCGGTACGATTGTCTGGAGAGGGGATGATTGAACTCGTTTGACCGGCTACATGACGAACGGCGCGGGCGTTTCATTTGAATGATTTTCACCCAGTCCGGCGGGTGGCGCGGCGGAACCTGACCAATCGCTGCACTTGACAGCGCCTGGCGCCTGCATCGAGCGTGTTCGATGAGAGAGGACGATAAAAGTGATCACGCTGCGGCCGTTCCGACCGGAGGATGCGCCCACGCTGCTGGCGTTGTTTCGGGATACCATTCGCCGCGTCAACTGTCGAGACTACTCCCCGACGCAGCTCGCCGCCTGGGCGTCCGACGACATCGACACCGACTCCTGGTTCGGCCGGTTCACTGGACGCTTCGTCATCGTCGCCGAAGAGACCGATCGTCCGGTCGGTTTCGCGGAGCTCGAGCCGAACGGGCTCATAGACCGGTTCTATGTGTCGGCCGACCATCAGCGTCGTGGGATCGCGCGGCAGTTGCTGGCCGCCTTGGTGGCCGAGGCCCGGCGCATCGGGCTCGACCGGCTGTTTACCGAAGCCAGCATCACCGCCCGGCCGTTTTTCGAGGCCCAGGGGTTCACAATGTTGGCCGCGCAGGTGGTGACGTGTCGCGGAGCCGAGTTCGTCAACTACCGAATGGAACGGGTACACGCGGCACCCGTCACTGCTGCCGACGGCGTCGACGAGTGACTCTGTTTAATGAGGTGACGATGTCGATGTCGAAGAAGCGAACATCCTCGCCGAAGTCCAATCCGTTTCCGCTGTTGCAGGTCGGGCTGGTGCTGATGGTTGCCGGGCCGCTCGCGTATTTCCTGTTGGCGACGATTTGGCCGCTGGCACCACCGCTTACGAACGAACAAAAGGGACAAGCCTTCGGGCGTGGACTGGCGTCTGCCCTCTCCCTCGTCGCGGGTGTTGTCATGGTCGTGTTGCACTTCGTGCGTAGAAGGTAGAGCGCCAGGTGGCACTCAGGAGTTGACCTGAATTGGGTGGCACTGGCTTTGCCGGCAGAGCCAGTGGCACACCCCAACAGTGTCATCCTGCCGTTACTCCTCGCGACGAGTTTGGTCTATCGACATCTCGAGAAGCACGTCGCCAGCGCGATTCGTGATCGTACCTCTCGACTCGACATGGTCATCGTCGATGAAGCGATTCGTCCCCACGTATCTGTTCCCATCCGGAAACGTGACGGTGAAACTCATCGTCTCGGTCGCGGCATTCCATTCGCCAGTCACCATGCCTCGGCTGGGACCGGACATCAACATGCCGGTGTACTCGCCGGAGTCCGGGTCGTAGGTCAGCAACATATGGAATTCAGGTGGATTGGCATTCTCGAACACGACGACTCCGCCCGCCTGCGACCACTTTCGAGTTTCGACCCCCTCGGATTCGACAGCCTCACCACCGGCTGGTGTCGCCGACCCACGAATCTCCCATTCGCCGACAAATCGATCAAGCACCTCCAGCTCTGGAGAACGATCGGGCGTGTCATCCGCACATGTGGCGTCTGAGCATGCCGCTGCCGCCAGTACGATCAGCGTGGATGCAATCAGTCGCATGACAGAGCCTTTCATGGAAAGAGATTCTCTGCCGCTACCTCTCGATCATCGCTCTGCAGTGAGGACTGAGCGAGGATTATCATTCCCCCGAAATTCGGGGATACCGATGCGACAGCGTGGAAGAGTCAGATTGGCGTGCATGCATCGGGGTGTCAATGACGCGGCAGGGTGGCTGGGGCGCGGTAGACGTTTTCCATTGTGTTCCGCGATCACGGCCCCAGCTCTTCCATGCGCGCTGCTGGGGCCGTCGCACATAACTTAACTCACACTCAACCCTGCGTGGAGAGCGCCACCACGATCGACACTACACCGGCGTCCCAGGCATCCTGCCGGGTGTTCTCAATTTTTAGCGTGACCAGGAGACACGGCGGCAAGGGGACAAGGAGATTGAGCGAACGGGGAAGTTTCTCAATCTCCTTCTCCCCAGGGCCGGTCAGTTTGTGAAGTGGGGTAAACTGTAACGCCTCGCCTTTTCGACGTAAGTCCTTGGCTCACCGCCAAAGCCGCTGAGATTCAGCCAACGTACTCTCACACCAATGTGACGAACTAGCCGGCCCTGCCTTCTCCCCCCGTCTCCTTGTCTGTCCCCCATCCCCCGCGTGACAATTCATTCAAAATCCGCGAAATTTATGGCGGGCTTCGGCCATGGATTTCGCACTGCTGCGGTGAGAGGCATTCAATCTGGTCCGGTGAGGCGCGACAATGGACGAGCAAAGCATTTTTCTGACGGCCCTCGACAAGGGATCGCCCGCGGAGCGAACTGCGTACCTGGCTGATGCCTGTGGCGACAACGCCGACTTGAAGCAGCGGATCGTCGCGCTCCTAAGCCGCTACGACGATGCGGGCAGCTTCCTCGAGCGCCCGCCAACTGAACTCGATGCGACCGCACTGGGGGTCGACGACACGCACGAAGATGGCGATCCCGCCAGTGATGTCCGTACGACGCTGTACGACGGCAGCGAAGATGTGTCGCTCGACTTCCTGCATCCGTCCTCGAAGCCCGGCTGCCTGGGGACGATCGGGCAGTACGAAGTGCACTCGATCATCGGCCGCGGCGGCATGGGCGTTGTACTCAAGGCTCACGACACGAGGCTGCATCGCACCGTAGCCGTCAAAGTGCTCGCGCCGGAACTGGCCGCCAATCCCACCGCCAAGCAACGGTTCTTACGAGAAGCCCGCGCGGCGGCGGCCGTGACGAATCCGCATGTCGTCACGACCCATGCCGTCGATGAAGACCGCGTGCCTTACATCGTGATGGAACTGGTCGACGGCAAAACCCTGCGCGAGAAGATCGACGCCGTCGGCATGCTGGGCGTGAAGGAAATCCTGCGGATCGGCTCGCAGATCGCCCACGGACTGGCGGCCGCTCACAAGCAGGGACTCATTCATCGCGACATCAAGCCGGGAAACATTCTGCTGGAGAACGGCGTCGAACGGGTGAAGATCACCGACTTCGGCCTGGCCCGCGCGGTCGACGACATGAGCGTCACTCGCACCGGCGAAGTGGCCGGCACGCCGCAGTACATGTCGCCGGAACAGGCGCAAGGCGAAGGGGTCGACCATCGCAGCGACCTGTTCAGCCTGGGGAGCGTGATGTATTCGATGTGCACGGGCCGGCCGCCGTTTCGCGGCGACAATGCGATGGCCGTGTTGCGCCGCGTGATCGATGAACCGCCCCGCCCCATCCGCGAAGTGAATGCCGACATCCCCGACTGGCTGTGCGACATCATCAATAAGCTGCTGGCGAAGCAGCCGGAAGATCGATATCAGACCGCGAAGGAAGTCGCGGGCGTGCTGGAGGAGTCGCTCGCGAAACTGCAGTACCCGTCGCATGTGGTGAGTGCACTGGTGACGCCATCGCCTCCCGCGCCCTCCAGGTTCGGAACAGGCACTTTTTCGCAACGTCAATGGCTCGTCGCGGCGGGAGTCGTCGGCCTCCTGGTGGTGGCCGCGGGGATCATCATCAAGATCACGCAGCCCGATGGGACGACGATCGAGATCGAACCGGATCCGGGTTCGCACATTTCGATTACGACGGATGACGATTCGGGTACCGACGACGAACACAGTCATGACGCGGACGCGACTGATCATGAACACGCGGCAGACGACGACGATTTCCCTATTGGATCACAGGTAGTGCCGACTGAAGACGTCCCGGTCAACTTCAACGGCAAATGGGATTCCTTCTGGGGGCCGGTCGAATTCACCCATCTCGAAGCGAGCGACGGCCAGCGGTTTGAACTGTATGGAACGTACCAATCGTTCTCGGGCGATGGCAAAGGCGAGATTCACGGCACGGTCGAACCGGCGACTCGCACATTCACTGGCCGCTTCGTCGAGGCCGGCCGGCCGGGGCGGCTCATGTTGGTCCTTTCCGAGGATGGCCAGTCGATCGCAGGCTGGTACGATCACCTCGACCAGCCGATCAACGAGAGTCAGCCCGTCCACCAATGGGACATGACGTTGCAGCTTGCCCAAGTCGACTTCAACGGCGTCTGGAATTCGCGTTTTGGGCCGGTGACGCTCAGGCATGCCCCGATCGACGGTATCGATCACGTCGACATGCAGGGTGAATACCCACCGGTCGCCTCCCCCAGCGTCATCGAAGGCTACATCGATCCGACAACGCGGTTGTTCAAGGGGCGGTTCACTGAAGCTTACAGGAGCGGGCGCATCTGGCTCGAACTGTCGGCAGGGGGAAGAGCAATCCAGGGATGGTACGACTACGGCGACGCCCCGGTGGAAGGAGACCGCCCGGTCATGCCGTGGGACATGACGCTCTCCACGCGATTGTCCCCGTTGGAAGCTGGCGAGCAACCGATCACGGCACTCGCGTATCCGCCGGGCTCATCGGTTGAGATTCTGACATCGGCCGAATGGGAATGGACCGAGCCGGTCAACCTGGGGCCGATCATCAACACCTCCAGCAACGAGGGCGGCCCGACGATGACGGCCGATGGTCTGACGCTCATGTTTCACTCCGACCGCGCGGGCGGATTCGGCGACAATGACCTCTGGATGAGCACGCGCCCCACCCTCGATGCCGTCTGGCAGCCGCCGGTCAATCTGGGGCCGACCATCAACACCGAGTCCTTCGAAGCCAATCCGAGCCTGTCGGGTGATGGGCTGATCCTGGTCTTCCAAACGAATCACGATGCAAATGGTCGCAGTGACTTGGTGATGGCCACTCGCGAAAGTCAGGCGGCGCCCTGGTCGGTGCCGGTGAACCTCGGTGACCAGATCGATTCCAGCCTTGATGTCGCCGGCGCTGCGCTGTCGGCGGACGGACTCGCGATGGTGTTCAGTTCCGACAAAAATGGGGAGTTCGAACTCTTCAGCACCATCCGTCCCGCTCTCGACGCGCCCTGGTCCCCAGCGCAGAGTCTCGGATCGCTGATCAACAGTCCGGCCTCGCAAGGATTCGCGACGCTCGCCAGCGATGGACTGTCGCTGATATTCAACTCGAATCGCAGCGGCGGCTCACGTTTTGGCCCGCTGTGGATTGCGACCAGGCCGACAATATATCACGACTGGTCGGCCCCTATCCGGCTGCAACCCGAAGAACAGAAGGGCGCCTGGTCTCCGTGCCTCAGCGGCGATAACACGCTCTTGCTCTTCGACTCCCGCCGCGCGGGCGGCCAGGGAAATGGCGACTTCGACATCTGGATGATGCGCCGTGTCCGCAAGGACGGCACCGCATCTGCCTCCGCAGGCGATGGCCTTCCTGCCGATGCGCCGCCGCTGGCGATCGTTCCTTTCGATGCCGAGCAGGCCCGTGCTCATCAGATCGCCTGGCAGAACTACCTCGGCGTGGCGTTCGGGGCGGAGAATTCGCTTGGCATGCAGTTGGTACTCATCCCGCCCGGTGAGTTCATGATGGGGAGCACAGACGACGAGATCGACTGGTTGCTCAGCGAGGCCCCCGAATTCAAGGACGAAGCTTCTGACTCCTGGATCTACCGCATCGTTCAGAATGAAGGTCCGACGCGACGTGTCACGATTGCCGAACCGTATTACATCGCAGCCACAGAAGTGCGCGTCGGAGACTTTCGACAATTCGTGAACGAGACC
This sequence comes from Planctomycetaceae bacterium, assembly GCA_031402175.1. Classification (GTDB taxonomy): domain Bacteria; phylum Planctomycetota; class Planctomycetia; order Planctomycetales; family Planctomycetaceae; genus JANNSB01. The sequence goes on from JANNSB010000770.1 coordinate 11,022, forward strand.
AGTTACCAGACCGAAGCGGAAACCAACGGCGG
>JANNSB010000771.1:0-1879 GCA_031402175.1 Planctomycetaceae bacterium
CCGATGAGCACCAGGTCATAGATCCGGTACCTTGATCGCTGCAACTCGGAGAGAATCCTGGCGGCCTCGGCTTCAATCGTGCCGGGGCCATCGGCAAAAGAAGTGTCATCGTACCGTCCGTAGAGGGAGTCGACTCGCCCCGTTTGTAGCGCCAGCACCGAATCGACGAAGGCCAGCCGTTCGCCAACATCAATGACGTCGGCGAACGAGATCGGCTGCAGCGCGGGAGCCAGTTCCCTCCAGCGTGCCTGCAGTTCATCGGTTCTGACGTCAACGAGACGCTGCGGTATGGCAACCGGCTGTGTGATGAGTTCCACCACATCATGTCATCTCCGCATCACCTGGAGCGAAAGGCGCTGCTCAGCGATCACGACAGCGAACTGGCCGACAATCGCGCCATCGCGGACCGTCCCGAAACGCTGCTGGCCGAGTATTTCCTGTCGTCTGATGAAGACTTCGAGACGCTTCCCGCCCGCATGATGACGGGCGTGTCGCTGTCGACCTACTCGCACATCGAGGAATCTCAAACCCGCATGGAAGCCTGGTCAGCTATCCTGGCGGGGGCGTTCGCCGTGAAGATCGCGATGGGGCGAACTGGCGAGATCCCCTCCTACATCGCATCGGTTCGAGAGCTGGGCCATGGCGTGCCGATGATTCCGCTCGATCCGTTCACGGGAAATGAACTCACCCTGCTGCGGGATGAGCGCGGCCTCGTGCTCTACAGCGTCGGCACCGACGGCCAGGACGACGGCGGTCTGACCTACGGCGAACACCCGGACGAGCGCAGCCTGGAGTATGACGACCTGCGGGCGATCATTGCGCTCGACTCCGTCGACAGATGATCGACCACTGGAACTACAGGGATCATCTGACGCACTCCTATATGCGCTATCTGCGCTGAATCAACGGCTGCATCATGCGATCCAGCCCTCTGAACGCATGCGTGTCACGACACCAGGTTCGTAGCGACGTTTGCATGCCTCTCGATCCCGCAGTTGCTATCATGTCGCGACTGATTTGATGGTGCCGCTAATTGAGATGAGAAGGTGATCGATGCGAGTATGCCACTTCGATTTACGCTGTCCGATCATGTTGTCGATGGCGGCGACCATGCTCTGTGCCGCGGATGCTCAGGCCGACGATTCGGTCGATTTTCTGCGGGATGTCCGCCCGATTCTCTCGGCCAACTGCTTCACATGCCACGGGCCGGATGCCGACCATCGCGAGGCGGACCTGCGGCTCGATCAGCCGGAGGGAATCGCAAGTGTCGTGGCCGCCGGTGATGGGGCCGCCGGTGAGTTGGTTGCCCGAATCACCAATGAAGATGATTCCCTGCGAATGCCGCCGATCGACTCCGGCAAGGAACTCACTCCCGAACAGATTGAGACACTGCGGCAGTGGGTCGCTCAAGGGGGCGAGTGGCAGCAGCATTGGGCCTTCGTGGCTCCGGTGCGGCCGACTGCGCCCGAGGTGGAGATCTCGGAATGGGTCCGCAATCCGATCGATGCGTTCGTATTGGCGCGATTGCAGGCAGAGGGACTGGAGCCGTCACCAGCAGCCGATCCCGTCACCTTGCTCCGCCGCATGTCGCTTGATCTGGTCGGACTGCCTCCGACGATCGCCGATGCCGACGAGGTGCTGGCGGCACAAGACTTCGACGCCGCATTGCAGGATGCCCGCGAACAGCTTCTGTCCGCTCCACATTTCGGCGAGAAGTGGGGCCGCATGTGGCTTGATGCCGCCCGCTATGCCGACTCCGACGGATTCGAGAAGGACAAACCCAGACGCGTCTACTTCTATCGTGACTACGTGATCGATGCCTTCAACAACGATCTCCCCTACAACCAGTTTCTGATCGAGCAGATCGCCGGCGACCTGT
>JANNSB010000772.1:0-4279 GCA_031402175.1 Planctomycetaceae bacterium
CCGGCGATGCCTCCCCCGACCACGGCGATGCGGCGGGGATGTGGGTCGACGGGCATATGGATTGGGCGGACGAGGCAGGTTGATTGCCGGTGGCGAGTGAACGCCATAACTTTACGGGCGTCGTCAGGCATCACTCAAGGATGGTGAACAATCTGTCTACTGAACCGGGAACCAACGTCATGTCGAAACCATCCGATCACGACCCGTCAGGCCGCCGCTTCTCGCGTCGCGGCGTGCTGCAAACCGGGGCGATGGGCCTCGGCCTCGCGTTGCCGCAGGCCCTGAAGGCCGATGACGCCGCCGAACCGCTGCCGCTACGAGCAGGTGCCGCCAAGGTCGACATCACCAACTACGACGTGCCGCTGGTGAACGATCCGCTCTTTGCGAAGGCATTGGTCATTCAGAGCGATGATGCGACGACGGTCATCATCACCGTCGATGCCGTCGCGCTCGGCGAGATCGGCTACATCAGCAAGGACTATCTGCCGTCCGTGCGGAGCCAGATCGAGGCCGAACTCGGCATCCCACCGCGAAATGTGATGATCAACGCCAGCCACTGTCACGGCGTCGTCTGCGCAGACGTGGCCGAGCGCACCGTGCAGGCCGTGCGCGAAGCGTTCGCCCGACTCGTTCCGGTGAAGGTCGGCGTCGGCTCGGGGCACGAAGACCGCATCTCGGAAAACCGTCGGCTGAAGCTGAAGGACGGCACCGAGCGCGATGTGCGGCACGCCTACTCGCTGCCGGCGGATGAAGACATCGCCGAGATCGGGCCGATCGATCCGCAGATCGGCATCCTGCGACTCGATGCCGCCGATGGAAAGACTGTCGCCGTGGTGTACAACTTTGCGTGCCACCCGATTCAGGGCGTCCCCAACGGCGGCAACACGGCAGACATCACCGGCTTCGCCTCACAGGTCATCGAGGACAACCTCGATGAAGGGACCATCGCCCTCTTCGTGCAGGGCTGCGGCGGCGACATCAACCCCATCGGGTACAAGGATGTCGATCATCCACGAGACGCAGAGCCACTCGGCAACCTGCTCGGCCTGAGCGCGCTCAAGGCCATTCGCGCCGCCGAAACTGTTGCAGATGGCCGGCTGACCATCATCAGCGAAACGATCGAGCTGCCGCGGGCCGACTTGGCGAATCGCATTGCGGAGGTGGAGGCCGAGGAACGGCGCTTGCTCGATTCGCTCACCGGAACGAGCCTTAACCTCAAGACGTTCCTGCCGCTGGCGGTGAAGTACGGCGTGTCGGGCGAGTTCCCGTCGTTCTATTCGCATCGCTATCTGCACGAAGCCGCCATCGGCCGCGACGACCTGGCTCGTCTGGACGCCGAGAACCGCAACAACATGCAGGCCTACATCGCGAACATTCACACGATGGAGGAACTGACGCGAACGCGGACGAACCTCGCGCTACTCAAGATGCACCAGGCCCAGAACGTCGCGGCCGGCAAGAGAACCGTCGATGTGGAACTCGTCGGCCTGCGGGTCGGCGACTTCGTGCTCGTCACGTTTCCGGGAGAGCTGACGGTGCGGATCGGGCTAAGCATCAAGGCCGCGTCGCCGCACCCGCACACGTTTGTCGCCGGGTACACCAACGGCTACATCTACTACGCCCCGACCGCCGAGCAGTTACAAAACGTCGGCCGGGCACAAGAAGACAGCGACTGCATCCTCGCCCCGGAATGGCAGGCGATGTTCGAGGAACACGCGATGGGGATGCTCGGACGGTTGTGAAGCCTATGGTAACCCTAGACCCTTGACGAAATCATGAAAATCGCCGGCGTGCAAATGGATGTGGCCATCGGGAACCCGGGCGCCAACCTCGATCGCATTGAATCTAAACTGGAGCAGACGGCCGCCAACGGCGCGCGGCTCACGATCTTTCCGGAGTGTGCCGTCACCGGGTACTGCTTCGAGTCATTCGCCGAGTCGCTGCCGTTGGCGGAGACGATTCCCGGTCCGTCCACCGATCGGCTCACGGCGGCGTGCCGGCGACTCAAGACGCATCTCGTCACCGGCATGCTCGAACGCGACGGGGACCGCATCTTCAACGCGGCTGTCCTCATCGGCCCGAACGGAGTCATCGGCACCTATCGCAAGGTGCACCTGCCGTATCTCGGCGTCGACATGCACACGACGCCGGGCGATCGGCCGTTCGCGGTGCATGAGTTGGAAGGTGTAAAAGTCGGCATGAACATCTGCTACGACAGCGGCTTCCCCGAGGCGGCCCGTTGTCTGGCGATCTTAGGGGCCGACTTGATCGTGCTGCCGACCAACTGGCCTCCGGGCGCCGAGTGCATGGCGGCCGCGTGCATTCCGTCGCGGGCAATGGAGAACGCCGTCTACTACGCGGCGGTCAATCGCGTGGGGACCGAGCGGGGCTTTCGCTTCATCGGCCGCAGCAGCATCTGCGCTCCCGATGGCAAAGTGATCGCGGCCAGCGAAGGGGTCGATGAAGAGTTCCTCTATGCCGATATCGACGTCGCCAAGGCGCGAGCGAAGCGCATCATTCGCGTCCCCGACAAGCACGAAATCGACCGCATGGCCGACCGCCGCCCCGAGATGTACGGCTTGCTCACGCAGCCCCACAACCTGCCGACGCCCAGGAAAGTGCATGGGCTGGGATGATGTCATTGGTCACTTGTCATTCGTCATTTGGGTTAGCAATCAAGTCCCAATGACAAATGACCAATGACAAATGACCAATGACAAGTGACCTCCCCATCAAACACTCAAAGCCCGAAGCGAAGGCGTGGCCGAGGAGCTTCCTTGCTCCAGACGGCCGACGCCAACGCTTCGGGCTTCGATGTCGATGATCGCGCGACGGGTGTCAACGACGAACGATCATTCCAACTACTGCGGAATCGCTTGAATCGGGACGCCAGCCGTCACTGTCGGGTAGAGCGGATAGGCCGCCATCTGGCCGCCGCCGTAGTAGGTCGTCGGCGTGCCGTAAGGAGCATACGCCGGTCCGTAGCCTGTGCCGTAGCCTGTGCCGCAGCCGCCTGTGCCGCAGCCGCCCGCGCCACCGTATCCGGCACCATAACCGCCGCCGTATCCCCCGCCGCCGCACGGGTTGCCCCAGCAACAACATCCGGCTCCGGAAACCACGAGGGCGAGACAGACCAGGAGGAGAGCGAAGCGCTTCATTTCAGAGTTCCTTTCAGGAGAGGGACCCGCCGTCCGCCGCGGGATGGGACATGACGGGCATCGACCTGCAGATCCCAACAGGGAACCATGCAGATGCACGACGTGGACCGCCGGAGACGAACAATCGCTTTGGATACAGGGATCGGCCCGAATCAGACCGAGGGAAGTGAGGATCGAAGGGAGTTCAGAGAGAGGTGCGTCGCAGGGGCCGGGAACTTATTCCCCCCGCGAATCATGGTCAAGCTGTCTCTTGAACCGAAATTCCTGCCGGTTTCGGAATTGTAAATCTGTCCAAAGCGGAACAGTTCACCGCAGCGAAATACAGCACCGGCAACCGTTCCGCAGTGGCGACGAAACGGACCGCTGATGTCGCGGATTTGACGGGTTTCCGCGGATCAGAGACTGAATCTGCTTCTCTCCTTCAGATCCGCGAAGACCCGCGTCATCCGCCCGATCCGCGGTCCATCTTTCGCAACAGCCAATCGCGGATCCAGCAGGCGTTGAAGCAGCGGCAATTTGCGACATCGACGACCCATCCGGTGTTGCGGCCTCTTGCCAGTTCGCATACATCGCCGCCCCCCGGTCGCATCGGGCTGAATTCAATTTCGTCGGCGGGCGAAACGCATGGGTTAGCCATCATGGATGAATTGCCCGTAGAGACTTCGCGCCCGCTGGTCGCCACCCTCAGCCGTCGAGGATTTCTCGGAACGGCCGCTTCACTGCTCTCCGCCCAACTCGCCGGCTGCGGCGTCCTGTTGCATCCCGAACGAGTCGGGCAGCCCGAAGGGGACATGGACTGGGAGATCGTCGCCCTCGATGCGCTCGGACTGATTCTCTTTTTCATCCCCGGCGTGATCGCCTTTGTCGTCGACTTCTCAACCGGCGCGATCTATCTCCCCCCCTGCGGCGACTACTCGGGCGCAGAACCTGTCCCCGCCGGCGAAGAGCGTTGGCGGATGGTCACAGTCCCGCCGGACGAACTTAACCAGACAGGCATCGCCGCCACCGTCACCCGCGAAACCGGCAAACCCGTCGACCACACAGCCCCCGAAGTCCAGGCCCAGCGCAACGACAGCCTCGACGCCGCCCAGCAAGAAATGGCGACCCAGGCGGCGTGGTGG
>JANNSB010000773.1:0-6975 GCA_031402175.1 Planctomycetaceae bacterium
GGCGCTGCCGATCCTGGCGCTGAGTGAAGCGCGGCTGCACGGATTCGCCATCGACGAGGCGAATCTTCAGCGGCAACTCGATCACACGCACGCCCACCTCGAGCGGAACCAGGCACGGTATTCCGCCGGTGAGGGAACGGGAGGCAATGCGGACACAGCCGGTTACGCGCTATGGGCATTGGCGGCAGGCGACCGCGCTGCGGATGAGACCACGTCAGCGGTCACCGAGTACCTGCTGACCTGGCAGTCCGACGATGAACATTGGTCGTGCACCAGCCATCGCCCACCGTCCGAGGCGAGCGACTTCACCACCACTTACGTCTCGCTCTACGGGGTCACTTTTTATGGAACCGATGAACAACAGGCACGGATTTCCGCCCGCATTCAATCTGTCAAAGGGTGGTTGATCAACGCCCCCACCGGCGATAACGAGGACCGCGTCTTTCGGCTGCTTGCGCTGGAGTTGGTCGGGGCGGAAGCCGACATGATCTCAGCCGCCGCCGAGCTGCTCAGCCGGCAACGCGGTGATGGCGGCTGGAGCCAGCTTGACGATCAAGAGAGCGACGCCTACGCGACAGCCACGACTCTGGTCGCGCTGCACCGGACCGGATCGCTGCAGGCCACGGATGATGCCTATCTGAAGGGACTGGCCTACCTGCTCGAAACACAGCATGTGGACGGCTCCTGGCACGTCATCAGTCGCAGCAACCCCTTTCAAACTCATTATGAGAGTGGCTTTCCGCACGGCAATGACCAGTTCATTTCGACTTCCGCCAGCGCCTGGGCGGTGTTGGCACTGCTGCCGGCCTGCCCGGAGGCTGTTGCCGATGATGTCCCCGCGGAATAGTGCGCGAAGCGCACAGTTGGAATGGCCGGCTGGCGCTCCTTCGGGAAATCGCCCTGCCGTCACTCGTTCTCCGCGATCGCGAACAGGGTATCCTTATTCATCACGTACAGCACGTTATTCGCGACGATCGGCGTCGAGTAGACCGAGTTCTCCAGGTAGACCTCGGCCAGCAGGTTCATTTCTCGGCTCAGCTCGAAGATAGCGACATCACCTTCCTCGTCGGCGACGTAGACCTTGCCTTCAACGATCATCGCCGAACCCCAGCTCGCACTGAAGGCGTCGTAGCCCCAATAATGCTCGCCGGTCTTGGCGTCGAAGCAGTGCACGAGGCCGCTGAAGTCGGGGACGACCATCAGGTCGTCCTTGATCGCCGGCGGACTGAGCGAGCGGTGCATCTCCTCTTCCCAGGCGATCGTGCCGTCGCCGTTGAGGTCGCTGGAGGTGTAGTGCCAGACGACCGCCGAATTCGGATTCGGAATCGCCCGCTCGCCATCCGCGGCGATCACCGCTTGTATCCGGCGGTGCGGAATCTCGTTGCCGTCGGCATCAATTGCCAGTTCGCTGCTCACATCACCGCGCTTTGTCGGATCGATGCACCATACGTGACCGTTTCCCTCGCCGTGCTCGGGATCCTGATCCATCACGAGGTACACGAGGCCGTCATACACGACCGGCGGCGCGATCGTTTCGTTACGCGTGCCGCGACCGCCGAGGATGAACCGCGTCTCCTTGGGGTTGCCGTCGAACTTCCACAGAAGTTCGGCGTTCCCCTTGCCGTCCCCTTCGATCGTGAAGCTGTAAAACCAGCCGTCACCGCCGCCGAATATGACCTGCGGCACGCCTCCCAGCTCGGCGATCGCGGGCGAGCACCACTGACCGTGCAGAATGTTGATGCCCGGTGACTTGTCGGTCCACAGCACCTCGGCCGTGTGCTTGTTCATGGCGATGAAGCTCGGTGCGTTCGGGGCGGGGATGTTGATGTGCGACTCATCGACGCCGTTGCACGTATTGATGAACAGCGTGTCTCCCCATGCCGTCCCGTGCCAGCAGCACAGATTGTGCTGAGAGATGCCAAGCTCGGCCATCATGTCGTATTCCCACACGATGTCGGCGTCTTCGAGCAGTTCGCTTTCCTCGCTCAGATAGGGGCCGTCATTCTCGCCATCGTGAAAGCCCTCAGCATCGAGGCAACAGACGCAGCCTCGATTGCTGACGTACCACAGCCGGTCACCGTCGCAGAGCGGTATCGATCCGACTCCCTGATCGGGCCAATCGTGAACACGTCCCGTCGGCAGCTTCTTGTTCGAGTGCTGCCACAGGAATTCACCGGTCTCGGCATCGAAGCAGATTAGGCAGCCGAGATCGATGTCTTTCGGATACCGCGTCACGTACCCGCTCGCGTTGTTCGTGCCAATATAGGCCTTGCCGTTGGCAACCGTTGGACCACAGTAGGTCTGCGAGCCAAGTGCCGCCGACCAGAGGATGTTCTCGCCGGTCTCGATGTCCCAATGCGTGGGAATAATCGCGCCATACGGCGTGTTGTTGCGGAGCGAACTCCCGCCGAACATCGGCCAGTCGAGCGGGCCGATGTCCATTTCAGCGACCTGTTCCAGAATGACGGCTGTCGGGTCGTATGGCGGAGCCGGCGAGCGCGGTGGCTGGGCGGATGAATCGCCGGCTATCGTCACAACGATCGCGAGCAGAAGTGAGAGACGTCGCATCGGTCATGCTCCAGGCGGAACAGAAAACGAAGCCGACCTCAGGTTGCCCGATCGGAAGGCAGGGTGTCAATGGAGTGACGCTGCAACATGGTTGTTCGTTGTGGTCGTGTAGGGAATGCCCTCCGTGGCATTCCGCTTGCGGGCAGGCGTTTGCCGGTACGAGAAGCGCTCTCGTGAATATCCGCCCGCAATCGCGCCACGTCACTGTTCACGGGATCGCGGTCCACTCGATGCGCGCGACATCCCGCCGAGGGGAACGGCACGGAGTCCGTTCCCTACAGGAGAAGCCGTGATTGTGTATCCTGCGGGTACGGATTCACTCCAGCCGTGACCACGAGGCGATGATGCGATGTCTTTTTTATACTCTGCTCGGACTGATGATCGCGAACGGCTCAACGGTGCGCGCTGACGACGCGACGGCGCCGGATGTCGCGGCTGAATCAATCTGGATCGAAGGCGAAGACGCGACCGAACACGAGAATACGCCGCACAACTGGTACGACTCGGTGAAGAGCGACGTTCTCTCCGGCGGTGCGTGGATTTCGCACTTCGATGAGAACAACGAGGGAACCGTCGGCTACACATTCGAGGTCAATCAAGCCGCCGACTACACGTTCTGGGTGCGGGCGAATCCGGTGCAGGCGTCGCTGTCGTATCGGCTGAACGGCGGCGACTGGCACGCGATCGATGTGGAGCACGACCAGCGGGGCTTCACCAACATCGCCGAAGACAACAAGCCCGACCTGCGTTTCATCTGCTGGTTGCGGGTGGGGCGAGTGCCGCTCGTGGAAGGCGAGAACACGCTTGAGTTTCGCTTCGATTCGGGGCCACAGAATCACGGGGCGATCGACTGTTTCTGCCTGACGACGGCCGCCTGGGTTCCCTCCGGTGCGACTCGCCCGGATGAAGTCGCCGGTCCCGGAGAACCCGATGAATGGTTTCCCGTCGTGATGGATGACGATCCCTTCTCGCCCGATTCGGTGATCGACATCAGCCATCTGATCGAAGCTCCCGCCGGCCAACATGGATTCCTGCTGCGGGATGGGGCCGATGTGCGATTCGAGAATGCTTCTGGGCTAACACGGTTTTGGGGCATCAACGCCGGTCCCGAACGGCGGTCGCCGGAAGAGATGCTGCAGGCAGCACGGTGGTTTCGCAAGCACGGCATCAACCTCGTGCGGCAACATACAGTAATCGATGCCGTCGGCCTGCTGAGCGCGCGTGGCGAGTTCGATGCCGATCGACTCGACCGCTACGACCGCTGGTTCGCGACCCTCAAGGAACAGGGCATCTACACGACGTGGTCGGTGATCTACCCGCATCACGGCGCGTTCCTGCAGCGGCACGATGTTGCGGCGTCACTCTTCGAGGAACTCGATCGACTCGATGAGCAGCGGGATGGCAGTCGCGGACCGATCGTGGTCAACGATTACATCAACATCGACCGCGACTTGCAGGATGTCGCATTGAAATACTTCGAGAAGCTGCTCTCGCACGTCAATCCGTACACGGAGCTGGCGTACCGCGATGACCCGGCTCTCGCGTTTCTGGAAGTGCAGAACGAGAGCAATGTGTTCTTTCACACATTCAATGCACTGCGGGAGAACACATCGCCGATGTACGCGCAGCAATTGCGGTGCGGCTTCCACGACTTCGTGATCGAGAAGTACGGCGATAAGGAAGCAGTGATCGCGGAGTGGGGGAACCGTCCTGATCGAGATGACAACTGGAATGACGGCGAACTCGGCCTGATGAGTGCCTTTCACTGGGGGAGCGAAGGGCCGCTGTATGAATTCGAAGGGCAATCGCGGCGGGCGGGCGACTACATCGAGTATCTCACTTCGATCCAGCGGGAATACTTCTCGCGGCGCGTCGACGATGTGCGGGAACTCGGATTTCGCGGCGTCACCGTCACGACGGCTTGGACATCAGGCGGGCCGGGGGCGAGTCTCGCGAATCTCTACTGCGACTCGGCGGCCGACATGATCGAGCGGCACAACTACTTCGGCGGCGGCGACGGTGGGCATGGCATCGTCGAAGGCGATGTCGACAACCAGACGCATCTCAGTCAGCCGGGACACGGACTCTTGGCGCTGGGATTGTTTCAAGTGCAGGACCAGCCGTTCGCTGCCAGCGAGTGGTCGCAGATGCCGCCGAATCCCTGGAAGGCCGAGGCCGCTCCGCTGTATGCCTTCTATGGCATGGGACTGCAAGGGTGGGATGCGTCCTATCACTTCGCCTGCGGCAACCACCGCATGGGGGACGGCTGGCCCGAACTGCGAAAGTACGTTACCGAAACGCCGCACTACATGGGGCAGTTTCCCGCGCTGGCCCGCGCGGTGCATGAAGGTCACATCGCCGAGGCCGACATAGTGGCTGAGCGACATGTCTCGCGGGCCGATGTCTTTGCCGGGCGCGACGTGCTGGGCCAGTCGCTTTCCGCGGGAGGTTTTGATGACAAGGAACTCGAAGGCAACTCTGTCACACCGCCGGCCGCACTGGCAATCGGGCGAGTGACGATCGCATTCGACGATGAGCCGTCACGACTGGAGAACCTGTCACAATTCTGGAACGAAGCCGAGACCACGCTCACATCTTCAACCGGCGAATTGACCTGGAACTATGGCGAACGCTTTGTGGAAGTGAGGTCGCCCAAGACCCAGTCCGTGATCGGGTTCGCGGGAGGTCAGTCGATCGAACTCCCCGCGGCAACGGTTGAGATCGAGACGCCGTTCGTGTCGCTGATCTTCACGTCATTGGATGAACAAGATGTCGCGTTGTCGCGGCACATCCTCATCACCGCAATGGCCCGCGACAAGCAGACGGGGAGCGAGTACAGCGACGACCAGTCGCGGCTCAACGTGGTCGGTGGGCCTCCACTGCTCATGGAGCCGGTGCAGGCGACAATTCGCTTGACCGGAACCGATGAAGTGACCGTCCGCCCGCTCGATCTGTACGGCGTGCCGCGCAATGAGATGGTCGAAACATCATCGGACGGCAGCTTCCGTATCGATGGGAGTTATCGCACGTATTACTATGAGGTCCGCAGGTAGTCGATGTCTGCACCATCATCACATCCGACTACGTCAAATATCGCGGCACCGCGTGCCTCCAGAGTGTGCGGCATCGTGGCGTGCGCCTTCATCGCGCTGCATTTCGCCGTCGGGTTGCACACGGCGTTCAACAACTCGGTAACGCACGATGAGATCTGGCACCTGCCCGTCGGCATCCTGAATCTGTCCCATGGGCGATTCGACTACGACAACCTGAATCCGCCGTTGACCCGCATGTGGTCCGCCCTGCCGGCGTGGCTTGCCGGTGTCGACGTTGAGGAAGGAGTCGATGCGACCGACATCGCGCTCAAGTTCGTGAACGGTCACGACGACTACCTCACCTGGTATCGCTGGGGTCGCGGCATGAGTCTCGTGCTTTCGGTAATGACCGCGATCCTCATCGGCTGCTGGGCCAGGTCGTGGTTCGGCGATGCAGCTGGCGCGCTCTCAGTCGCGTTGTATGCAACGTGTCCCAACGTGCTGGCGCATTGCAGCCTGGTGACGCCCGAGGCCGGCGTCACGCTGGGGTTCGTGGCCGCTCTCTACCTGCTGACACGTTGGCTCGACAGGCCAACATGGTGGCGGGCAGTGCTGTTCGGCGTTGCACTGGGAGTGGCGCAGGGGATGAAGTTCACCGCCGTCGTGTTGTTTCCGATCGCGGTGATTGTCACGCTTGCCTGGCCACGCGTTGCTGATTCAGTTCGACCGAGCCGCTGGCGGACGCTGGCGCAGTTCTTCACGGCGTGCGAGATCAGCCTGCTTGTCTGGAACGGCTGCTACGGGTTTCAGCACGTCGGTGAACGTGTCGGAGACTTCGCGTTCGTGAGCGGCACGCTGCAGGGAGTGATGCAAGGCGTGCCGATCATCAACAGTATTCCCGTCCCATTGCCGCGGGACTACGTGACCGGTCTCGACCTGCAAAAACACATCATGGAGCAGCCGCATGCAGTCTTTCTCGATGGCGAATGGTCGCTGGCAGGCTTTCCGACATACTTCGCGAAAGTGCTCGAATACAAGCTGCCGCATCTGTTGCAGGGATGTTTCGCAATCGGAGCGATTCTGCTGTTGGTGCGGCGCAAGAATTGTCCGCTGCGGAAGCAACTTGTGATCTGGTGTCCGATCGTGCTATTGCTTGGGATCGCCTCGTTCTCCGGCATGCAACTTGGCGCGCGGTATGTGCTGCCGATCCTGCCATTGCTGATGTTCGTCGCCGCCAATGCCGTGCAGGTGGGCGACGGGTTGCCGAAACCAATTCGCGGCGTCTGGGTCGGACTGCTGCTCGCGGCGACGTTGTTCTCGCTCAGGCATCACCCGCATCACCTGGCGTATTTCAACGAACATGCCGGCGGACCGC
>JANNSB010000774.1:0-8928 GCA_031402175.1 Planctomycetaceae bacterium
CTGATGCTGTCAGGAGGCATGCGCGTTGCCGTGTCGTACTGTTCGATCGTGGCCGTGCTTTCCTTTGACAAATCGAACGCCTCGGCGGCCCCTCCCAGAATCGTGTCGAAGGATTGTTGCCGGAGCCCGTTCAGCGTCGCTCCGATCTGCTCGACTTCGAACACTCGTTGCAGGCGGTCGAGTCCGGTGAGCAATTGGCGGCGATCATCGAGCCGGTCGAGCGGGAGCGTGAGCTGCATGTTCTCGCGCATCGTGCTGCCTGCAGACGGGGCGAACGGTGCGTAGCTGGCTCCCAGCGTGCCGGTCGCCTCGAAGCTGCCGAAATTCGATGTCGTGGGATTCGTCGTATCATCCACCGCCTGCGGATAGAGCGCCACATTCGTCGGCATTCCCGTCGGCTGGTTCTGTCCAGCCACATAGGAATACATGGAGCCGATGTTCGCACCACCGGTTGCCACTCCGACCACTGGCTTGATGTCGTGGTTTCCATCACCCGTGCTGAATGACCTCACGATCGAAAGCCGATCCGCCAATTGGGCGAGCTGCGGGAACGTGCCGCCGAAGGTCACGCCGGGAATCGCCGTCTGCACTTCGCCGGTGGCGCTGGCAATTCCCGACGGAGCCTGCATCTTGGGGTCGAAGGTTTCGGTCTGGCTCGGCCCGCCGTGCATGAAGAGAAAGACGACGGATTTGTCTTTCAGTACGCTATTTCCCGCTTCCAATCCTGCGGACGCTTGCCGAATGCCGTTGATGCCTGCAAGCGACATGCCGCCCAGCGCCAGCCCGCCGATGCGCAGGAACTCGCGTCGTCCCCGACGATGATGTGAGCATAGCCTCAACATGCGTTACCTCTCGTGCGGGCGTCGGCTGAATGCTTGTCGATCCATCAAAGATAACACATTCGTGGAATGAAATGGAGTCCAGGCTTTAGCCTGAACCGAGCAGCCTAAAGGCTGGACTCTTTAGACCGCAGCCGCAGACGGCGTCAACGCCTTGTCGATTTCGTTGGCGACGATCACGCCATAGTTCACCGCTCCCAGCCAGCCGGACATGATGATGCCCACCGAGCCCGCGTGATGCAGGCCACGAATCTGTTCCGGCAGTGTCTGACTGACCTTAAGCCCTTCGAACTTCGTTCCGAAACTGGCACCTTCGAGATGCCGCGTGTAGTGCTGAAACGTCCGCGGCGTAGAGGCCTCGACCCAGTCGGCGTTCTCACGCACGCCCGGGACGTACTGTTCGAGGCAATTGAGCGTGGTATCACACAACTCCTGCTTCTCGATCTGGTATTGCTCCTCGGGCAGCCCGGCCCAGTCGCTGTAGCGGGCGTTCGTCGATGAGACGACCAGCCAGCGGTCGGAACCGGGACGCGTCTGCGGGTAGTAGAACGAAAACGTCCGGCTGCTCACTCGCTTCGACAACATCGCCTCGATATCGAAGCCATCATGCTCGGAATGGAACAGGAGATCTCCGCAATCGTCGAAGCCGACGCCGGGCTTAAGAGCGATGTAGACCTGGCAACTGGAGTTGTTCAGGCGGACCGCGCGCGCCTCTTCGACATAAGAGGAATCAAAGTGTTCGGCACCCACGAGATTGAAAATCGTGCTCTTGACGTTGGCATTGGACAGCACGGCTCGGCAGGCGATGAATTGGCCGTTCACAACAACTCCGCGAACTTCGCGATCGGGGCCGACATCGATGCGTTCGACCAGAGAGCGAATGCGGATGTCGACGCCGTTCCGCTCGAGTTCTTCCCGCATCTTGGTGATGAGGACGTCGGTTCCGCCCTGGAAGGTGTAGACCCCCTTGCTCATGAAGTTGCTGAAAACAATTCCGTAAGTGATCGCGGGATCGTCCAGCGTCGAGCCGTTGGCGTACGTGATCGGCTCCATCAGCAATCGCTGGACGTCGGTGCGTCCGGGAAAGAACCGGTTGAAGAGTTCGCGGGTGGTCAGCGACTGGTCGTCGAAGAAGTTCATCTTTCGCGCGGTGGCAAAGAACTCATCGACGACTTCTTGAGTGACGCCGAACTGCCGGGTGATGAGGCGCGTGAAGTCCTCGCGATCGAACGTAGTTCTGAGTGAGAACTGCGGGTTCTCGAAGCGGATCCCCTTGAGCTGCACGATGCTCTCGGCGATTTCGGGGGTCCAGTACTTGCGACAGCTTTTGATCATTCCGGCTGGGAACCCGTGCAGGGAGATGTCGAAAATGTGCCCACCCTTCCGCTTGAACCAGGTCGCCATTCCGCCGAGCTGGTAGTGATGCTCCAGCAGCAGCACCGAATAGCCCTGCTTGGCGAGGACGTTGGCTCCCGTCAGTCCGGCCAGGCCCGAACCGATGACCACCACGTCGTAACGGGACTGAACGTCCTTGAGAAAGTCCTTGGGCATGATTGACTTTGAGGATTATGCCGTCCGTAACGAAGAGTGCCGCGAGGCTTGAACTGGTGATTTTAAGGTCGGCGGGCACGATTGCCAGTCGGGAGAAGTAAGCTGCTGCAGCCGATTCGCTGCATGTACTGATTCAATAGTCAGTTTCAATGACGGCGTTGTTGCTCGCTGCATTAGGGCACGGCGTCAGTGGTAACGACTGTAGCGAAGGTGCGGTTCCGCGCGGTTGTTTTGAGCGGAGCGCAGACTCTCAAGAACGGGCTTTGAACAGGTCGATTTCGAACTGACAACCAGTCGCGCGCTCTTCAATGGGGACACAACCATAAGGAAATGGGATGCCCCGCGCATCCCTCGAAGGAGTCGAATCATGTTGAAGTGTTATGGAACCGGGCTGATTCTCCTTGTGGCAATGTTGCCCTCAGCCGCCTTCGCCCAGGACTTTCTGTTCGGCGAAATGGACGAACCTTTCACGCTCACCGGGGAAGATGATCCTGTCACCGTCGGAGGCTGGTCGCAGTGGGGTTACCACACCCGCAACGACGGCGTCTTCAACACCTACAAGAACCAGCTCCAGGCACAGCAGCAGTGGCTGTACGTCGAGAAGATCGCGGACGGCAGCGAAGGCGTCGGCTTCGGCTTCCGCATGGACGTGATGTACGGTACCGACGCCAACAACACTCAGGCCTTCGGCAATAATCCCGGCGAGTTCGATTTCCAGAATGGCTGGGACCACGGGCAGTATGGGTGGGCCATGCCGCAGTTGTACGGCGAAGTGGCCATGGGCGACGTGTCGGTCAAGGCCGGTCACTTCTTCACTCCCATCGGTTATGAGGTCGTCGGCGCCCCGGGGAACTTCTTCTATTCACACGCGTTCACTCATAACTTCAGCGAGCCATTTACACATACCGGCATCCTCGCCACGCATGCCATCAGCGACGACGTCACCGGCTACTACGGCTGGACTTACGGCTGTGACACCGGTTTCGATCAGTTCCATGGCGGCAGCAGCTTCCTGGGTGGTGCCAGTGTCGCCGTATTCGATGAACTCACTACGTCATACATCCTGACAGCCGGTAATCTGGGTTGGCTCGGTGACGGCTATATGCACTCGCTCATTTTCACTTATACAATCAACGAGAAGCTGACCTACATCTTCGAAACTGACTATGTGGACACCAATGCCGATGCCATCGGCGACGGCGGTTCGACCTATCACACGATCGGCGCCAACAACTACCTGATCTACTGGATGAGCGATCGCCTCGGCTTCGGCGGCCGTGCGGAATGGTGGAAGGCGAACGGCGTCTCGTACTACGAGACCACCCTCGGCTTCAACATCAAGCCGCATGCCAACTTCAACATTCGCCCCGAAGTCCGCTATCAGTGGGCTCCCGCAGGGAACGCGTTCAGCGGCGTGAAGAACGGCAACAACCCGGCCGGCGTTCCGCTGGATGAAGGCACCATCTTCGGTGTCGATGCGATCCTGACCTTCTAAGGATGGTCGAGACGATTGGAATGAAAATGAAACGGAGCCGAGAACGTCGCGGCTCCATTTTTTTTCGTCGGTGTTGCTGTCGAACTACGCGAGTTGCGCGCGGGCCGAGGCCAGCATCAGCTTGGCCATGGCCTGTGCTCCCTCGGGGCTGACGGGGCCGGTCGCGGGGGAGAACTCGATCTGATCAGCGCCCTGGTGGCCGCCCCACAGGAGTTTCGACAGGAACTCTCCCACTCCTTCGACAGTCGCAGGGAATCCCGCCTTCCCTGCCTGCCCGAGGATGTCGATGGGCACGTCGGGACTCGAAATGACGCCGTCGATCATGTCGATCGCGAAGTTCGTGCGCCCGACCATTGTTCGCGAAGTGATCCACGACTTGCCTTCATCCCAGCCAAAGACATTCGGCGGAGCGAACAAGTCCTGCCCGAGCTTGGCCGACCACTCGGCCAGCGCCGTCGCACTAGGCGATTGAGACATGACACCGAATGCTCGGACCGCGCCCATCAACAATTCCGCTGGCCCCAGAATTCGCGTGCCGATGTTGTTGCTCGCGAAGAACGCCTTGGACCGCAGAATCGTTTGCACGGCCCAGCGCGTGCTCAGGTTATTTTCACGCAGCCCCTCGGCCAACGCGGACATGGTTTCCTGGTCGACTCCCTGCTCGCCGAAGAAGAGCCGCACGAATCGCCAGGCGAGCCGTTGGGACGTGGCAGGCTGCTCCAGCAGAATGTCGAGCAAGCCATCGCCGTCGAATGCGCCGGTGTGGCCGAGAATCGATTTCTCGCCCGGATCGTGGTTGATCCGGTTGAAGGCGAAGTTGCGGCCGACATAGGTCCACCCCGTCAGGGCGCGAGCCGCTTCCAGGATATCGGCCTCGGTGTAGTTGCCGACGCCGAGCGTGAAGAGTTCCATCACCTCGCGGGCCAGATTCTCGTTCGGATGCGAAGCAACATTGGTATCCGCATCGAGCCAGATCAGCATGGCCGGGTCGCGAATGACGTGCTTCAGCAGATACGAGAAAGGCGCCTGAGCGTAACCCAGAAAGATCTCCTCGTTCTGCCGCTGCATCATTTCGGAAACAGTCACCTTAGTGCGACTGGTCGCGAAATGGTTGTGCCACAACAAGACGAGTTTCTCCGTCAGCGGATCCCCAGTGGACAGCATCCGGCGAAACCAGAACGCCGAGAGGCGCCTGAGGGACGAGGCCTGTCGCATCGAGTTCGTCAGGATCGTGTCGAGCAGTTCAGACCGTGGGGAAACCGGCTCCGGCGTGTAGGCCTTGCCCCGCAGAAAACGGTTGATCGAGGCGTCGGATCCTTCCTGCAGATCGCGCTGCAGTTCCTCCCATGTCCCCGCGAAACCGGCGCGGCGGTGCAAATGCACCACGCGGCGGAGGTTCCAGGGCTCTGCATCCGTCGGTTCCCACCTTGACCAGACGCCGGATGTGAACGCATCATTCATGGCATATCCTCGCAACCGGGGAATGATTCATACTCTCAAACGATAATACACACTTCCCGGACGGTTCTCGACTGATGAAACTGGTTACGATTGCCGGCTTTCCGGGAACGACCTCGCGGCTCCCAGACATCCAAGATGGCAGTCCATTCCATAGACGTTCCATCTGAAACTCCATTAGGTACGAATCCATGAGAGGATCTCTTGCAACCCTGTCAGGCTGTTTGACATTGGTCGCCTGCTGCTTTCAGCCGATGTGCTTGGTTCATGCCGCTGATGATGAGAGTCCGGCGGCTCCCGTGAAGTTCCAGGTCATTCCCGAACGCGAGTCGTTCGTGGCAGAACAAGGCGTCTGGCTCACGGTTGTGGCGACGAACATCAGTAACGAGCCTGTCTCCATTGTCTGGGGAGATTACCCTTACGACGACCTGTTCGAGTTCGAAGTCGTTCGCCCGGATGGTGCCATGACGCCGCCGCCACGCCGCAGATTGTGTCCTCCCGTCGAAGCGCTCACGGCCCGTGACATTCTCACGCTGGCCCCCGGCGAGAGCCGCGAACGCGCGATCGTGCTCGCAATGATGCCCGGCGCGAATATCCAGACGTTTCGCTTCGTCTATCCGGGGACGTACCTCATTCGCAGCCAGGTGCGACTGATTTCCGTTCGCCCCGCAGCCGACGGTGCGGACTATTTCGAGAGCGCCAGTGAGCCGACCGACATCGCATGCGAAAATATCGAAGTGGCGGTGCAGGCACCGGTTCCCGATCCCACGCTGTTCTGTTCCATGACCGGACTTGTAGTGGATTCCAACGGCGAGCCAGTGCCGTCAGTCGAGATCGATGTCGAAGCGCAGCATCAGGGCTTCTACAGCATCGATGGACTGTATTGGCAGCATGTGGACCGTGTTGCCACCGATCGCGAGGGACGATTCTCGATCGAGGGACTGGACCGCGGCGTCGCTCGACATCGACTTCACTTCCATCATCCCGAGCATCCGTTCGCCAGTTTGGAGATTCCGACGCGAACGAATGAAGGGATCATTGAACTGGATCCCATCACGCTCGCGGACGGATATTTGATGGAAGGACTCGTTACCGACAACAACTGCGTACCAATTGTCGGGGCGAGAGTCACCACGGGAGTCAGGCGGGATCTCTGGACGAATCGCGAAGGACGGTTCCGCGACACAGGGTTCCCGACCGCACTGGAGGGACTTGAGTCGCCTCCGCACCTGCAGGCCTGGAAGCGCGGCTGGGTCGAGTCCGGACCTCCTTCGTTTGAGAGAATCAACGGCGAAGTGCGGCTGCATCAAGTGCTCGTACCAGAGACGCAGCAACAGGTATCTGGGTTCGCGAGATTCGCCAACGGCGAGGTCGCCGCTGATCTCGATTTGTATGTCTATCGCGACCCTTCCGACGGATATCCGATCGAGGCCGCGACCGATGCAGCGGGCCGGTTTGCCGTCGATTGGCCGGCGTATCCTGGTCAGACAAATCATGGACTCGTGGCAGTGTTGGAACAGGGCGAACGGCATCTCCCTCGCCGGACATGGGTGGCGTCATTCGACGATTTGCAGCCCGGGCAGTCTGATGTCGAGTTCGTCTTCGACTCGTCACGCCGGCTGGAAGTCGATGTCATCCCGTCGAAGGAGTTGCCGGAATCGACGACGATGACGGTCAACGTCAGCCTCAAGCTGGCGGGCAACCGCGAACAGATACTTTTCGCAGAACAGTTGCCGTCCACCGGCGGACAACTCGCCTGGGACCG
This sequence comes from Planctomycetaceae bacterium, assembly GCA_031402175.1. Classification (GTDB taxonomy): domain Bacteria; phylum Planctomycetota; class Planctomycetia; order Planctomycetales; family Planctomycetaceae; genus JANNSB01. Next base: position 7,109 of record JANNSB010000774.1, read on the forward strand.
GTTGTCTCCTGGCAGCTATCTGGTCAATGTTCGCATCGATCGCGCCGAGCACTGGAACTGGACACAGGAAGTCGCGATTGGCTCCGATGATGAAGTCGCGGCCGAATGCCGCGTTGAATTGCCTGAACTCTTGTTCGGCAGCGCAACGCTGCAAGTCGTCACATCCGACAGCGTGACGCCGTGGCCGAGCGGCGACCTGTGGATGGACAGCACCTATGGCTGGGGTCCAGTGCCCGTTCGCGCCGGCCGGGCCACGATTCGTGATGTGCCGGCCGGGCCGATTCATGTGGAAGTTCATACGGACGGCTATGCCCGCACACATCTGCATGGCGAGATATTGCCCGGCGAAACAGTCGAACTGGGCACGCTCAAGGCGTTGACGCTCGAGGAAGGAACGGGTCTGGTTTTCGGCCGCGTGTTGCTCTCCGGCGGCGGCCCTGCCATCGGGGCGCGGGTCGAGGTACAAGGTGGCAGCTACGGACGCGCCCCGCATCTCGGCGGCGACGGGGTCGATGGCGATGGTTTGTTCGAGATTCGGCTCGATCCGGGCCGGCAGACACTTGGCGTCGATGTGGATCACGTCACCGCGCTCGCGGGTGACAACGAGGTTCAATCATCCGAGTTCGCGATGTTTTCACAGCGACGGCTCAACGCGGCGGTGGACGTCGTGGCCGGTGGGGAGACACAGATCGAGATTACGGTTCCGGAGATGACGGGCGAAGTGCAAATCACCGGCCAGCCGATCGGAACCGCGATGCTGAATATGCCAATCGATGATTCGTTGAGTTACCAGGACATGATGCCGTTCGTATTCGATGACGCCACCACATCCGGCGCGGCGTTCACCCGAGTGCCGCACGGTCTGGCGCAGATTTCGATATCGCGGGGTTTGCCCGAGTCCGAGTTCCCCGACACGGCGGACGGATTCCGGAATGTCTGGGAACACCACTGGGCCAATGTTTCGAGCGATCCCGCAGTCGTCGAGGTGGGTAACCTCGCCGCTGGCCGGTTGAGAGTGCGACTGCGGAATGCCGCGGGCGTGCCGATCGCCAGCTACATGCTCAAGGCAGCGCCGGCGTTCGATGCCCTCCCCGCGGAAGTGCAGGCGGCTCGGCAACCAGAGCAGATTCAATCCACGGGCGCCTATATCGAGACCGGCGTCGGCATCATGTATCTCGCGCCGGGCAGATATGAGGCGACCGTGACCCATCAAGGCCAGACGATCACTCGCACCGTGGAGATCAGGGACGGCGAAACCGTCGACCTCGACCTGATGGCGACAGACGAATGATGGTCCACTGCACAACGGAGATCACAACTTGGCGACCGCGTCTGCGACTTCTTCCACATGGCCAGCGACCTTCACTTTGGGCCAGACGGCGGCGATCTTGCCCTGCTTGTTGATGAGAAACGTCGCCCGCTGCAACCCCATGTAGGTCTTGCCGTAGTTTTTCTTCTCGACCCAGACGCCGTACTTCTCGGCCACCTCGTGGTCCTTGTCCGAGAGGAGCGTGAACGGCAGCTCGAACTTCGTCGCGAACTTTTCGTGCGAGGCGACTGAGTCGGTGCTCACCCCCAGAACGACCGCGCCCTGCTTCTTGATCTCGTCCCAGCGGTCGCGAAACCCGCAGGCTTCCGTCGTGCATCCGGGAGTGTTGTCTCTGGGATAGAAATAGAGCACGACCGCCTTCTTGCCCTTGAAATCCTTGAGGCTCACTTGGCCCGCCGGATGCGCGGGCAACGTGAATGCGGGGGCCGACTTTCCGACTTCAGGCATGTCGCTCATGAGCAACGGGACTTTCGATAGGTAGTTAATGGAA
>JANNSB010000775.1:0-3172 GCA_031402175.1 Planctomycetaceae bacterium
TCGGCTTGGAGAGGATGCCGTCCTTCCCCGGTTGGGAACCGCGGCCGCTGCTGATGGCCGGGTGGCACGCTGCAAGCGACGTGAGTAGCGAAGGGCGTGGCGAGCCGGGCGATTTCATCTGTCTGGAGATCGAAGCCGACGGCTTTCTCTACAACATGGTACGCGCGATCATGGGCACGCTGGTTAACGTGGGCCGCGGCAAGTGGACAGCGGGCGACATCGCTCGCATCCTCACCTCCACCGACCGCACCATTGCCGGCGACACCGCCCCGCCGCAGGGACTGTATCTGGTGTGCGTGAGGTATGAGCATGAATGAAACGGAGGATGGGTATCCCCTAACTGATGCGTCGGATTACCATTTGGGACATTCACGTCAACGACTTGCTCTATTCGCGAAAGACAGCACGATGATGTGCCGGTACGGAGCCTCCATTCTTGTCGTCTGCTGGCTCACCGCGGGGCTGTCTGGTTGCGATGATCAAGAACCGGCGGCGAGACCTGCCGTCCGCCCCTCTCCCGCGGTTGATCAGGAGCAGCTCGATGCGGTGCCGGAGGTTTCCGTCTTCGTCAACCAATTGTTCGAGCAGATCGCCGCGGGGAACATCGCCGACGCGTATGGCACTCAGACAACCGTCGCGTTTCGCGAGACGGCGACGCGGGAGGATTTTCAGAACATTTGCGATCGCGTCAATACTCGCCTCGGGGCGCTCGTCGAGAAGCAACTGCAACTCATGGAAGTCAATCCTGTCGGAGGTTCTCTCGTGGCGTCTGCAACGTACTCGGCCACGTTCGCGCAAGGTGCAGGCACGCTGCTCATTGTGGTTGAGAACGTCAACGGCGCATGGCTGCTGAACAGATTGAATGTCAACGCGCCTGAGTTGATCGACGATCCAGCCGACTTTCGCCAGCCGACTGAGATTCTTGTCGTGGAATCGGACCTTGTGCTGCCGGGATCCGCAGTCGATGTGCTGGATGTCGATCACACTCCACCGATCGTCTTGATCGAGAATACGACGGTGCTGCATGCGCGCTGGAGAATCAGCGCGGCGCCGGCGGAGGGATTCGTGACTTTGGCGGTTACGATCGAACAGGCGGAACAATTGCAGCACGCTGGCTCGCTCTCGATTCGCCGGCATGCAGACCCCGCAGACCCAGATTCCGCCGGCGCGGATCGTCCTGCGGAAGAGACGGTTCCCGTCGATGCGACGGACGATTATGGTCCGCCGTAGATACCATTGCCGCGATAGAGGCAGGCGAGGGGCACTGAGACTACGGCTCTACCTAAGGGGCGAATTGGCGTTGTCCTCACGCAGGCGGCTCTGCATTCGCACTTGGCGGCAGACTCACGGAACTCTGCGTGTACGAACGACCGGAGTAGAACTGCGACCACACGATGTACAATCCCGCCATCACCGCCATGCAGGCGGTGAAGAACCAGAAGTAGTTCGCGCCTTGCAGAAACGAAACGCCCTTCTCCATCTGAGTGTTGATGTATCCGTTAACTTGCGCGACCAGCAGGTTTGCGAAGGCCACAGACAACAGAAACAGCCCCATGATGAACGATTTCATTGTCTTGGGAGCTTGTGTGTAACTGAACTCCAACCCGGTGATCGACACCATGACTTCGGCGCAGGTGATGATGAAGTAGGCGAGAAACTGCCAGTAGATGCTCGGGGTCTCTCCAGCCGTAATGCGTGATTCGATCCAACTGATGACCACGAACGAGAAGCCGGCAACAACCAGACCGATCCCGATCTTTCGCAACGGTGTGACTTTGAAAAAGCGACCCATCAATGGATAGATCCCATACGTGAAGATCGGAATCAGCATCAACACAAACAACGGATTGGCGGTTTGCACCTGACTCGACAGTATCTCCCAGCGAATGTCTCGTCCGAACAGGTTCGTATCAACGAGCACGCGATCCAGCTTTTCCGCCTGCAGCACCCACGTCGACATAGTCTGATCGAACAACACCCAGAACATCATGATGAAGAAGTACAGCGGAATGAGATTGCGGATGACTCGCATTCCTTCCGGGCTGAATGTGTCCTTAAAGAATCTGTTGCCGGAGGGGGGGATGTGTACGAACTTGTTTCTCCCCGACCAGAAAACAAATGTCGCAATTGCCATCAACACGCCTGGTACGCCGAATGCCCAGCCAGGACCGTATTCCTCCAGCAGCCACGGTGTAAGCATCGTCGAGAATGTCGATCCGAAGTTGATCGAGAAGTAGAACCAGCCGTAGACGCTCGTCATCAAATGCTGGTTCTTTGTGCCGAACTGGTCTCCTACATGCGCCGAGACACAAGGCTTGATGCCTCCTGCTCCGACCGCGATGAGGAACAGTCCCAGCGCTAACAATGTCGGCGGCTCAACCGTCGATGTAAGCGGAGAATCAATCAACGCCAGCACGGCATGGCCGGCACAGTAGACCATCGACAACGAGATGATCATCCGGTACTTGCCGACCAGCCAATCCGAAAAAATGGCACCGATAATCGGAAAGAGGTATGCGCCGAATTTGAAGTAATGCGCCCATTCCGTCGCCTTCGCGTCAGTAAAGTGCGCACCCGACGAATCCAGCAGGTGTTGCGTCATGAACACCACCAGAAACGCATTCATCCCATAGAAGCTGAACCGCTCGGCTGCTTCGTTCCCAATGATGTACGGGATGCCCTTGGGCATCGTTTCGATTTCGAGCGGAACGGTCGCGTAGGTCTTGGCCATGGCTTACTGCAGTCGAATGGTCGCTCGGTAACGGGGCGAGCGGCGAATGAGGGACAGGGATGATGGCAAGGCGCGGGCGATTGCCGATGCGGCATCCTACCGGACGGGCCACATCGAATCGACAGCGATTTCGCTCACGCACAGACAGGAATGTCTGTGCCACCAGCCCCAACCACTAGCCGCCGCCGACGAGAGTGACGACCTCGATTTCGTCACCCTCCTCAACGGGCGTGTCGGCATGCTCAGCGCGGGGGACCAGCATGCGGTTGCGCTCGACGGCCACGAACTTGGCTTTCAATCCCAGCGACTCGACGAGGTCGGCGACCGTCATCGGCCCCTCGACCTCGCGAGGCTGGCCGTTGAGGCGAATGTGCATGGATGAGCCAGGGGCCAGGATTCAGGAAACAGTTCAGAATCTGTCGGCATCATCCACTCTTGGAC
>JANNSB010000776.1:0-2045 GCA_031402175.1 Planctomycetaceae bacterium
ATCGCACCTTTTCGGCATTCACGACCACGACGAAGTCGCCGCAATCGACGTGGGGCGTGTAGATGGGCTTGTGCTTGCCCATCAGGACGGTGGCAATGCGGGTCGCCAGCCGGCCGACGATCTCGCCGGTCGCATCGATCACAAACCATTGCGGGCGTTGCTCTTCCGCTTTCGCCATGTAGGAATTGGACACTTCTGCCTCTCGAACTTTCAGTCTGGAAACGTGGAGTCTGCCCACGGATTACGACGGGGAAGCTGGGAAGTTTAGCGACTTGGAATACAGCGATCAATCGAGGTGCGTCGGCAGACAAACGTCTCCCGCCGATGCGAGAAAACACCGATCGGCCGAAGCAGAACGTCGCGACCCCGCCGACGAATCCCGTTCTATTGGACTTCCACGGTGGCTCGATAGACAGGTGTCAATGGGAAGATGTCCCCTTCCTGCGCCGCTTCATTCTCTTCCGCGGTGGGAAGCAGTCCGCCGCAAATGCGGAATTCGTATGTTCCCGGTTCCGCCTCCGCTTTCCACGTCGTGTTCACCCGAAAGACGTTTTCAGCCTCGTCTTCTGACTCCTCGACGGCCAGGAGCGTGTAGGCGACGCCGATCTCGCCCTGTTCATTGTCGGCAGCCTGCAGCAGATAGACGTGAGGCGGGTAGACTTCGGATTTGCTCAGTCCGTCCCGCAGCGTCAATTCCAGTTCGATCTTAAGTTCCTCGCCAGAGGTGAAGACCTGGCCTTCGGGATCAGCGCCGTTGATCTTGACCACACACGACGGAAAGTCCTCCGTCGCCAGCGGCTGCGGATTCGACGGAGGCAGCGGTCCGTCGCAACCCAATAGAAGTTGGCAAGGCATCAGGAAAGCAAACAGGCAAAGACGACGAATCATGATACTGCTCCTCGGATAGCGGGCCGCCAAAGTTGTCTAAAATGGACCGATGGTTTCATTTCCGTTTCGAGATCCGACGGCACGCCACACACCGCGGTCGATACTGTCGGAAATGAATCGACAGGAACTATCAGCGAGTAACAGGTTGACTCCCCCATGATGCAGGCTGTTCGCGGTTCGCGCCGCGTACTGGTTCCCGCCATCCCGTTCTGACGGACCATTCCAGCAACTGGGTGAGTTCGGTGGGAGGATGTGATTGTAACCCGTATTGGGAAAAAAGATCGTCACATCGTCGGAGGCACTGGTTGTCGGCACGTCGTAGTAATCATTCAGGCACGAGTCCGCGAACGCATCCAGTTCATTGGGGTCTTGCAATGCTCGTGGGATCGACCAGTATCGACGTTCCTCGAAGCCCAATCTCTGAACGCTCATGGCATCGGTGGTGATCAACTTTTCGCAGAGCGCGGCCGTCTGGGAGAGTCCATCCGTGATATCAGCGGCGCGCAGACTGGGATAAAAATCAAAGCCGTTCCTCCCGTACTTCTGCTGCCCCGATCCTTCATTGATCAGGTAACTGGGATAATACCCCGGTCCGATATGCGGGTCGCCGATCGTGATCTCGCTGGGACACACGAACGTGGGAACATTCATGTCTGTCGCCGTGCCAACCGACCGACTCCAGAACTCATGAAAGTGCTCGTACAGAGGTTGCTGGTCGACGTACGGCAGGATCGAAATGTACAGGCAATCGGCGACATCCCCCACGTTGGGAAAGCTCTCCTGTGTCGACTCGTAGTTATGCAGTGCAATCCCGATCTGCCTGAGGTTAGAAGAGCACGACAACCGCCGTGACGACTCGCGAGACTGCATGACTGCGGGCAGAATCAGTGCCAACAGCAAACCCACGAGCGCGATGACCACCAGCAATTCGATCAGAGTGAAGCCCGAACGCTCAATCCTTGCAGTCGATTTTACCTCCATGTAGTCCTCCGTCGGATGTCGATTCTTGAATCGCCGTGACCTGGCAACACTGACCGCGTCTACTCTTCATCAACTACGATAAAGAACACGCTGGACACTGTTCCCGCAGAGGTGGCCTCGATCTGATAAGATCCCGGATCAAGTTCTCCATGATTGGTTCCCCAAAAGCCATCTGG
>JANNSB010000777.1:0-10863 GCA_031402175.1 Planctomycetaceae bacterium
GAGCGGGTTCTTCGCAACGGAATGGGCGGTCTACGCGATGTTGGCGGTCGTCCTCGCCTCGACGGCAGGGTTGGTCGTGTACTCATACGTTGTCTGGCGACGCGATCCATCACAGCATTGAGTATTGGCGCATCCGACTTCGGACCCTAGGGTTCGCGCACTTCGGCAGCCGCTTCATCCGCCGGTCCTGCTCATCGGCCTCTGTGAGCAAGCCATGTTCGCAAGGCATCAGCGCTTTCCACCGGAATCGGCAGCGCCACCTGGACCGTGATGGCAAAGGCGGCGCACAAAGACTGCCATGGGGCGTGGGAATTGTTGTCTTGGTCAATCCTGCATCGCATGGAGCGATACCGAGCGGACACGATATCACGCTGAGTCGACCCAGATCGACCGACCGTAGGAATTTGATATGGTCACAGCCAGCTTTCTGCAGCTATCCGTTGCAGTATGTGCTGGACCGGAATTCAAATGAACGCGGTATCGGAAAGAGTCAAGCTGAGGACTCGCAGGGGGCTCATTTCTTCGATCCCAATACTGCTCCGGTGAATGTCACCGATGTCACGCGTCGAGGTGTCGCACCGCAGCACGTTCATCGCTGGAATTCGACGGTTCAATGCGGAGCCAAACTTCCAACTATGGCTGGTCCTACGTAGACCCAGAAACGCGAGACGAGTTCCGACAGATCAACAACCGGCTCGTCCAATGCAATCAACTTCCCGATCAGGAGAAAGACAAAGGCGCTATTCGTCCCTACCCCGACATCGCGGAACTTGCCGGCTTGAAGATCGTCTCCACGGGCGGAAGGATCGCGGGCGACGTGATGATGTGCGGGAACTTGAAACATCAGCCTGTATCCTCGCCCTTCGTCAGTTCCCAAAAGTAGAGGTGATCGCCTTCCACGGCCGCCCATGATCGACCGTCCCCAAGCGTGAGGATCTCCATGCAACGGGCCGGGTACCAAGCCAGTTCATCGCCCGTCGGCGCAAACTGAACAGCAATCTCGAATCTTTTCACGAGGCCCCGCCAGGACGAGTCCGCAATTCCCTGGGCGTCGCCATTGCCGTCGATGACTTCGGAGCAGTATCCGCTATGAAGATCCCACACGCGCATCGCGCCAATCACTCCCGTGCTTGCCTGTTCGCGCGAAACAATCGACCTTCCGTCCGAGGAAACAGCCAACTCCTGGACGCGTTGTGCGTGTCCTTGCAGGCAACCCAGTTCTTCACCGTTCGATGGCGCCCCGCCAGATACATAGCGGGCTCTGACCCAAATCGATCGCAGCGCAGCCATCAAACCACGTTTTCCCGTTCCATCCCAAACTCGGATGGCTCCCGTGGAGTCTCCCGAAATCAGACGCCGCCCGTTCGGCGCGAACGCCAGCGCCGACACCTGTGCGAGGGGTAAGCGATGTTCCTTGAGGAGCCGCCCGTTGGCCGCTTCCCAAAGGCGAATTTCTCCGTTTCCGTCCCCCGACGCCACGCGCTGCCCGTCGTATGAAAACGCGATACAGAGTGGATCGACTCGATGACCGATCCAGCGGTAGACTTGCCGACCGGAGACGAGATCCCAGACGGCCAACGCATGGTCTCGGCACGCGGTCACTGCCAATCGACCATCAGGCGACAAGGCGTAGACCAATCTGCCATTTTCCTCGCCGGGGCCGGCCTCGATTCTGGATTCTTTCCCATCGGGCCACTGCCAGGATCGAACGCTCCGCTCATTGAACGCAACGAGGCGGTCACCCGTGGGACTGAACTCCAGTCGATCGGCCGCAGAATCCGCTTGGCTCAATGTATGATCCAGGACTCCCCGGACCGGATCCCAAATCTGGATTGATCCACTTACCGAAACACTTGCCAGCACGTTGCCTTGTGGATGCAGTGCCAATCCACCGTAGACGGGCGCAGTGTGTTGCAGGCGTTGCTCTCGCAACTGCTCGAGATTCCACAGGCAGGCCCTCCCGTCAGCCGACCCACTGATGACGCTCCGGCCGTCGCGCGTCGCCAGAACTCGAGTCACCATCTCACTGTGCCCACGAATGGACCAGACCTCCGCACCGTTGGCGACGTCCCAACTGCGCAGCGTGCCAAAGTAGGAGCCAGAAATGATGTGACGATCATCTTTGGTCCAGGTGAGCGTTCGTTGCGGTTCGCGGGTGCGAATCAAACGAGGCTCATGTGTGAAGACCGCGCCGGATCCTTGCGTGGTCATCGCCCAGCAATGAATCGTGCCGTTCGCATCGAGCACGGCCAATCGCGATCCATCGGAAGAAAAGGCCGCCTTGACGAATCCGTGAGGGGCGTCGTCCGCACTCAATTCAACTTCGTCCCAAAGGGCGGCTTCTTCGTTACTCGTGGGATCACGGCGAAAAACCGCGCCTCTCCCGATGAACGAACCGCGATCGTAGAGGGCCGCGATCGAGCAGCCGTCCCCGGATACCGCCAAATCACATGTTCCAAAGGGGGCCCTCCCGAGCGAGGCCAGCATCCGACCAGTCGCCAGGTTCCACACCTTTACCGCAGGTTCCTGCGCTCCGGACAATCCACCAAGCACGGCGACAATCGCGGCGGCCGATCCATAGCGGGCTTCTGTGGCTCGCTGGCCACGCTCGCCGACAAAGGCCACGGCGAGCTGGATTCCCCCGCTCAGGAACGCGATCCCCTTGATGTCGGTACCGACCGGGAGCCGAGCCAACTTGGTACTTGCCAGCGAATCCCAGATTTGCACAATCGGGACGCCATTCTCTCGTAAGCCGGCGGCAAGCCGATCACCATTCGGCGACCAGGCCACGCAACGGACATCCTGCAATCCCGTGACATGGCTGATTGGCTCGCCGCTCGCGGCATCTCGGATGAGTATGGAATCGTCCGACAGCGCCAAAGCCAGACGTCGACCGTCCGGCGTCAGAGCCAAGTCTCGTACACCGGCTGGCGCATCCAACAGCACGGTCAACAAGCCGGCGGTGAGCGGCAACGGAGGCGGTCGCCTGCAGCGCATCCAGACAAATCGCGGCGTCTCCGGTTCTTTCAGAGCCCGCCATTTCTCAAGCAGTCCACAAAGGCCCAACCCCGATTCAGCCCGCGTCGCGATGTCACCTCGGTAATGCTCCACCGCCTCCGGGCAGTCGTACCACCAACACGTATTCCACAGGCACTGGAACAGCGTCGTCGGATGCCGGTCAATGAAGTGCACGTCACGGCGTATGGCTTCGTCGAGCAGCTTGAGGAGCCGCTGCCGCGGATGCTCCCGTGGCATCGCGTCCAGCACGTCGGCGAAATCCTTGACGAGGTCGAAGATCATGGCAGCGCTTCCAGGGCTGGTTCGTACCGTCACGCGCGTCTTGGCGATGTTCGTGAAGTCGTGCTCATTCTTGACGAGGCCGACGAGTTCACGGAAATGCACGTCAGCGTGTCATTGGTTCCCGTTTGTGGTTTGATGCAAGTCTCCTTCAAGCGCGACCAGCAGGAAATAGTTGCCGACGGCCCCCGCGAAGACGCGATCGCCCGGAAGAGTACACAGTAATGTGCTCTGTCCCAGCCAGGCCAAAGGGTGCTCGCTGGCGTCCTGGACCTCCAGTTCCGGATGTTGGGCCAGAACAACAAGAGAACCTCGCGATTCGCCGTTGGCGAGATCTTCAACACCAAATCGGTCTTGATGGATTTGTAAGCACTTGCCGGTTGTTGCGTCCCATACCCGCGATACGCAGTCGATCGCTGCGCTGGCGATGCGCCGGCCATCCTGGCTCCATGCGACGCGACAGACACTGTCGTTATGCCCAGTCAGGCAAACGAGTTCGCGGCCGGTCTGGACATCGCATACGCGCACCGTCTTATCCTCAAGTCCCAAGGCAATGCGAAGGCCATCTCCGCTCAGAGTCACGCAATTTACCTGGCCCTCGTGCTTGCCGCACCTCAACAATTCCACTCCAATCGCCGTGTTCCAGACTTGGACTTTATTGCTGTACGACACGGTAACGAGGCACCGACCCTCGCCGTCGAGCGCACCGACGAACCTCTCTTCATCCCCGCGGATGCAGAGATTCTCTCGACCTGTCTTTGCACTCCATACCCGAACCGTGTTATCGCGAGATCCGGTGGCGATGCATTGTCCGTTGCTGCTCCAAACCAAACTATTCAATATGTCCGAATGCCCCCTGAGGGGAGGATGTTCGTGATCAACGGTGGTGTCCCAGATCCGAACCGAGTCGTCATGTGCCCCACTGACGATTCGTGGGCCGCCACCAATCCATGCCACTCCTTCAACTCGATCGTCGTGTCCGCCGAGGCACACGAGTTCTTGGCCGCTCGTCGCGTTCCAAGTTCTTACTGTTTTGTCATAAGATCCACTGACAACACAATGTCCGTCGCCGTTCCACGCCACGCATGATACGTAATCCTCGTGACCGCGCAGGCAAAGCTGTTCGTGGCAGTTCTTCGAATCCCACACCCGTACGGTATTGTCCCAAGCTCCGCTTACAAGGCGTTGATTGTCAGGACTCCACGCCACGCTTGATACGTAGTGCTCGTGGCCGCGCAGGCAGTGCAGTTCTTGACCATTCGACGAGTCCCATACACGCACGGTGTTGTCGTAGGCTCCACTTACAATGCGTTGCTTGTCAGGACTCCATGCTACGCTTGATACAAAGTGCTCGTGACCGCGGAGGCAGAGCAATTCTTGGCCACTCCCTGCATCCCAAGTTCGCATGGAATGATCCTGAGAACCGGTTACGATCGTTTCATCTTCGCCGCTCCACGCCGCGCAGGTCACGCAGTTTTCATGACCTCGAAGTCGAAGGAGTTCTTGGCCGCTCCTTGCATCCCAGACTCGCGCGGTCTTGTCTTCGGATCCACTGACGATCTTCAGGCAGTCGTTGCTCCAGGCCACGCTGGTCACGACGCCTTGATGACCGACAATCCAAAGGAGTTCCTCGCCGGACTCTGCATTCCAGATCCGTATCCCATCACCCCAGCTTGCAACGAATCGCCCGTCGGGGCTCGGTGCCACGCCCTTAACGAACATTTTGCCACGGATCACCATCACTTGAGCCGAATCCAGGTTCAATGATGGTGGCCGCAATGACCGCAACCAATGGAATCCTGGCTCGGTGCGCTCTTTGTTGGCTCGCCATTGTTCGAGCAGCATCGACGACGGCCGCCCTGCTGTTTCCCACGGCAGCGGGCCCGTGCCTCTTCTTTTCGATAGATTAAAATGCTCCGCCGCCTCCGGGCAGTCGTACCACCAGCAGGTGTTCCACAAGCATTGGAAGAGCGTCGTCGGGTGCCGGTCGATGAAGTGCACGTCACGGCGGATCGCCTCATCAAGCAACTTGAGGATGCGGAGCCGAGGATGCTCTCGCGGCATCACTTCCAGCACGTCGGCGAAGTCTTTGACGAGGTCGAAGATCATGCTTGTTGCCATTAAGTGCCGATTGGCCGAGCGGCCTGCTGCACTCCCACTTCACAGAGTCGCCGCGATTCATTCACGAGCCCTCTGGCCATTGAATTCCACGAAGCTTGGACGCCCGATGCCATGTGATTCCGTCCTGTGACACTTCACTCAGGCGCGTGATGAGAAAACCTCGAACGAGTTCTTTCAAGTCCTGCGACGAGATTGGTCCCTGCATCCGGCTCGTCGGATCACGCTTCACGTACCACTTTTGCGAGGCAAGTTTCCGAACCGGCTGCCCCTCCAGTCGGAGCATATAGACGTGGTTACCATTTGTCGCGATCCATGCCCGTCCATCGGGATGCGTGGCAACGTAACCCAGCTCTGTCGGGAATTTTGCGACTGAGTCTCCACTCACCGCATCATCCAGCGTCGACGCAATTAGCCTCGGACAGAGGAGGAATGCGAATCTCATCGGCCCGTGGGCGACGGCGATGATGTCGTATTGTCCGATTTGCAAGGCGTGCACGAATTCGCCGGATTCGGCGTCCCACGCGCAAATCTGATTGTCTGTCGTAAGAACCTGCCCTCCATCCGGAGAGAACGCGACCGAATTGACACAAAGTTGGAAGGGGCCAGGTAGTTTTCGTAGTTCTTTGCCGGAAGCTGCATCCCAGAGACGGACAGTGCCATCTTGGGAGCCACTGACGATTTGCGATCCGTCAGGAGAAAACGCGACACAACCCACCTCGTGTTCATGTCCGGCCAGGCACAGCAATTCTTCTCCAGTCTCGATGCTCCACACCCGGATTGTCGCATCGACGCCGTGGAAATCTCCCGAGCTGCTCGCCACTCGCAGGCCATCGGCGGAAAACGCGACACAATGCACCTTGGCATGATGACCTGCGAGGCAACGGACCAACCGTCCTGACTCGGCGTCCCAAATCCGGACTGTGGCGTCTTCCGGCGCATATTCCTGGCCTGACGCGCTGGCGATGAGTTTTCCATCGGGAGAATAGCAAACGCTGTTCACTTTCTCCGTGTGACCTGTCAGGCATAGCAATTCGCGATCGGTTTCCGAGTTCCAGACACGGACCGTGCCATCCCACGATCCGATCACGATCCGATCACCAGCTGGGGAATAGGCCAGGCTCGCAGGATAACCCGTCTTTGATGCCAGAGGCCGAAAGCTCTCGCCGATGGACGGATCCCAGATAGTTGCCGTCCCGTTTGACGACCCGGTGACAATCCTTTCGTCGCGGGGAGACGCCGCAACGCATTGAAGTTGGCCTTCATGCCCGCTGAAGCATCTCAACTCCCGGCCTGTTTGGACGTCCCAGAGCTGCACGTTTTCCAAGCTTGAACTCACAAGCGTCTGATCGCCGAAACACCATGACACCCCATGTGCCGTCTCCCGAGACAGTTCGCGAATCAATTTTCCATTCCGAGCATCCCAAATCGCCACCCGATTGACCGATCCGGTCGCAAACCACCCGCTGTCCAAGCCATAAGCGATGGAGTGGCACATACTGTAGAAACAGTATTCTTCACGACCGCTCTCCACACTCCAGGCACGCACAGAATCGTCCCAGGATCCAGAGACCACCCGCTTGCCATCCGGCGAGATCGCCACACAAGCCACGCGCTCTGTGTGTCCACTGAAGCATTTCAGTTCTGCGCCAGTTTCAACGTCACAGATGCGGACGGTATGGTCCTCGCAGCCCACAACGATTGCTTGACTATCAGGCGAGAACACCAAACTGCATACGTTCGTTTGAAAAGGGACGCGGTGTAGCTCCTGACCGGTTTCCGCGTCGCAGACGCGGACTATCTCGCCTTGCGATGACGCGCAGGCGAATCTCTTGCCGTCCGGGGAATACGCAACGCTGTCCACTCCCCCCGCCAACCCCGCGATACGCCACAGACGTTCCCCAGTGTGAGAATCCCAAACCTGGATTGTCTCGTATGACCCGCACGCAATTCGGTGGCCTGCCGGCGAAAATGCGACACATGAGACACCTTGAGATTCAACATTCAACGATAAGATCTGACCGGTACCCAAATGCACCGGCGGCGGACGAAGCGATCTGAGCCAGACAAAACCGGGAAACTCGCCTTCCTTTGCCGCCCGGCAATCTTGCAGAATCTGATGGAGCTTTTCACCGGGATTCTCCCAAGGCCCCACCACGCTCTCGTAATGCCCCGCCGCCTCCGGACAGTCGTACCACCAGCAGGTGTTCCACAGGCACTGAAACAGCGTCGTCGGATGCCGGGCGATGAAGTGCACGTCGCGGCGGATGGCTTCGTCGAGTAGCTTGAGGATGCGATGACGCGTATGCTCGCGCGGCATGGAAGCGAGGGCGTCGGCGAAGTCTTGGCCTAGATTGAAAATCATTTGTTCGACTTGGACATGGCCGGGCTCGTCCATCGATCGCGTTCAGACCCGGATCTGTAATCGTTACTTGGGGATCCGCTGCTGCCTAATCTGAACAGACACAAGTAATTCTCAGAACACCCGGCCCATATCAACCCACCGCGATCGCTGGTGACATGTTGGAATCGACCCGGTAACCAGGCGATTGGTCCACCTCCACGCGCCGGAACGATCATGATGTCTCCCCCGTCAACGGTTCCACTGAATTCAGGAAGTCGACCGTCCGAAAAATGGGCGTAATCATACTGTCCCTCGATCACTTCGACGACGCGCCCGTTGGATACGTCCCAAACGACAATGCGTCTGCCGAATGCACCCGCGATGCGCTGACCGCCCTGGAGAAATGCGATGGAACATAGCGCGTCTCCTTGTAAATCGGGCGCTCGCAGGGTCTCGGATTCATTTCGGCCGACTTCCCAGAGCCGAAGCCCAAAGAGATCGCCAAGTGCCAAGAACTTTCCGCAGGGAGAGAATTGAAGGCGATGAACTAGGTTGCCGATTCCTCTTAGCGCAGCAATTTCCCGGCCTTGAGGGAGACGTCGGGCGCCAAAACCGAGCAAGTCCGCCAGACGGCGTCGAGTTTGCCGCAGGTCCCAAACTCGCACCGTATTATCGAGCGACGTCGTCGCAACTTTGTCGCCGCTTGGGTCGAAGCCAACGGCATTGACATGGCTGGTGTGCCCTTCGCAGACCATCAGCTCCTCCCCGCTCTTCACATTCCAGACTCGAGCCGTCTTGTCGGACGATCCGGTGGCCAATCGGTCGCCGCTCAGACTAAATGCAAAGCAACCCATCGTGTCCGAATGGCTGCGGCATTCCGAAACGCGAGCACCATTCGAAGCGTTCCAGACCCACAGCGTTCCGAAAGACCGGGTAACCAGGTACTGCCCGTCCGGGCTATACGAAACTTCCTGGACGAGGGATTCATGAGGTCCGAGCGAGAAAAGCAATTCTCCGCTCCGCAAATTCAGCACGTGAGCGTTCAGCTTTTCCCTCAAGAGGGCGACTCGGCATCCGTCGGGTGAAAACGCGACGGCGCGGCGCACTCCGTGCTCGGCCCAGAAAGTGGGCACGATCTCCGCGCCGTCGACTGCGACAACGCGAATGTACCCACCGGGATTGTCCGCCTTGATGGACACCCGTGACCCCTCCGGTGAAAAAATCAATTCTGAGACAGTGCCGCTATTTCCTTGGGGAGACCATTCGCCCATGGGCAATCCGGTTTGGGTGCTCCAAGAAACCGACTTGCGGTCCACATCACCACTCACTACGGCAGTCAATTTCGGTGAAAAGCCGATACAACTGATCGTCGCCTGATGCCCCCGCAGGGCTCGAAAGTCCCGGGCAATTCTCCAGTCCCAAACTCGGACGGTCCCATCTCTGCTGCTGCTTACGAGCAGGTCCGAGTCCGGAGAAAATGCGATGCTGCTGACTGCCGAACTGTGACCGTGTAAGACGGTGATGAGTTTGCCCGAGGAGACATCCGAAACGCGCACGGTCTTGTCCTCGGACGCACTGGCCAGAAGTCGTCCGTCGGAAGAGAACGTTACGTCGTTTACTTCTCTGCGGTCGTTATGACTGCCTGCTTCACCCGCGGCTCTTGCGTGGCCCTGGATCGCGAACCGCTCGACGCCCGTGGCTGCATCGAGAATGCGAAGCATTCCGTCCCAGCAGCCGAGAGCGACCGTCGTTCCATCGGGAGACAAGTCGACACAAGTTGCATGATGGCAACTGAAATGGCGGTAGACTGGGCGCTGCAAATCTCCGATGTCCCAAAAACAAAAATCGATACCCACGCTGATCAGCTGGCGGCAGTCGGAAGCGATTGCCACACTCAAATTCGCGTTATAGTGTTCACTGACCAGGACGGAAAGCAATCTGCCCGTCGCCGTGTCCCAGATGCGCAGCGATTTTTCTGTCGCCGTAACAAGGAGACGCGCGTCGTTGGAAAAGACAGCCGTGTTGATGATGGTTTGGTCCTCTTTCAAAGGTTCCTCGAGCGGCGCTTTGGGCTCTCCACTTCGGAAATCGATGATTCGCACTTCGTGGTGAGCGTAGAGGACCGCTGTTTCCCGGTCGGAAGAGACGTGAATCTTCGGCAGTTGGGTGCGCAGATCCCAGGAATCGATTTGCGCGCCGGTTTTGACGTCCCAGATGCGGACGACCCCGCCGTGAGAAATTGTGCGAATTTGGTGCTTAGTTCCGCAGAATTCGCATTCCAATAGCGAAATGGGCACCTTCAGTATCTCTCCCGAACCTAATGGCGACAGAGGCGGACGTAAACAACGAATCCAAGGGAAATCGGGAAGGAGACCGCGCTTTTCGCCGTGCCAGAACTCCAGCAGGATATGCAGACCAATATCCGATGATGCCGCTGTTTCCCTCATCGCATCGGCGGCATGAGTGGTTGGAAGATAGTGATTTGCCGCCTCCGGACAGTCATACCACCAGCACGTATTCCACATGCACTGAAAGAACGTCGTCGGATGCCGATCGATGAAATGCACTTCGCGACGGACCGCTTCGTCTAGTAGCTTGAGGATGCGGCAACGCGGATGCGATCTCGGCATCGCGTCCAGTGCGTCGGCGAAGTCTTTGACGAGGTCGAAGATCATGCTGTTGTGGCGGAAGTGGTCGTCGACTCACCGGCAGTGTCCTCAGGCCGAACATAGGGCAGTGCCTCAGCCTTCGCCTCCAGGAAATGCAGATCGGTGAACAGGTCGGCCACGGCGTCCCAGTGCGGGGAGGCGGGGTCGTCCTTCCCCGAAAGTTTCGCCACCTGCAGCAGTTGCCAGGGGAGTTCATCCACCTTGCGAATATTGGCCGGACGTGGCGTCGGCGGCAGGCGCTTGGCTCTGGCTCGCTGTTCCTCCAGCGACTCCATGAAGTAGTCCTGCGTGTGGAAGTAGGCCGCGAGCTCGGCATGGGCGCTGCTCCGCTGTTCTTCCTCTCGCAGCAGGTTGGCGTGGACGGCCTTGTAGAGGTTGCGATGGAAGAAGTCCCACAACTCGCCTCGATGTTGCAAGTAGGGCCGGAGTTGACGC
>JANNSB010000778.1:0-7804 GCA_031402175.1 Planctomycetaceae bacterium
TGTGACGACGTGGTCCTTCCGTCGGCACATGGCTGTCGGCGGCCGGGAACTCGTTCCAAGCTCACCAGTGCCAGGTACCTTGGACTAGTGAGCATGGCGGTGTTAGGCTTAGGCCCGTCATCATGCTATCCATGTGCAGAAGCGCACGCGCTCGATCGCTTCCACAGATTCGCTTTTTCAGAGAGTCGTCCCCTGCTCATCCGCATTGGCTTTGATGTTGTGTTCCAGTTCCCGGCCGCCACGCCGATGTTGCTGGTGCTGAACGTGCATCCCTCACAGTTTCCGCGCCTGCGCGCTTTGGAGGCGCTCCGCGTCGAACCGCATGTGCCGATGTGGTTCTATACCGATGCGTTCGGCAACACCTGCAGTCGAGTGCTCGCTCCCGCTGGCCGGTTTCGACTCTACAACGACGCGGTCGTCCAGGATGATGGACGCCCCGACGAAATCGATCTGTCTGCACTGCAATTCCCTGTCGAGCAGCTTCCGCCGGATGTGCTGCAGTTCCTGCTGGCCAGCCGCTACTGCGAAGTGGATCTGCTGAAGGACGCCGCGTGGCAACTCTTTTCACAAGTGCCGCCGGGTTGGCCACGCGTGCAGGCGATCTGTGACTGGTGTCATGCGAACGTCAAGTTCGGCTACGAGTTCGCCCACGCCACGAAGACAGCGGCGGGCGTGTACCGCGAGCGTAAGGGCGTCTGTCGCGACTTCACGCATCTGGCGATTACGTTCTGCCGCTGCCTCAACATTCCAGCGCGGTATGCGACCGGCTACTTGGGCGACATCGGCGTCCCGGCCGATCCCGCCCCGATGGATTTCAGCGCCTGGTTCGAAGTCTACCTGGGCGGACGGTGGTGGACGATGGACGCGCGACACAACACGCCGCGCATCGGCCGCGTGCTGATGGCGCGAGGTCGAGACGCCGTCGATGTGGCGCTCACGACGGCCTTCGGCGTGGCGAACCTGGAGAGCTTCCAGGTCTGGACCCACGAGACCAAATAACCGCTGCTCGTTGCCTGCATTCGCTCCGCACAGAACCGAAACCGTCACTCGGCGTGCCGTAGTCCGGCATGTCGACCTTGTCGGGGTCAGTGATCATCCGTTTGCGGCCATCCTCAACGCTCTACCGGCGTCACGATAACGCCATTCTGAAGAAACGCTTCAGTGGACCTGCCATGTTCTCCGGACTGTTGCCGGCCCAGGCGCTCCCGTCGATGGAATCCAAGGGAGTACCGTGACTATCGAGCCGGAAGAAGATGGGCACGGAGCGCATGTTGAAGCCTAAGGCCATCGCGTTGTCTCCCCACGTATCGATGGAGAAGCGGATGACATGTGTTCCTTCGAATGCGTCGGCCATGCGTGGATCCTGCAAGCTGAGATTCAGCATCCGGCTGGCACCACACCACAGGGCGTGAAAGTAGGCATATGGCTGACGACCGCTGGCCCGCGCCTTGGCGATTTCGGTCCTGAGAATTTCGTTGAGGCTGCCCGTCCCGTCATCGATGGGAACGATGACGAATCCCGTCGCGGCAGTCTTCTCGGCGCGCCCCGTCGGGACGGCGGACAGCTTTAGCAGCGATTCAATCTGCCGTACCGTGGACAACAGGCCGTGTTGGAGCGCCTGTTGCCGGCACTGCTCGGCCACTTGGGCCGATCCAAGTTCCAGCGCCAACGCCGCTTGTTCGTAGAGGCACATGGCCATCTACCACAACTACGGTCAGCGTGGGATCACCATCTGCTCGGAGTGGCTCGATGGCGGGTTCAAGGTCTTCGAGGCTTGGGCGATCGCAGCGGGCTGGCGGTCGTGGCGTTGCTGGTCGTGGGCCTGCGTGAGCAGCCCCGCGACAGGGCGCTGGAAAACAGCTTGCGGCTGACGCTCAAACCCTTCGACCGAAACTTCCGGGTCTACCTCCTGGCCCTCGTTGTGTTCACACTCGGCAACTCCAGCGATGCGTTTCTGCTGGTACGCGCCGGGGAACTCGGCGTACCCACCGCGTACTTGCCGTTGTTGTGGTGCGCCTTTCACATGGTGAAGAGCAGCGGAAGCCTGCTGGCCGGCAGAGCCGTGGACACCATTGGTCCCCGGCCTCTGATCCTCCTGGGCTGGATGATCTATGCGGCCATTTACATTGCGTTCGCCCTGATCCATACGGCCTGGCAGGTCTGGGTGGTGTTTCTGGCGTATGGATTGTTCTACGCGCTGACCGAACCTGCGGAGAAGACGTTGGTGACAACGTTGGTCGGTGCCGAACGCAAGGGACTCGCATTCGGCTGGTTCAACTTTGCCATTGGCATTGCGGCCCTGCCTTCGAGCGTGCTGTTCGGTTGGCTCTACCAGCAGCACGGTCCGCTGATGGCCTTTGGTTGGGGGGCAGCGCTGTCGATCCTCGCCTCGCTCATTCTGCTGTGCATTTCGACGAAACCTGCCACTTCGGTTCGCGAGGGATGAGACTATGCCCGCTGTCATGGCAAAAGGTGATCTGAAGCCCGATAACAGGGCGGTCCGGCTGCTGTGGTTGCTCCTGGCGCTGCTGTGGATCGCCGGTTGTGATCCTCCTGCGGACGCGGTCACACTTGCACCGACCCCTGATTCGCCACAACCACCACCCGCGGCGGCCGAGAGCATTTCCCTTGTGGCCTGGAACGTCGAGTCGGGTGGGAGTGAACCTGCGGTGATCGCCCAGCAACTGAGTGCGTTCGCCGAGTACAACATCATCGCCCTGAGCGAGGTCTCCCCGGACAACTTTGAGCGATTCTGCGACGGGGCCGCCAGCCAATTCGCGACCGTCAACTCGGCCACGGGACGGGGTGATCGGCTGCAGATTCTCTACGACGCTGAACGGTTTGAACTCGTCCGGCAGCAGGAACTCGACGAGTACCGACGAAACACACTGAACAACGGCACGCACCGCTCCCCATTGATCGTGCACCTGCGGGACCGCCAGAGCGGCGTTGAGTTCCAGGTGATGGTGAACCATCTCGCCCGCGGAAACGTGGAACTCCGCAACCAGCAGGCTGTTGGCCTCCGGGAATGGGCCCGCGATCAAACGCTGCCCACCATCACGATCGGCGACTTCAACCTGGACTACGACTTCCTCACGAAGCGAGGCAATGCGGCGTTCGTCGAGATGTTGCGGGACAACGTCTGGCAGTGGGTGGAGCCAGCAGAGCTGATCGACACTAACTGGAGCGACTCAGACGGCGACGGCAGCGACAACTATCCCGATTCAATGCTCGACTTCGCTTTCGTCGCCGGTCCAGCCAGGGACTGGCAGTCTGTCAGCCGAGTGATTGTGCGTGATGGGGATTTCCCCGATGACGAGACCACGAGCGACCATCGGCCGATCGCACTGGAGCTCAGCATCTCAACACCGCTGCCTGCGCCGTGATGCCTGGTGCATCGCCGAGGATCGCGTAACGAGCGCCAGGACCGCGAAGATTGCGCCACGAATCGGTGTCCCGAATCCGTGCGCATTCTCGCTTGGTGAATCGGAGAATCAGGCGCGAATCGTGCAGTCGCCGCACTACAACGCCGCTCACGCTTAGACCGGATTCTCCCACACTCACCACACCACCACTCTCACGGAGACTGTCATGATTACGTCACAACGTGCGCCCGGCCGAGCATCGCTCGGTCGAGGGCGCTCTGCCATTCAGTTCTATTCACTGTTCACGGCCACGCTGCTGGCCGTCGTTAGCAGCACCACCGCACGGGCCGATACCGGTTCCAGCTTGAGCGACGCCGAGGCGATTGCCGTTGTCGCGGAGCATAACCGTATCCGCAGCGAGGCGGGCGTCATCGTTGCGATCGCCTGGGACAACGGTCTGGCCGGCTACGCCCAGGAATGGGCCAATGAACTCGCGCGAACCGAAGAACTTCGGCATCGGGCTTATCGCGCCGACTACCCGGTCGGCGAGAACATCGCCATGTCCTGGGGCGGAAGAGCGTTCTCGGGCACCGACGCCGTTCGCATGTGGGAGGAGGAAGAATCGCTCTACCACGGCGAAGCGATCGATGGGACCAACTACCTGATCTTCGGGCACTACACGCAGATCATCTGGGATCGAACCGACTGGGTCGGCTGCGGGCGCGCCGTCAGCGGATCGGGCAAGGTCTATGTGGTCTGCAACTACTACAGGGCGGGCAACGTGATTGGCGAGCGGCCCATTACGATATTCACCGATGGGGGAGGGGGCGTCTCCGCGCCGCCCATGACCGTCGTCAACCAATCGGGAGAGACTCTCAGATATCGGTTCTATGTGGCGGCTGATGGCCCGTTGCCGGCCCACTGGACCGAAACGTTTACGTTGTCCGCCGGTGAGTCGGCCTCACACAACCTCACGGTGGGCTCGACGCTGCACGCCGTCGAGGCGTTCGGAAGCCCCGCGACGGAATCGGTCGCGGTCCAACCGAACCGCACGCACTTTGCGTTGCCGAACGGAGCCGCGTCGCTTCGCCCAGGGGGAGTGGTTGAATCCTCCTACTGGATATCGTGGTACGTCGAGTAGTGCCGCCTGGACTGAGATTTGACCCGACCAGTCATTGTGACTGGTCGGGCTGTTTGTGGCGCACCGAGTAAGTGCATTGAGAAACTGCGAGAATGTCCATGTGATCGTTGGCAGTCTCAATCATGTCGCTCGCCGCCATGGAAATCCGCACTGTCGCCCAGCATTGTCAAATCGTTTCCCCAACGAACAACGGCATGCGGCTCTGGCGAGTCATGATTTCGTAGTAATGGGTTGAGGATCGGCGAATGGGATAGATCATTCGCCGAATCACACAGCAACGGATCCCGCGCATTGCGTACCAGATCCCCGAGTCGAACCCGAACGTCGCCGGAATCTCTCCTTCCAGGCCCGCGTACTCTCCCTGCAATGTCTCGATCTCCTTCCATCCCCCCCATGGCAGAATGAGAATCTGACCATCCAGCAGGACCGGCAACACTCTTGGCCGGTGATAGTCCATGAAGTGAATCTCTTCGTCCGCCTCGGCATGTCGTTTCGAGATCCGGGCGGCAAGTTGATGGCGCTCGATCAACGCTTCGGTCAATTCGCGGCGGGCGAGTGACACTCCGAACATCAGAAGCATGTCTTTCCGTGAATGTCGCAGATGTCATGGTTGTGCGCATCGTCCGTATAGACTTCAGTCAGTGGCAGGGTCTCCCCGCTGCGGACTTTGAACCTCCCCAGCTTGTCATTGACGGCTCGCTTGATGGCGTCGATGCGAGGTCGTGACGTGAACAGTGATTGCTGATGCTGACCGGCCAGTGCCAATTGATCCGCGATGATGTCGATGTGCGTGACGACGCCGGGTGGACGTTGAGCAAAGATGTGCTTGGCTGTGGGCAGCAGGACTTCCGAAGCATTCGTCACTTCGGGCAAAGTGGAGCGTTGGGCGAACGATCGATCTTTGTAACCCACGGCCACAGTGAGCCGATTGCACAGATACCGATTCCAGAACATGGCTTCGATCAGTCGCTCCACATTGCGGACCAGCCATGCCGTCTGAATGTCGGGATCATCAGTCGCTTCTCCGATCGATCCGCCGCGGGCGATCGCCTTGTGCCTTGGACGGCTGGTGGCGATCTTCGTGATGGGCTGACCATGCAGTTCCCACCACAGCGCCTCTCCGCGTTTCGTCAGCAGACGGTTGATGAGTTGCGGATCGGCCCGCCGGAACTCCCCGCACGTCCGAATTCCGTTCTCCGCGAGCTTGGTCGCTGAGCGCGACGCGATGCCGGTGACTTCCTGAACGTTGATCGACTCGATGTAGCTGGCAATCTCTTCATCATCGAGCAGCACGCGGCAGCCGAACGGCTTTCCGGCGTCGGAAGCCAGCTTTGCCAGTGTGCGAGACTTCGACACTCCGACAGTCACGGGAACACCCACCGTGTTGAGAATCCGCGCCTGCAACTCCTTGGGATCGACTCGATCGGCATCAAAGAAGAACTCGTCGATCGAGTAGTATTCGACCGTGGGGCTGCATGACTGAACCATGTCGAGCATCATCCGTGACAGGACTTCGTACCACTGAAAGTCGCGCTTGATGTAGATGCCGTCCGGACAGAGCTTCACGGCTTCCCAGATGGGGACACCGGTTTTCACGCCAGCTGCCTTCATTTCGTAGCTCTTGGCGATGACGCATGCGCCCTGATTGCCGAGCACGCCCACGGGGAGGTGCAGCAGCGACGGCCGACGGACTCGTTCCGCAGAGACATAGAAGCAATCGGCGTCCAGGTGGGCGATCATGCGCGGGATATTGACTTGTACATCTGTACACGTCAAGATGCGGCTGAGGGAGTGGCAACACGCTGGGCTCTCAGTTCCGCGCAGGCACCACGATCTGACGAGCGCTGACAGCCGCATTCCGGTGCGGCCAGAGTGGAATTCGGATGATCTGAAACCGGAATCTGAGGCGCGCTCGCCGAGGCCTTGATGCTCGAATGAAGCTGCGGTTTTCTTACCGCTCAAAACAAAATGGCCCCGACTGCGAAGGGCAGCCGGGGCCGATGGTCGACTCGCTGAATCATTCAGCCGGTCGAGTTACCAGTGCAGGTCGTAGTGACCGTCCTGGTGGAAATCGTAGTGACCAGGAATGACATGGTAGTGGCAACCATGGTCAATGATCTGCGTGGGGTGATAGTCGTAATGGCTGGTGTCGTGCCAGTGGAGGTGCGGCTGCACAACATAGGGCTGCACGACATGGTAAGAAGGAGCGGCGTAGCTGTAGCCGCCGTAACCATGGTAGCAGTCGGCTTGGGCCGAACCGGCGAACAGAGCGAAAGCCGCGACGACGGCAAACGTGGCAATGAGAGTCTTCATGAGAGATTCCTGATCGAGTTGGGTGAGGTTGGTGAGGCCAACGTTGTTGGCCTCCATGACTCATGGCGAGTCGCAATGGCTCTCAGGGACAAGAATTCAAACAAAAATGCCCGCTCCACACTCGAGGAACGGGCGTAGAGAGAGTTGGCCTGCCTGGGTGATTCGAAGATCTGGCCCGAATCGATCCATCGACCACGGTCTCGTTCTCGGTGTAGAGTGCGATTCCAGCCATCAATCACAAACCGAGTTCCATTCGATGTCCCGCCGTCAACGAGAGCTGCTCATTGGCATCTGTGTGCTGGCCGTGTGCGTCGGCTACGTCGCCTGGCAGCGCAACCAGAACGCCGAGCGAAGGGGTTCTCAAGAAGGTGTGACCGCACCGCCTCCCGATCAGCTGCGAGATCAGTCCCATACCCTGAATCTGCTCGCCCTTGCTACCGAAGACGACTTCCCCGGACTGGCAGATCTGCTCCATGCCGAGCACCCTCCTGAAGTCCTCAGAAGTTGGGTGGGACGTGATCCACGGATGTTCGACCGGGGAGTCGGTCCGGAGCGAATCGCGCAGTTGAGTATTCTGGGGCTTCCGTTTGAGGCTGTGGCAGTCCGCGAACAACCCATCGACCGTGAGGATCGGAAACAGATCGCACTGGCAAATTACGCGATGGCGCTGATCACCGCCGAGATGACGGCCAATGACAACACGGGAGACTGGGGGCCAACCGCCGCCAACGACCTGGAAGAACTGCATCAAATGGATCTCGAGGATGAAGAGACCACCCTCCTCCTGGCCCGCGTGCATCGGCTCCTGGGGCAGGTCGAGTCAGGTCAGGACCATCATGATCGTCAGGGCTGGCTAGTTCTTCATGATGCGTAGTCTGTGCAGGAGGACTGGGATTTTGGCGGCGTGTTCCTGGCAGATGGTGGTGACGGAGGCCTGGAGTTTCTGGGCCAGATTGAGGGCCATGTGGCGGATGGTGCTCAGGGC
>JANNSB010000779.1:0-21041 GCA_031402175.1 Planctomycetaceae bacterium
CAGGAACATGAATGGTTCCGGCTGTACCGAAGATGCCAGCCTCACCGCCAGCGGGCTGAGTGCGAAGATCGCGAACGCCACGGGAATCGCGCCCCGAGGCAACAGTCGGTCTGCCAGACGTAGAAACATGCCGCAGCACGCCAGCGAGATGAGATACGAGACGCCCCGCAGTATCTCCTCGTGATAGCCCAAAACGTGGTACAGGCAGGCCACCAGCCAGGGATAGATGGGAAACTCGGATTCAACCAACCCCGGGCCGTCGCCGCGCCAGTCGATGCGAGGCTCGAGAATGTTCATTCCCTCGCGGTAGAAATTCCTGGCGATGGCCCCAGTGTCTGCTTCGCGCCAGGCTTCGCGAATCGTGCCATCGATTGGACGCCAGACATCGATCGCCCGGACGCCCGCGGCGATCAGGAATAGGATGATGATCGTCCGCCGACATTTCGCGAAGTCGCGGACGAATCCAGTAGCCGCGTCTGTCCCCAGACGCGGGGCAAGGCAATCCGACGTCGTCTGTTCTTTGAGTTGCATCAGGGGTCACGTCTCTCGCTTGGTCCCGGCGTCTGAGGACAGTCGCCGCTACTCCACCCACCAGGGGAGCCATTCCAGCGGCGTGTGGATGATCACGCAGATCGCGACGGCCCATAGGAAGCCGTTGATGAGAGTGGGCCGGTCCGTCACCAGCAGCTTCGAGGGATCGCCGCCGCCGGCACGCAACTGCACGAGATAGAAGTAACGGAAGATGCCGTACATCACGAACGGCGTCGTGGCCATCAACAGGTGGCTGCCGAATCGGTCGACGGTTTCCTCAGCCACGGTGTAGAGGGCATAGCTCACCATCGCGGTCGCTGCCGACACGGCCATCATCAGGTCGAGAAACTGAGCTGAGTAGCCGGAGAGGCTGTGGCGATGCCTAGCGGCATCTTCGCAGAGCGATGTGAGTTCATGCCGCCGTTTGCCGAAGCCGACGAAGAAGGCCAAGGTCATCGTGCACAGGACGATCCACGGAGACGGAACGGCGGCCAGCACGATCACGCCGGCCACTGCCCGGATCACGAACCCGCTCGCGATACACATCACGTCCAGAATCGGCTGATGTTTGAGCACCAGCGTGTAGGCGACGTTCAAGGTGAGATACAGCAACAGCCAGGTGCCGAATGAGATACCAAGCTGGTATCCCCCCGCGACTGCGATCGCCGCCAGCAACAGCATCGCCCACTTGGCGACCGTGACGTTCAGTTCGCCCGATGCCAACGGCCGCAGTCTTTTCTGCGGATGTAACCGGTCGCGTTCAATGTCCTTCAGATCATTCAGCAGGTAGACGGCGCTGGAGGCAAAGCAGAACAGGAAGAATGCCTCGACGCTGCGGACTAGCGCGGCCACGTCGAACAGCGACTTCGTAAAGACCAGGCCGCCAAACAGCAGCAGGTTCTTGACCCATTGATACGGGCGCATCGCCTTGAGCAGCGGCCTCGCGACCAACAGCCCTTGCGCGACGTTCGGCAACTGGCGGATATCAACATTCATGAAGCACGATCCTCGACGACAGACCCGATTATCCGAAGTTCCATTGGCCCAGTCGGTTGCCCGTTCGGGGTCGATGTTCAGGGAGATTGAGGGTTTTCTTACGTTACGGGTCTCGTGGACCAGCCGCACGTATCAGTTGTTTGACACTCGGTAAATTGCGTGGCTCGCGTTGTGAACACTCAAGATGGCGATGGTGGCGATTGATCGAAGTTTGACGGTTGAGCCGGTTGCAGCAGCCGCGCTCGCTCGCAACACTCTCAAACGTCGAGCGAATCGTGCACCACGAGGGTATTCCATTGAGCGGCAGGCAGCGGGTGGTCATCGTCGGTGGAGGTTTCGGCGGACTAGCCGCGGCTCGGGCACTGCGTCGAGCGCCGGTCGATGTCACCCTGATCGATCGACGCAACTATCACCTGTTTCAACCGCTCCTCTATCAGGTCGCGACGGGCGAACTCTCGCCGGCGAATATCGCTTCGCCACTGCGTGGCATCCTTCGCAGGCAGAAGAACTGCCGCGTCCTGATGGATGAAGTGACCGCAATCGACGTCCAAGAAAAACTGGTGCATGCGGCGGGTGTCACGCTGCCGTATGACTCGTTGATCGTCGCGGCCGGCGCGCGTCACAGTTATTTCGGACGCGACGACTGGGAGCCGAGCGCGCCAGGACTCAAGTCGATCGAGGACGCCACCGAGATTCGTAAGCGCATTCTCTTCGCCTTCGAGGCTGCCGAGCGGTCCGACGACGCTGAGGCGATCAAGGTCTGGCTGACGTTCGTGATCGTCGGTGCCGGCCCCACCGGCGTGGAAATGGCCGGCGCCATCTCGGAGATCGCACACCACACACTGAAACGGGACTTTCGCAAGATCAATCCGAGTGATGCCCACATCATCCTGATCGAAGCCGCCGCACACCCGCTGGGAGTCTATCCGGAAGACCTGGCGGTCAAGGCTCGCAAATCACTCGAACGCCTGCAGGTCGTGGTTCGAACGCATACCAAAGTGACGAACGTGGCAGACGGATTCGTCGAAGTCGAGTCTGGCGGCGCAGCCGAACGCATTGCGACTCACACTGTGGTCTGGGCCGCGGGAGTCGCCGCTTCCCCGCTGGGCCGTAAGCTCGCCGAAGCGACGGGTTGCTCGCTCGACCGTGCAGGGCGCGTGCAGGTCGCGCTAGACCTGTCCATCGCAGGGCGTCCCAACCTCTTCGTGATCGGGGATCTGGCGAACTTCTCGCATCAGGACGGCAAGCCGCTACCAGGACTGGCGCCTGTCGCGATGCAGCAGGGCCAGTACGTGGCGAAACTGATTCAGGATCGACTGAAGGGACGCGAATCAAAACCGTTTCACTATAAGGACCGCGGCAGCATGGCGGTGATCGGGCGATATTCGGCTGTCGCGCTCGTCGGCAAGCGGCAATTCTCAGGCTTTCGCGCCTGGTTGATCTGGGTCTTCATTCACCTGATGCAGATCACACAGTTCCGCAATCGCCTGCTGGTGCTGATGCAATGGGGCTGGTCGTTCTTCACTCGCGACCGAGCGGCGAGACTGATCACGCACTATCGCGAGTCGGATGGGCATGATGACCGACCGTCACAGTAGTCGCCGATGGAGAAGCTCATGCATGGCGGCTCTGAGCCGTCATCATCCTCGCCATCATCGACAACTGTGATGGGCCGCTCTCCCAGCACATTGCCTGCCGCTGAGTAGTTGCAGACGACATAGACTCCACCCGTCGCGCTGACGGCACGCCCGCAGCCGACCAAGGTGGATCGATCCCAGATCACCTGCGTGTAGTGCCCTAAGTTCAGGAAGTTCTCTTCGTCGATTGCTTCGCCGTGGTAATGCTCTTTCTCCGACTCCCACGCGCGCACTGCATCTGCGGCCGAAAACGGTTCTGCCGACGACCAGGCAATGTTTTCGCCATGCGTATTCTCTGGTCGATGCGCGAGCATGTCGGTTGTCGCCAGTTCGTCGGCCCACTCCTGAGCAATGGCGGCCAGTTCGTTGTCCCACGCGAACTCGACCACGACGCCCGCTTCGTCCCGGATGCGATTGTGCTCCGCGACCACTTCCTCTGCGTCGGTTTTGGAGAGGCTGGAACCGGTGTCGTCGTCGGCATTCACGCCGCAGGAAGCGGCCAGCAGGAATGCCGTAAGAACGTAGCGAACCCACATGATTGACTCCCAAGGATTTGTCGTCTGAAGCAACTGTCCAATTGTAATTGACAATTTGCCCGCCGGAGCCGACATGCAATCGGTCGAAATCTGGAAACGACGCAGATTCGGCCTCACACGCCATAAATCGCTCCGAACTTGTTCTTAAGGTGCGTCATCAACGGCTTGTGGCTGAGGGGTTGGCCGGTGATGGTCTCCACCAGCTTCGAAGCCTGCAGGTGCTGGCCGCGGGAATGGATGTTTTTTCGCAGCCAGTCCAGCAGTGGGGCGAATTCGCCTTTCGCGAACATTGCATCAAGGTCTCCCAAGTCTTTGCGCGCTTGAGCGAAGAACTGGGCGCCGTACATGTTGCCCAGCGTATAGGTCGCGAAGTACCCCACGAGCCCCGCGCTCCAGTGGATGTCCTGAATGCAGCCGAGGGCATCGTTCGGGGGCGTCATCCCGAAGTACGATTGAAACTTCTCATTCCACGCCCCGGGCACATCGGCCGGCTTGATGTCGCCGGCGATGAGGCCTTGCTCCATTTCAAATCTCAGCAGGATGTGCAGGTTGTACGTGACTTCGTCTGCCTCCACGCGGATCCACGAGGGCCGCACTTCGTTCACGGCCTTGTAGAATTCATCGAGCGATACTCCGCCAAGTGCTTCGGGAAACGACTGTTGGGCCGCAGGATAGAAGTGTTGCCAGAAGGATCGGCTGCGGCCCACGAGGTTCTCCCACATCCGCGATTGCGACTCGTGAATGCCCAGCGAGATTGTTGCTCCCAGCGGCGTGCCGAAGTGTTCGGCGGGCAGACCCTGTTCGTACATACCGTGGCCGGCTTCATGCAGCGTGCCAAAGAATGCGCCGGGGAAGTGCTGCTCGTCGTAGCGGGTCGTCAACCGGCAATCGCCGGGGCCGAGTCCCTGGCAAAAGGGGTGGGCGGCCTCATCAAGCCGGCCAGACTCGAAGCTGAAACCGATCGCCTGAGCCGCCCGGCGACCGAACTCCCGCTGTGAATCAATCGGGTATCGCCGCGTGAGGATCGAGCCATCGGGTTTGACCCGCGACTCGGCAATCGCGGCGACAAGTGGAACGAGTTCCTTGCGAAGCGGCGTCAACGTCGCGGTCAACTGTGCCGTTGTGCTGCCTGGTTCGTATTCATCAACGAGCGCATCATAACGGTGCTCGGTGTAGCCGACGGCATCAGCCTCCTGCTGCTTGAGATGAATGATCTTCTCGAGCCAGGGAAGGAACTGCGGAAACGACTTCGCCTTGCGAGCCGCGATCCAGGCCTGCTGTGACAGCGTGGCGGTACGAGAGAGTTCTTCAACCAGTAATTGCGGCAGTTTGGTCGCGCGGTCGTACTCCCGTTGCGTCTCGCGAACGAGCGCCGCGGGTGTCGACTCTGGTCCGCCAAGGGGAGCGGCATCCGCGAGTTGCGCGAGCAGTTCTCCGATGCGAGGATGCGTAGCCTTCTGATGCGCCAAGCCCGCAAGCAGCGCCAGTTGATCGGCTCTTAGCTCCGCGCCCTGTGGAGGCATATACGTCTGCTCATCCCAACCGAGCAGATGCTGGCAGGATTTGAGCAGTCCCAAAGCACGCAGATCGGCAACGAGGTCGGAGTAGGAACTTGGCAATTTCATATCGGCTCCTTAAGTTAACTCGTTGGAACTTGCGGCGTGCTCCGCCTGTTCATGGACCATTTCAAAATCGGAGGGGTGACCAGCGTCGTCAGCATGATCATCACCAGCACGGCAGAGTAAACGCCATCGTCCATGACTCCGAGCCTCTTGCCTTCACTGGCGAAGATGAGTCCGACTTCTCCTCGCGGGATCATGCCGATGCCGACGCTCAAGCGGTCGAGGCCCTTCTCCAGCACTCCGAAGGCGCAGACTTGCTTGCCGAGTATGGCGACGAATGTCAGTGCAACAGCCAGCCCCCAGACGCTCGGATCCGCGAAGCTCTGCAGGTCGACCATGATGCCCATCTGCACAAAGAAAATCGGGACCATTAACGCCACGAGGGGGTGCACGGCTTGTTCCAGTTGCGTGTCTTCACGATTGCCGAGTTCCTCGTAATGGGCTTTTTCGAGAATCAGACCCGCGGCGAAGGCGCCGACAATCGGCGCCAGATCGACCATGCCCGCCAGCCACGACATGCCGAAGCAGATCACTAGTGCGGTCGTCACCAGCAGGCCGTGCCCGCGGAGCGTTGTGGCGAACCGGAATAACGGCTGAGCGAAAAACCTGCTTCCCAGAAAGACGGCGGCGGCCAAAAACCCGAATGCCTTGGCAACGATGATCAGCAGCCCCAGCGCCTGAAAGTTCTCTCCCTGCTGAATAATCCCCCCCACCACAGCCAATACCAACAGTCCCAGTACGTCGTCGATGACCGCCGCCCCGAGAATGATGCGGGATTCGCGCTGCTGACTGCGTCCCATGTCCTTCAAGACACGAGCTGTGATGCCGACGCTCGTGGCACACAACGTGGCCCCCAGGAATAAATGGACGTGCCAACTCTGTTCCGGAAGAAAGACCCAACCCACCACGATTCCCAACAGGATCGGGGCAATCACGCCCAGCACCGCAACTAGTAGAGCGGACGCGCCGACCGCGAGCATGTCGTCGATCTGCGACTCGAGCCCGACCTCAAAAAGGAGCAGCACGACGCCGATGCTCGCCAGCATTTTCAGAATGGCTCCGACACTGTAGGGGTCGACTGAGCCGATGTGTTCGCGCAGGTCTGCGATTCGGGACTCATCCTCGGCAGTCGAACTCGCCTGGGTTTCGAGTGCCGCGAGTTCATCGAGTTCCACCGATACGTGGAAAGCCTCGGGAGCCTTCAGGAACTCCAGACCCTGCCATCCGGTCAGAAACGCCACGTTGCCGAGGAGCACTCCCAGCACCAGTTCGCCGAGCACGGCGGGCATACCGATACGCTCAAATAGGTCTCCGATGATCTTGGCCAGTAAGAGAATTATGGCGATGGCCGCCAGCAGCGGTGTTACCGGATCGGTATGCCCGCCGCCGGACTCTGCAGCGTGAGACACTTGGGGCGCAGCTTCGGCTGTGACCTGATTCGAGTCACCCGACGACTCAGCGGCCTCGCCGGCATCTGAGGAAGCTGTCTGGCTATCGGGATCATCAGCGCGACTGAATCGGGCGAGCTGCGGCCAGAAACTGGCGAACCCGGTAACGACCAGAGCAAGCACAATCGCAAACCGCAATTGCGCGGAATGCCTGGAGACTCGTCGGGAACGACAGGATGTGCGAGACGAGAGTTTGAACATCGCTGCCTGCGTAAGGCCTCGAAGCCGGATGTTGATTTCGTCGAGAGCCCATTAAGACGAGAATTGAAGTGGCCGTACTCTGGTGACCCTCGTGCCACGAGGCAAGTCCACCGTGGGGAAGTGCGTGTTGAATGGAGCGGCCGGGGGCAAGTCCCGCTGGTCGGACGGCACGTTCAACAACAACGAGCGGAGCGTGGTCCGGATAGGCGATACTGTCGGTGGACCGAGCCGCGAGTTGCCGCGGACACCGATCTCGACAGCAAGCACCCTGCACGTTCAGCGTCGACTGCCGCGCGCGTCGTTACAGCAGAGGGTGTGACACGGGAATGGGCTTGCTCTTCTGGCGCCGCCAGCGATAGCCGGCCAGTCCGAGTGCGCTCAAGGCGCACAGCGTTAAGCTCGCCGGTTCAGGGACGGCAGCACTACTCACCGGGTCCGCGCGAAAGATACCTGACCGGCCGTCCGCCAGATCCGCATAAAACGCCACCTGTCCGAAGTCGTTTATTCCGGCTCGGATAGGAGAGACGTTGGTGACGATTGACCCTGCGAGGACATCGCCTGTGGCGATGACTTTGTCCGCCGATAAATCCGGCCCCGTGAAAATCCCGTATTCTGAACCATAGAAACCAACAAAGGCCACTGTCCCGCTGCCATTGATGGAAGCAAAGGAGAAGCCGCTGTCGAAGTTGCTCTCGTCGGCAATTGTCGTGGTGGGGCCACCGCTGCCGGTAACTATCCCGCCGCCGCCGGCATCGAAGAACGCAGTAAAGGCCGCAGTGCCGCTGCTGTTCAGGGAAACAGCGTCGAAGAAGCCGCTGAATGTGGGTCCGTTGGAATCGGCGATCGTCGTGGTAGCGCCGCCGCTGCCGCTGACGATCCCGCTGCCCCCTGCATCGAAGAACGCACGAAAGGCCACGGTCCCGCCGGTATTGATTGAGACAGTTTGACTGAAGCCGCTGAAAGTGGAATCGTTGGTGTTGTAGAGTATCGTGGTGGGCCCGCCGCTGCCGATGACAATGCCTTGGTTTCCGGAAGCAAAATTGCCGAGAAAGGCCACTGTCCCACCGCCATTGATTGAAGGACGGCTGCCGAAGCTGCTGAAAGTGGGACCGTTGGAGTCGGCAATCGTTGTGGTGGTGCCGCCGTTGCCGGTGAATATTCCATTGCCCCCAACATCGAGGCTCGCACCAAAAGCAACCGTCCCGCTGTCATTGATTGAAGGACGGTTGCCGAGGGAGCTGAAGACGGGGCCGTTGGAATCGGCGATCGTCGTGATGGTGCCGCCGCTGCCCGTGAAAATTCCGCTCCCCCCCGCATCGAAGTTCGCGCGAAATGCCACGGTCCCGCTGTTATTGATAGAAGGTTCCTCGCTGAACCCGCCGAACGTGAACGCGCCGGTGTCATCGGCAATCGTCTCGAACGTGTACAGGCCTGCGGGTACGGCGGCGGGCAGACAGAGAATAACACCAGCCGCGAACAGTGCACTCAGAAACCGCCGCTGCATGAGTTGTGCGTTCATCGATTCCGCTCCCTTCCCGAAGTTTTCGCTTCTTGTTGGCAGAAAACTGCACAAACACGGTGGGCGCCGCGATGTGTTAGAGAAAGGCACTGTACGCTCGTCGCGGAGAGAAAAGCAACGAGGCGGTCCACATGGGCTGATATTCGCCGAAGCGTGGCCAATGCTCGTCCCGCGCGGCACCCGCTGACGAAGCATCAGGTTCTGCGCCTAAAGAGATTCGATTCCGCTCCGATCGCTGGCCTGGAGCGGTTCGCCTCCCTTGCAGCTAAAAACCGCAGCCGATACATTGCTGACCTTCAATTCAAACTCTCACGCCGTAGGACCGACGTCTTCGTTCCCAGGCATTCAAAAGTAAGTGCGGTGTAAGTCATGGCGAAACATGTTGTTGCGATGGTGAAGGTGCAGATTCCCGGAGGTCAGGCGACCCCGGCGCCTCCGGTGGGAACGGCCCTTGGCCCTCACGGTGTGAATCCCGGCCAGTTCGTGACGCAGTTCAACGAACGGACCCGCGAACTCAACGGCTTGATCGTGCCTGCTTTGATCACGATCTACAACGACCGGACCTTCGAGTTCATCATCAAGAGTCCGCCGGCCGCGGTGCTGCTCAAGAAGGCGGCTCAAGTCGCCAAGGGGGCCGCCAATCCCAAGACCGAAAAGGTCGGGGTCGTGACGAAAGCACAAGTGAAGGAGATCGCCGAACGCAAGTTCGAGGATCTTAATGCGTCGTCCATCGATCAGGCCATGCGGATCATTGAGGGAACGGCCCGCAGCATGGGAATCAAGATCGCCGACTGACGAGCGCGAGTTGCTCCGGTCTCCCGCCTACAGTCTATAGCCTAGTTATTGGTGAGTTCGATGGCGAAATTGTCCAAGAGAAAACGATCGCTCCAAGAGGCCACAATCAACCTGGCCCCGATGGATATTCCGACTGCCGTCACGAAACTGAAATCGTTGGAAACGAATCTGCCCAAGGGCGTCAAGCCGAGCAGGTTCGACCAGACGGTAGAGGTGGCTCTTCGGCTCGGGATTGACCCCAAGCGGGCCGACCAGATCGTGCGTGGCTCGATCGTGTACCCTCACGGCGTGGGTAAGGCCAAGCGCGTGCTGGTGTTCTGCCAAGGAGACGATGTCGCGATCGCTCAGAAGGCGGGAGCCGACCATGTGGGCGGCAAGGAACTCGCCGACAAAATCAAGGAAGGATGGATGGACTTCGACGTGGCCATCGCGACGCCGAGCATGATGGGGATCGTCGGCCCCCTGGGCCGTGTGCTTGGTCCGCAGGGATTGATGCCTTCGCCGCGTGCGGGCACAGTCACCCAAGACGTAGCCGGAGCCGTCAAGGAATACAAGGCGGGCAAGATCGACTTCCGCTGCAACGATCATGGAATCGTGCACGTCGTCGTCGGCAAGATGTCGTTCGACGCCGAGAAGCTGGTCGCCAATGTGACTGCGCTGGTCGATCTGATCAAGCACCTCAGGCCGACAGGTGCCAAGGGGGTCTACATTCGCAGCGTCACGTTGTCGGCCACTCAAATGCCCGGAATTCCGTTGGCAGTGGCCTGATCCGCCGGGGATCGCGTGAACAACTAGTTAGGAACCGCGAGGTTGAGACATGAGTAAGGAAGTCAAGAGTCTGATCATTCAAGAGATGCAAGGGCGCCTGGGAGATTGTCGAGATCTCCTCGTGGCCAATGTCTCGAAAATCGACGGCGTCGCAACGAACAAGTTTCGCCTTGCCCTGCGGGAAAAGGGGATCACCATCCTCGCGCTCAAGAACTCGCTGGCGAAGGTCGTGCTCGAAAAGAACGGCGTCAAAGACCTGGGGGACGTGCTTGAGGGACCGTCAGCCTTGATCTGGGGGGCTGAGGATATCGTCGCCCTCGCCAAGGAGATGACACGTTGGACCAAGCAGATCCCGCTGTTGGAATTGAAGGGCGGGGCCGTCGATGGTCAGCCGATCAACGCGGCCGGCGTCGTGAAGTTAAGCAAGAGTCCGAGCCGGTTGGAGTTGATTGCTCGAATTCTTGGTCAGTTACTGAGTCCGGGGGCGAACCTAGCGGGTGCGCTCAAGGGTCCAGGTGGCAAACTGGCTGGCCAACTCAAGGCGATGGCAGAGAAGGAAGGCGAGGCCGCGGCTTAGTCAGGATTGTGAATTGGAATTCACATGCCTTGAAGTCATAAATGCGTTTGATTATGGTTCGCGGCTTCCATCCGGGGCTGCTGAACCCCATATGTGGTGTCAGAATTCAACGGTTTTTCGCGGCGTTTCCGCGGTTTCTTGACGGGTTTCGTGACCTAGGGGAGATGTGACAATGGCGACGGCAGAAGCAACGGAAGCACGCACTTTTAGCGGCAAGATCGGTGACTTGGCGGAATCCCTGGTCGGGCTGACCTTGCTGGAAGCCCAGGAGCTGGCGGATTGCCTGGAAGAAAAGTACGGCATCAAGCCCGCCGGAGGCGGCGTCATGATGGCGGCAGCGCTGACTGATGGCGGCCCAGCGCCTGTGGAAGAGCAGACCGAATTCGATGTGGTTCTCACCGGTTTCGGCGACGCCAAGATCAACGTGATCAAAGCGATCCGCAGCATCACCGCACTGGGCCTCAAGGAAGCCAAGGAACTGGTCGAAGGGGCTCCGAAGCCGGTCAAGCAGGGGGTCTCGAAAGAAGACGCCGAGAAGGTCAAGAAAGAGATCACGGACGCTGGCGGAACCGCGGAAATCAAGTAGTTCCGCAGCTTCAGTTGGCCGGGTTGTCGCCACACGACATCCGAGTGGCAATCTGGGTCCGATTCCTGTGAAGGCGAGGGCGTTTTCCAACCACCCTTGCATTTCGGCGGGGGGCTGCTAACATTTTGTCCGTGGTCGGTTTGCGCGCGTGCGACAATCTTGCGAATGTCCGGGGGAT
This sequence comes from Planctomycetaceae bacterium, assembly GCA_031402175.1. Taxonomy (GTDB): domain Bacteria; phylum Planctomycetota; class Planctomycetia; order Planctomycetales; family Planctomycetaceae; genus JANNSB01. Next base: position 11,395 of record JANNSB010000779.1, read on the forward strand.
GCGATCGAGTTTCTTTGCGCAAGGATTCTGCGCGTGGTTCGCCGCATTGCCGATCGTGTTGTTTCCTTGCCGCTGAATTCGAGGAGGGGGATAGGCTTGGAACATTTCGCGACGAACGATGTGCGGTCCGGGAAGACCCGTCGTCAATCATGGTTCGGCTTATCGAACCCCATCTGGAATCTCGCCCGCGAAGACTGCCGAGGGGGATTTCTCAATCACGCAGGGAGGCTGCGGTCCATTCGCACCTTGCAATTCAGTCCTGCTTCCTTCGCGAGGTTGTGACGCTCACCAACAGGGATGTGCTTCGGGAATTGAAGGATCAGGATAATGAGATCGCCGGAGGGATGGCCAATGCCTCTCTTCAACATTCGACAAGGCAACTTCTGTCAGGATACCCAGCATGCCGGTCCGATCGGAACGAATCCTCAGGTTTGAAACCACTCGCAACTTCGGAAAGATCGATGGCCAGTTCGAACTGTCCAACCTGACTCGCATCCAGACCGAGTCTTACGATCGATTTCTGCAGGCCGACCTCCGCCCCGAGCAGCGCAAGAATCAGGGCCTTGAGGAAATACTCCGCGAAGTCTTTCCCATCGTCAGCAACGACGGCCAGTATCGGCTCGAGTATGTGCGCTATCGGCTGGGGAATCCCAAGTTCACACCGACCGAGTGCCGTCAGCTTCGACTCACCTACGGCCGCCAGTTCCATGTGCTGTTTCGGCTGGTCAAGGAACAACCCGTCGAACAGGAGGTCTACTTGGGCGACCTGCCGATCATGCTCGGTGGGGGCGAGTTCATCATTAACGGGGCCGAGCGAGTCGTCGTTAGTCAGTTGCACCGCTCCCCAGGCGTCGACTTCATGCTCACGACCGAACCGGGTGAGCGCAAGGCATATTCGTGCCGCATCATCCCCGAGCGCGGAAGCTGGATCGAGCTGTTGGTCGGCAAGAAAGAGACGCTGGGAGTAAAGATCGACCAGAGCGGCAAGTTCTCGGCCGCGATGCTGATTCGAGCGATGTCGTCGGAATACTCCACGGACAACGCGATCCTCAAACTGTTCTACACCGTCAAGAGCACGCGGGTCGTCAAGTCGGACGAAGGAGCGGCGCTGGTGGGCGCCTATGCCGCCGACGACATCGTCTATCCCGGTGGCGACCGGGTCGGCGAGATCATCGTCGAAGCCTGCCAGCAGATCGGCAAGGACGAGGCGGTCGAGATTGTCGAGGCCGGCATCAAGAGCGTCGAGATCATCATCGAGCCGAACGATTTGCTCATGCTCGGTTCGATCACCGAGGATCCCAGCACCTGCCACGAAGACGCAGTGATGCGCATCTTTCAGCGGTTGCGTCCCGGCACGCCGCCGGAACTGGGCAAAGCGCAGGAGCTCTTCCGCGAGAAGTTTTACGACACGAACCGCTATCGGCTCGGCCGCGTGGGACGCCACCGCGTCAACCGGAAGTTCCAGCTCGACACGGCCGACGAAGAGATGTCGCTCAAGGCCGGAGACTTCATCAGCGCCGTGCAGTACCTCATCAAGCTGCGCGTCAGCGACCCTTCCGCCACCGTAGACGACATCGACAATCTGGGCAATCGCCGTCTGCGGACGATCGACGAACTGGCCTCCGAAGAAATCCGCAAGGGCTTTCTCAAGGTCAAGCGCACGGTCACCGAGCGCATGCAGCAGCGCGAGGAAACCCAACAGCTCAACCCGCACTCGCTCATCAACACGAAGGCCGTGTCCGCCGCGATCGACTTCTTCTTCGGACGCAGCGAACTCTCCCAAGTGGTCGACCAGACCAATCCGTTGTCGATGTTGACGCACGAACGGCGCTTGTCGGCTCTCGGCCCGGGCGGTCTCAACCGCAAGCGAGCTGGCTTTGAAGTCCGCGACGTGCACATTTCGCACTACGGCCGCATCTGTCCGATTGAGACGCCGGAAGGTACGAACATCGGACTCATCTCCTCCTTGAGCATCTTCGCCAAGGTGGACGAATTAGGGTTCCTGATCACGCCGTACCGCAAGGTCCACCACGGCAAGATCCTCGATGACATCGAATGGCTGCGAGCCGACGACGAGTCCAAGGTCTACGTCGCCCCGGCCGACACCGAGGTCAAGAATGGCAAGATCATTCAGGACCGAGTGCTTGCCCGCTGGCACAACGACGTGCATTGGGTCGAGTCGAAGCAGGTCGAGTACATCGACGTGGCGCCGTGCCAGATGGTGGGCATCTCCGCGGGACTGATTCCCTTCCTCGAACACGACGACGCCAACCGCGCCTTGATGGGCTCGAACATGCAGCGGCAGGCTGTACCGCTGCTCATCACCGAGGCGCCCATCGTCGGCACGGGACTCGAAGACCGCCTTCCTCAATACTCCGGTATGTCGCTGGTGGCCGAGCGATCGGGCAAAGTGACTTACGTCGACGCCGACAATATCGAGGTCGAGGGCAAGCGCTATCCGCTGCGAAAGTTCATGGGCCTCAACGAGCGGACATGTCTCAACCAGAAGCCGATAGTGGCCATGGGGGACCGCGTCAAGAAGGGGGACATCCTGGCGGATACCGCCGCGACGCGAGACGGGATTCTGTCACTGGGCCGCAACGTGTTCGTCGCCTTCATGTCCTGGGAAGGCTACAACTTCGAGGATGCCATCATCCTTTCCGAAAGACTCGTCAAGGACGACGTTTACACATCGATTCACATTGACGAGTTCGATGTCGAGATCCGCGACACGAAGCTCGGGCGTGAAGAGTTCACGCGGGACATCCCCAACGTCAGCGAAAAGGCCTTGCGGCACCTCGATGAGACCGGCATCGTGCAGGTCGGAACCCGCGTCGTGTCCGGCGATATTCTCGTCGGCAAAGTGACGCCCAAGGCCAAGACCGAACTCACTCCCGAAGAGAAGCTGCTGCATGCCATCTTCGGCAAGGCCGGCGAAGAGGTCAAAAACGAATCGCTCGAAGTTCCCAGCGGCGTCGAGGGAATCGTCATCCATACCGAAATGTTTGTTAAACGCCTCAGTCTGTCGGACACAGAAAAGAAGAAGCACGAACTGGAACTTCAGAAGGCGCATCAGGAGGGCAACGCTGCCGTCGCGGAGAAGTTTCATCAGTTCATCGTCGACTTCGACAAGTTCGCCGGCCAGCACATTCAAGATGAGGACCACCGCGAGTTGCGGAGCGTCGACGACGCGAAGTTCATCGGCGAGTTCGCCCGCAAGTTCGCGAACTGGGTGGAATCCTTCGAGTTCAAGAAGGCTTCGAAATCCGAGGTTCGCAAATACATGGAGGCCAACTGGTCCGTCGTCGAGGACGCGATCGAGGCCGCCGACCGCCGCGTGAATCTACTCGAACGCGGCGAACAACTTCCCAACAGCGTCCTGCAGATGGTGAAGGTCTACGTCGCCTCGAAGCGCCAGATCTCCGTCGGCGACAAGATGGCGGGACGTCACGGTAACAAGGGTGTCATCTCGAAAGTGCTCCCCGAAGAGGACATGCCTTACCTCGCGGACGGCACTCCGGTCGACATCGTCCTCAATCCGCTGGGCGTCCCCAGCCGTATGAACGTCGGCCAGATTCTAGAAACCCACTTGGGCTGGGCGGCCGGGACGCTCGGCTTCCGAGCGATCTGCCCGGTCTTCGACGGAGCGGCCGAGGAAGAGATTCAACAAGCTTTGGAGGAAGCCGGCTTGCCCCCCGATGGCAAGATTCAGTTGTTCGATGGGCGCACGGGCGAGTTGTTCGAGCAGAAGTCGACCGTGGGCTACATCTATATGCTCAAACTCCATCATCTGGTGGACGACAAGGTGCACGCCCGTGCGACAGGGCCGTACTCGCTCATCACTCAGCAGCCGCTGGGCGGCAAGGCCCGGTTCGGGGGCCAGCGTTTCGGGGAAATGGAAGTCTGGGCGCTGGAAGCCTACGGAGCGGCCTACATTCTACAGGAACTACTCACCGTCAAGAGCGACGATGTCGAGGGACGCACGAAGATCTATGAATCGATGGTCAAGGGGGAGAACACGCTCGAGGCCGGTACTCCCGCGAGCTTCGATGTATTGATGAACGAAATCCGCGGGCTCTGCCTCAATCTGCAACTGGAGAAGGCGAGAACGTGAGAGAGTAGCGATTTGCACTTAGCGAATAGGGAAGTGAGTTGGCAGTAGGCAATAGTGATTGACGGGCAACGTTCTGACCATCGGCTACTAGCCATCAGCCTGGAACTAACGACCAAAGTCCAAAGTCCAACGACAAAGCATATGAGCACAGGCGAAACGATTTACGATCGCGTCAATGACTACGGCGCAATCCGCATCGGGTTGACGAGCCCACACGACATTCGCAGTTGGTCGTTCGGCGAGGTCAAGAAGCCCGAGACGATCAACTACCGGACCTACCGCCCTGAGCGGGACGGATTGTTCTGCGAGCGCATCTTTGGCCCGGAGAAGGATTGGGAATGCTCCTGCGGCAAGTACCGTGGCATGAAGTACAAGGGCATGATCTGCGACCGCTGCGGCGTCAAGGTCACGCACTCCCGCGTCCGCCGCAAGCGGATGGGGCACATCGAACTCGCCGCCCCGGTGGTGCACATCTGGTTCTTCAAGAGCATGCCCAGCCGGCTCGGCGCGCTGCTCAATCTGAAGAACTCGTCGATCGAGAAGATCATCTACTTTCAGGACTACGTGGTCGTCGATCCCGGCGACACTCCGCTGCGCCGCGGCCAGACCCTCACCGAGGACGAAGCCCGCGAGAAGCGCACTAAGTACGGTGCCGACTCGTTCATCATCGACATGGGAGCCGAGGCGATCTTCAAGCTGCTCGGTGCGATCGACCTCAAGGGCGAATCGGTGCGACTGCGGGGGGAACTCAAGGAAACCGGCAGTCAGCAGAAGGCCAAGGATTACGTGAAGCGCCTCAAGATCATCGAGGCTCTGCGCGACAGCTCGAACCGTCCGGAGTGGATGGTGCTGCAATGCGTCCCGGTCATTCCGCCGGATCTGCGCCCCCTCGTGCTGCTCGATTCGGGCAGCTTCGCGACGAGCGATCTCAACGACCTGTATCGCCGCATCATCAACCGCAATAACCGGCTCAAGAAGCTGGTCGACCTCAACGCGCCCGAGGTCATCGTCAAGAACGAAAAACGCATGCTGCAGCAGTCGGTCGACGCCTTGTTCGACAACAACCGCTGCAAGCGCCCCGTGCTTGGTTCGTCCAACCGCCCGCTCAAGTCCTTGACAGACATGATCAAGGGCAAGCAGGGGCGCTTCCGAGAAAACCTGCTCGGCAAGCGCGTCGACTACTCGGCTCGTTCGGTCATCGTCGTCGGCCCCGAACTCAATCTGCATCAATGCGGTCTGCCCAAGAAGATCGCGCTCGAATTGTTCCAACCGTTCGTGATTCGCAGGCTGAAGGAACTCGGTCATGCGGACACGATCAAGTCGGCAAAGCGCATGCTGGAGCGCAAGGACGACGAGGTATGGGATATTCTCGACGAGGTGATCAAGAACCATCCGGTGTTGCTGAATCGCGCCCCGACACTGCACCGCATGGGTATTCAGGCCTTCGAACCCGTGCTCGTGGAAGGCAACGCGATCCGCATCCATCCGCTGGTGTGTAAGGGCTTCAACGCCGACTTCGACGGCGACCAGATGGCGGTCCACCTGCCGTTGTCGATCGAGGCGCAGGTCGAGGCTTCGACACTGATGATGTCGACGCATAATATCTTCAGCCCGGCCAACGGCCAGCCGATCATCACGCCGTCGCAGGATATCGTGATGGGTTCGGCCTATTGCACTTTGAAGCGCGAGAACCGCCCCGGACATGGGATGGTGTTCGCCTCGTCGCGCGAAGTCATCATGGCCTGGCAATTGAAGAAAGTCGCCCGTCACGCCATCATCAGGCTGCGATTGACGCGAGACAAGCGGGTCAAGGGGGAGGGAGCCGAGGAATACCGGCCCGGCCAACTCATCACGACGACCGTCGGGCGTGTGCTCTTCAACGAGGTGTTGCATCCGAGCATGTCGTTCTACAACATTACGCTTAAGAGCCGCGATTTGGCCAGCGTCATCTCTGACTGCTATCTGGAGCTGGGCCGACGCGCGACGATCGAACTGCTCGACCGGATGAAGGAGTTCGGTTTCCAGGAATCGACCCGCAGCGGCATTTCGTTCGCCACGAGTGACCTGGTGACTGCCTCCAACAAGGACAAGGTCATCGCCGAATCCGAAGTCCAGGTTCTCAAACTGCAGAAGTCGTACGATCGCGGGCTGATGACCGCCGGCGAACGCTACAACAAGGTCATCGATGTCTGGACGCACGCTCGTGAACAGATCACCGAGGCCATGAAAGTCGAACTCGAGCACGACGTTCGCGACGATGGAGCCTATGTCAATCCCATCCATCTGATGGCCGACTCTGGTGCCCGAGGCGGTATCGAACAGATTCGTCAGCTCGCCGGCATGCGTGGTCTCATGGCCAAGCCCAGTGGCGAAATCATCGAAACTCCGATCAAGTCGAACTTCCGCGAAGGCCTCACGGTGCTCGAGTACTTCTCCTCGACGCACGGTGCGCGAAAAGGACTGGCCGACACTGCCTTGAAGACGGCCGACTCGGGTTACCTCACCCGCAAGCTGGCCGACATCTGCCAGAACATGGTCGTCACCGAGTACGACTGTGGAACCACGAAAGGCGTCATCCGCGGCGTTCTCTATCGCGGTGAAAAGGTCGAAGTGAGCCTCGCGGACGCCATTCGCGGACGCGTCAGCCGGACGAACATCGTCGACCTCAAGTCCGATGTGGTCATTGTTCGCGAGGGAGAACTCATCACCGTCGATATCGCCCGCAAGATCCAGTCGATGGGACTGGAGCGCATCCAGGTCCGCAGCCCGATGACCTGCGAAGCCGACCTCGGCGTGTGCCGGCTCTGTTACGGCATGGACCTCTCGACCGGTTCGCTCGTGGAAGAGGGTCTGGCGGTGGGCATCATCGCCGCACAGTCGATCGGCGAACCAGGCACGCAACTCACAATGCGTACCTTCCACCAGGGAGGCACCGTCACCCGCGACATCGAAGACAGCGAGATCAAGGCCCGCAAGACGGGCAAGGTCAAGTTCTCTCGCATGCGCAGCGTCGTCAACAGCGACGGGCAGCATGTGGTGCTCACGCGAAACGGCGAAATCACGATCGTCGACCCCAAAGACCGCGAACTCGAGAAATACACCCTGCCCGTCGGAGCCGTGTTGTTGGTCTCCGAGGACGATGAAGTTGCCGTCGAACAGCGACTTTGTGTCTGGGATCCACACTCGGTGCCGATCCTGGGCGAAGTGGGCGGTCGCGTGCGCTTCGAGGATCTGATTGAGGGCCGGTCGATGAAGACCGAGACCGACGCCACGGGAACGAAGCGGCGCATGGTCGTCGAACATAAGGCCGACCTGCATCCGCAGATCATCATCGAGGATCAGGCGGGCAAGATTCTCGACTTCTATCACATTCCCGAGCGGGCGAGCATCGAAGTGGAAGAAGGCCAGCAGCTTGCGGCCGGCGCCATTGTCGCCAAGCAGCCCCGCGAAGCCTCCGGCAATCAGGACATCGTCGGCGGTCTGCCGCGAGTGACCGAACTGTTCGAAGCCCGTAAGCCGAAGGATCCCGCCGTCATCGCCGAAATCGACGGTGAGGTCGAGATTCTCCCGGACAAGAAGCGCGGCAAACGCGTCATCATTGTCCACGGCACGGACGGACACGATGTCGAGCACATGATTCCTCACGGCAAGCAGTTGCTCGTTCACTCGGGCGATTACGTCAAGGCGGGCGACGCCCTCGTCCGCGGCCCGCTGGTTCCGCACGACATCTTGCGCGTCAGCGGTGAGGAAGCCGTCCAGCAATACCTGTTGCACGAAATTCAGAACGTGTACCGCGCTCAGCGCGTCGTCATCGACGACAAGCACATCGAGATCGTCGTGTCGCAGATGCTCCGCAAGGTGCGCATCGACAACGTGGGAGACACGACCCTGCTGCCGGGCAGCGTCATCGACAAGTACGAGTTCCGTCAGGTCAACAACGACCTGTCAGCCAAGCTCAGAATCACCGAGGCGGGTGACTCCGAATACGACTCGGGCGACATCGTGTCGGCCACGGACGTCGAGGAAGTGAACGCCGAGATCGAAGCCGGCGGCGGCGAGGTTGCCACGTTCGCGCGGCCGAAATCGGCCTCCGCCAGCACGCAGCTCTTGGGAATCACCAAGGCGGCGGTGCAGAGCGAGAGCTTTATCTCCGCAGCCTCATTCCAGGAGACGACCAAGGTGCTTACCGAAGCCGCCATCGCGGGCAAGATCGACAATCTTGTCGGACTCAAGGAAAACGTCATCCTGGGGCACTTGATCCCGGCGGGAACCGGTTTCAGGGTCCACCAGATTGCCGAAGTGAGAATTCGCCCCGAAGCTCTGCAAGAGCAGCGCGACGAGAAGGAACGCATCCTCAAGGCCCGACGCGAACTGCTCGACGAACTCAGCGGCGAGCCGATCGAACGTCCCGAGGACAACGGCGACGACGCGGGTCGCGTTCCATCGTTCAAGAGCATCTTCCCGGATGACGACGGCTCAGCCCCCGCGGTTCATTGAACCGCGCAACACCACCTGTTCCTCCAGCCTTCCGTCACATCAGCCCGCGGCGGTTCAGTTCGGCCATTACTTCCTGCACGATGCGGCTCACGTCGCCGCGCGAGGGGGCTGCGTCCTGCCACGCCGGGCAGCCGCCGATTGGCTGGTCGGTGTAGCCGTGTGCCGCGAGCAGGCATTGCAGCGTTCGGCTCAGAAGCGACAGGTCGGCCTGTTGCTTGTCGGACAGGGGCTGCCGGCCACGCCCCATCTTAAAGCCCCGCAAACTCGCCGCCGCCCGAAACCCGTCGGGGAACTCGGCCTGATAGAGCATCGTGTCGAACAGCGTCACCAGGTCGTACTGTACGCGCCGCGCTTCGTCGAGTTGGCCGGCCAGCGTCAGATCGTAGAGGCGCCGCGTCAGTTCTGGCACCACTCCGCTCGAGGCATTCGTCCCGCCGTCACAGCCCACGAGCAGCATCGGCATCAATGCCGCATCCCATCCGGTGAGGAAGCTGAACTCCGGCCGGTTGGGCCTTACCGCCTGGATCATGCGGATCATGTGCGGAATCTCTCCCGATGAATCCTTGATCGCCACGATCCGCTCGCACTCCTCGCTCAAACGCTGCACCGTCGCGACGTCGATCGGGCTCGCGAACATCGGGATGTTGTAGAGCGTCACGTCGACCGGCGTGTTCTGGCCGATCTCCTTGAAGTACGCATACACCGACTGCGGCCCCAGCTTGTAATAGAACGGGGCCACGATCGCGACGGCCCGTACGCCGAGCGAGGCATAATGCTCGCAGGCCCGCAGCGTCTCTTTGACGTTAGCCTCCGCGGCGCCGGCCAGAATCGGCACCCGGCCGCGCACCTGGTCGGCGATGATCTCGACGATGCGCAAGCGTTCGGGAAACGTAAACCGCGTGAATTCCCCCGTCGACCCGTTGGGGTACAGCCCGTGCACGCCGCGTTCGATCAGCCAGTCGACGTACCGGCGGAGTTCGTCCTCGTTGATCTCCCCCCGATCATCGAGGGGGACAAGGTTCGGGGTGAAGATACC
>JANNSB010000780.1:0-7540 GCA_031402175.1 Planctomycetaceae bacterium
ACTCCATCACCAAGAAACCAGGCGAGGCCGCCTCCCGCGCTCACGTAACGCTGCAAGGCATCGATGCCATCGGGAGGGATCTCGGGCACATTGATGAGATACACCAGCAGATATTTGTCGAGCGACGCCCTGCGCAAGATGTCGAGGCCGGCGATCTCGGGAGCATATCCCGTCACCGACTTGTCGGCTGCCAGGGCATCGGCGATGTATTGGCCTTCATCCCCTCCGGGCGTGCCGTCAATGATGAGAATCGGGTTTTCCACCGGGATGTCGACGGCGACGAACCGGGTGTCATCGATGTCCAGATTGTCTCCCTCGAGCGCGACGGATAAACGATGATGCCCCGCGCGATCAAAGGCGACCGGGAACACATCGCGCACTTCCTCGCCGGCAGGGATTACCTGGAAGGACACGCTCATCGGAAGACGTTCACCATCGGCGAAGACGGCCACTTCGACGTTGCGTGCTTCGCGGGTACCGAAGTTCCTGACGGTGATCGCGAACTGCACGGGAATGCCGACCGCAGCGGTCTGCACCGGCACGCCCACGATCCCCGTATCGACTTCACCCCCGAACGCCGTGATGGCGACGTTGTCGTGCTGATCGGGCACGGTACGCACGAAATGGGTCGCGGCTCCGGCTTCCGATAGCGCAGAGACCACATTGGCGACCGCTTCGTTGTCGAACCAGTCCCCCTTGCGGAAGTCGGAGACAATGTGAAGTTGCACATTGTCGGCTTCCTCGATTTCGATTTGCGAACGCACGCCTTCCAGCGCGCGGGCGGGATCGACTCGGAGTGAAGTGCACGTCATATCGCTCAGCAGTTCCGCGAGTTCGACCTGCAACTCTTCGCTGATGTCGCGGGAACTCATCCCCGCGATCACTTCGGTGGGTCGGGTCATCCGCACGATCGACAACATCTGTGTCCCTGGACGCTCGGCTCCCTGCGAGGCCAGGCGCTTGACCACGTCCTTGGCGGCCTCGAACGCAGTGTTGTCACCGAGCTGATCCTGCATCGAGCCGCTGTCATCGAGCAGCACGATGTGATGTGTCTTCGAACTGCGCAGGAACGACCAGGTCGCGGCATCCCACAGAAAACGCCCGATGAGAGCCAATAGCAGCAGTACGACCAGAATTCGCAGCAGCAGGAGCAAAAGCTGCTCAAACAGAATGCGCCTGCGGTTCTTCTGCTCGCTGGACAGCAGAAACTCCATCGCCGCAAACCGAATCTTCCGGTAGCGCAGTCGATGGATGAGATGGATGATGATCGGGACCGACACCAGCGACAAGCCCGCCCAGAAGAAGGCGGGATTCAAGAAATGCTGCGCGATCCACGTCGACATGCAAACTCGTTCCGTCTTGGTATCAGACTCCGGACTTCCGTCGACTGTGGTTCGTCATGTCGGCCCGGCGGGGGATTCAGGTGGGGCGGCGCTGCAAATACTGTTTGATAATGCCAGCAGCCATGTCGGGAACGTTCTTCTTAATCTCTCCCTTGGCGTCCTTGACGGCCTCGGGCTTGGGTTCTGGCGGTTTCGCCCCAGTGTCGGAAGGATCAGGCAGCCGAACCTCTTGAGTCTTGTCGTTGCCGGGCGCAGTCGTCACCGGTTCCGGCTGAGGCTGCTGCTGCTGCGGCATCGGCTGACCAGGATACGGCTGCTGCGGATACTGCGGATACATCTGCTGCGGATAGCCCATCCCCGGATAGAACCCACCCATCGGCTGCATCGGGTAGCCGGGATAGCCATACGGAACCTGACCGTAGGGCATGCCGGGCATCGGCATCTGCGGCGTGCTGGGATAATAGAACCCCGTCTCTGCCACGGGCGTCCCCTGGGAAGCGATGCGTGTTTCGTCGCTGATCAACGGCATTTCGGTGTGAGTTTCACCGGTATCGAACGAAGCCGGCGTCGGCGTGGGTCGATCGGCCGCCGAGGTCACTTCGAGCCCCTCCATCATCGTGTCGAGGTCGTCGGCGCTGGCGACCGTATCGTCTGGCGTGGTTTCCGTAACCGGCGCGCCGTCGAGAACGACACGAAACTCCAGCCGCCCCACGGCGACCAAGTCGCCATGCTTGAGGACATGCACCGCCCGAACTCTCTCGCCGTTGACCAGCGTGCCGTTCGTGCTGCCGAGATCCCTCAAACGCACGCCGAATTCATCCACGTTAAAGACACAGTGATGCCTGCTGATCAGGTCGCTGTTGGGTCGGAGCTGGCAGTCTTCTTCCCGGCCGATCAAGAACTTGCCCGGCGGCAAGGGAATGACCGTTCCCTTCTGGCCGCCAGTGGAGACATGCAACTCAATTTGAGACATGGCGTGCGACTTCAACGTAATGGAGATCAGGCGTTCCGAACGCCGGATCCCTAATGCACTCACAGGCGTGTTTCAGCCGTGACAGGACGGAGTGCTATAACCTTGAGAGTACCGCTCCCCGGAAGAGTTCGCAACCGACAAACCGCGCATTGGGGGCGGCGAATGGCGAGTTATGTCGGCTATCCGGCCCTAGGGAGCCGACATGGCCGCCGAACGATGCCTCACGAACTCTTTCATCAGTAGATCCAGCCCACGAGTGTATTCGCGGGCGGCCTTAGTGAATCGCTTCTTGTCGAATGATTCGCGGGCCGTTGCGACGATCTGCTGGTACTCGTCCCACTTGATCCTCCACTCGTCTTCCTGGGCGGTCCGCGCCAGTTCAGCCGATGCTCGCGCCAGCAAACGGGCGAATTCTTCCGACGACAGCGAAACCGCTGTCCGATGCGGCCGGTTCACAATGGTTTGCGAAAGCTCGTTGGTAACCACCGGCTGAGACTTCTTTTCGCGGAGGAAGGCAATCAGCACGATCACCAGTCCCACCAGGCTCAGGCCCGATACGAATCCACCCTGCAATACGTGCCCGAACATGACCAGCGACAGCCCTGCCACAATCCCCAGTGCAACGACCCAGAATACGACCAGCCAGCCCCAGCCGATGGAAGAATTCGCACCGGGCGGTTCAGCGACCTGCGGCTGTACATTCGCGGGAAGTTCACCGACCCGCACGATGACGACGGTGCAGTTGTCGGAGCCGCCGCGCAAGTTCGCCAGTTGCGTCAAGAGTCGCGTCGCTTGATTCGGCGCCAATTCCCGGGCGGCGGCGGCGATCTCGTCATCCTTCAAATGGTTCGTCAACCCATCGGAGCAGAGTACATACACATCTCCCGGCAGGATGGGGATCGGCCCTTCGATGTCGACCTGCGTGTCCAGCTCCGGACCCAGACTGCGGGTAATGACGTTGCGGTGTTCAATCAGATCGACCTTCTCGGGGGGAATACCGCGCTGCCGCGCGAGTTCCCAGATGATGCTGTGGTCGAACGTCAATTGATCGATGCGGTCGCGCCGGATGCGATAGCAGCGACTGTCCCCGACATGAGCGACGATGGCTCCCATGCGAGTGAGGGCCAACGCCGTGCAGGTCGTGCCCATGCGTTGAAAGTCGCGGTTCTGCGTGCCACGGGAATTGATCGTGCGGTTCGCCGCATGCACCGCCTCGACCAGCGAAATTCGCGCGCTGCCTTCCTTCGTCTTGAAGAAGGTGTGGGGCACTGTGTCGACGGCGAGTTTGCTGGCGAGTTCGCCGACCGCGTGTCCACCCATGCCGTCGGCGACAATGAAGAGATGACCGCGGTTGATCCAGGTCTCCGGGTCGGGGCAAAGCTGCACCGCGCAAGAATCTTCGTTGTTTCGTCGTCGCATACCGACATCCGAAACCGCCGCATGCTGAATGGCCTGCTCGCGATGCATTCGCTATCAAGATCCCAACCCGCATCTCCCCTGTATTGAGGAGACGTACGTCGTCGATGAACGGGAAACTTCGCCACAGGCCCGCATGGTGCGATGATAGCGTGCATGGCGGGATTCTTAAACAATCAGCCACGTTGCCTGGATCAATCAACAACCGCCAGTTCAATTCGGCGCAAAGTTTGTCTACAGTTCACTTCATCACCGGCACGAACTGGCCGGCTGCTCCCCGTCCCGCCCGATGTGCGGTTGAAGTGTCGAATCGAGACCTCCGGGGCGATCCTCGCATCGGCCCCTCGTCACGACGCCGGGCGACAACGCGGAACCCCGGTGAATTCAAGAATCCATTTAAGCGACGAATATCCATGGCACAGCAGTACATCATGACCATCGAGGGCCTCACTCGTATGTACGACGAGAAGGTGGTCCTCGAGAATATCTGGCTCGCGTTCTTCCCCGGGGCGAAGATCGGCGTCATCGGCAATAACGGCTCGGGCAAGAGCACTTTGCTGCGAATCATGGCCGGCGAAGACAAGGACTTCATGGGGAGCGTGGTTTCCGCCAAGGGGATCAAAGTCGGGTACTTCCCCCAGGAGCCCTGGCTCGACCCGACGAAGACGGTGGAAGAGTGCATCCAGGAGGCCGCGTCCGAGTCGCAGGCGATCCTGGATCGCTTCAACGAGATCAGCATGAAACTTGGGGAAGACATCTCCCCCGAGGTGATGGACAAGCTGCTGGAGCAACAGGGAAGACTGCAGGACCAGATCGATGCCGCCAACTTGTGGGAACTCGATCGCACGCTGGAGATCGCTTGCGATGCCATGCGACTACCGCCGATGGAAGCCAAGGTCGAACATCTCTCCGGCGGCGAGAAGCGACGTGTCGCGCTCTGTCAGTTGTTGTTGCAAAGTCCCGACATGCTGCTGCTCGACGAGCCGACGAACCACCTCGATGCCGAGTCGGTCGGTTGGCTGGAGCAGTTTCTGCACAAGTTCCCCGGCACGGTGGTGGCGATCACACACGACCGGTACTTCCTCGACAACGCCGCGGGCTGGATTCTCGAACTCGACCGAGGTCGCGGGTATCCCTACGAAGGGAACTACACCGCGTGGCTGGAACAGAAGCAGGCACGTCTCGCCGTCGAACAGAAGAAAGAAGACAAACGGCAGCGCGCTTTGAAGCGCGAACTCGAATGGGCCCGCATGTCCCCCAAGGCCCGCACGACAAAGAACAAGGCCCGTCTCTCGCGGTATCACGAACTGGCCAATCAGGAGTACGACGCCCGAGACGAGGCGGCCGACATTCAGATCCCCGTCACGCGCGAACTCGGCGAACTCGTGGTGCGGGCGGAAGGACTCTCGAAAGCCTTCGGCGATCGGCTGCTGTTCGAGGATCTCAACTTCAATCTCCCTCCCGGCGGCATCGTGGGCGTGATCGGTCCCAACGGAGCCGGCAAGACGACGCTGTTCCGCATGATCATGGGAGTCGAGAAACCGACATCAGGCACGCTGCGTGTCGGCGATACCGTCGATCTCGCCTATGTCGACCAGTCCCGCGATGCACTTGACGGCAAAAAAACGGTGTACGAAGAAATCTCCGGCGGGAATGAAACTCTCGAAGTCGGCAAGACCAAGATTCACGCTAGAGCGTACTGCGGGCGGTTCATGTTCAAGGGGAGCGATCAGCAGAAGTTCGTGGGCGATCTCTCCGGCGGAGAGCGCAACCGCGTGCATCTCGCCAAGCTGCTCAGGACCGGCGGCAACCTGCTGCTCTTGGACGAGCCGACGAACGACCTCGATATCGACACGCTGCGTTCGCTCGAAGACGGTCTCGCCAGTTTCGGTGGTTGTGCCGTCGTCACTTCCCACGACCGCTGGTTCCTCGACCGCATCGCGACCCACATCCTTGCGTTCGAGGGGGACAGCCGCGTCGTCTGGTTCGAAGGGAACTACAAGGACTACGAAGTGCAGCGCCGCCAACGCCTCGGCGATGACGCCGACCGGCCGCACAGGATCAAGTACCGTCCGCTGGCGCGGTGAGGGGCCGGAGGCCAGAACAAGCGCGGCGAAACGAGGCCTGAGTTTCCAGTTTGTGCTTTCATCACACATCCGAGTCCGAATAGAATGAATGACATAGGCAGCATCGTATTCCCGTTTCACTCCCATGCGTCGCCTGCGTCACATCAAAGACTCCGCACCACACCGCTCCGGGTTGGCTCCGTTGGAGTTGACGCTCGCGCTGCCGATGATGTTGATGCTGCTGGCGCTGATGATCATCTTCGGGGCCGCCGGGGCATGGAAGGTAAGGACGCTGGCGAACTCGCGGCAGGCGATCTTTCGCTCGATGTGGCCCAGAACCACCGATGACGACCCCAAGCCGAGCAACTGGTGGCCCGCATCAGCCACGATGTCGTACAGCGAAGAACTGGAGTCGCCGTTCCCGCAGGATCCGTTTGTGGATCACACCGTGGTGCGCGGTCCGACCGTCGGCGACACGATGGGAGGCTCGTCGCTTACCGTGCTCATCGATACGCTCGACATGACCGACGGCATGCACTCGGGGCGGGCGACGATCAATCACGAGCCGGCCATGTGGCCGCAGTTGTCACGGCGCAACCAGTTCGATCGCGAATTCTCGATGTTCGCCGGCCATCAGTGGCAGCACGGGAACATGGGGATCAGCAACTGGACGCGGCGGGTGAGCGTCACCTATGACTATGAACTGAGCAAATACAACCCCGCGGCGATGCAACAGGCTCAACAGGCGGCTGACGACATCATGAGCAACCCGAACCGCGGTGATCTGGCGGTGCTCGATCGTGATGAAGAACTGCGGGCGTGGTACGGCAACTATGTCGACTTTCATCCGCGCCCGGACAATCAATGCACGCACGATCTCTTGACGTTGCAGACGGTGATCCCCGATCTGCAGGTGCGCATCCGCGGCGAGCAGCCGGGCAGCAAGCAGCGCAGCGTGCCGGCGAACATGGTCGGCACGTTTCTCAGCATGTACCGCGCCCAGCTCGCGGCGCTCCAGGCGCAGAACCCGCCCCCGGCCAACGCCGGACAGACTCAGGCGGATCTGGAATTGAAGATCCAGCAGCTTGAGGAGTTCCTGGCGACGCTGCAGTGATGCGTCGTTTCCAGCCGAGCCGAGCGAGGCCATATCCCGATTGCGAGGAATAGACCGCGGATGAAACGGATCTGGCGGATTTCCGCGGATCTGAGAGTTCATTCCGGGTCCGCCGCACTGTTCAGATCAGCGAAGACCCGCGTCATCCGCCAAATCCGCGGTCTATCTTCCGCAGCCCTACGCGGCCCGGACGTCGGATTCGCGGCGTTCCTGTGCTTCCTGCTGTGCGATCCAGTTCAGCACCCAGCCGGTGCCGATGAGGGACAGCAGATGCTGCACATCGCGAATGGTGCGGTCGCCGATCGAGGCCGACGACTTGAGCCGATTGAGCGCATCGACCAGCTCGACGTTCCGCAGGGCGATGTCGCCGATCTCCTGGATCGTGACGTCGTCACGGCGGATCATGTCCTTGAGCTGACGCTTCCATTGTGGATCGATCATGCTTCACTCCTTCAAACCAGAAAGTCCAGAATGCTGACATCGAACAACTTCGTCGTGGCCGCCAGCACCATCTGATACTGGAACTGATGCTGCTGCAATCGGAGAATCGCGTCGGCGTAGTCGACGCCCCCCAGATCGGTCTGTGTCGTTTCGGCGGCCAGTTGTAGCCCCTCGAATTCCCCTTCGG
>JANNSB010000781.1:0-12166 GCA_031402175.1 Planctomycetaceae bacterium
TGGCGTAACTCGGTACCGCATGGCAGCGTAAAGAATGTCACTGACCTCAACGATGACGGTTGTCTCAATCCCGGATTCCCAGTGACCGGCGGAACTGAGCGAGATGGGCGTTGGACGCTCCGGGCCGACACCCCGACGCGCGGTCGAATGGCAGTCCATCCGACGTTGATCGCCGATTACTCCGATCATCCCGACATCCCGCGGCAGTTCACGGCTGGAGTGTCCGGTTGGGCAATATGGGGAATCTGTGTCTGACCTGGCAGGGAGGCTGCTTTGGGTTGACGCAGTTACATGGGTCGTGCCGAAGAATACGCAGGTAACTGCTTCAACGAACGTGCCGATTCTGGCAACAAAAGTCCGGCTTGAAACGGGGGGATACCCATGCGCACTTTGCGGGTCCACTTTGCATTAACGATCGCAGTGGCGTCACTCCATTGGACGACGTTGGTCCAGGCTCAGACGCCACTCGAGATCGACCCTCTGAATTATCAGCAATGGACGGCGCGGGCCTCTGTGGTCTATCTCTTGCGCGACGATCCCGAAAATCTGCAGTACTTCCAGGCTCCCGGTGGTAACGATGCCTTCAACTTCTCGCAATTCGACTTCGACAACGAGCCCGGTCTCGACGTGTCGATCTTTCGCGAGCTAGGCGGCGGGCAACGCATCGAAGCTCGCTATCTGGGCCTGTGGAACGTATTCGACCGAGTGACTGTTCAGGTTCCTCCGGGCCTCGGCGCGATCAATACCAATCCGCCCTTGCCTTTCGGCCTGGACCCCGTCAACACGTTGATTCATTCCGGCTACGACAGCGAGCTGCACAGTGGCGAGTTGAACTACTGCCTCGATGAGTCGCCGGGCCAGACCTGGATTATCGGCTTTCGTTACCTGAACATCGGCGAAGAGTTTCACGCCGACTACGACTTCGCGACCCTTCCGATCGAAGTCGACAACATTCTCGAAGTCGACAATAACCTGTATGGATTGCAAGTCGGCGCCGAGGCGGACCTCTTCTCGGACTGGATGGGAGCGTGCCGGCTGATCGGTTTCGTCAAGGCTGGCGTGTACGGGGCGCAATCCAACTACGACTATTCCTATACGCAACCACCGGTATTCGACCTGCAGGGGTCGAACGACGACACCGACATCGCCTTCGTGGGCGAAGCGGGGCTGACGCTCAATCGTTCGATCGGCTACAACACGTCACTGCTTCTCGGCTATCGCCTGTTGTGGATCGACGGCGTCGCCCTGGCGGCGGAGCAGATCGACAACACGAGTGACTCGCTCGTCAACCCGGTGCCGGTGACAGTCGACAACAGTGGCGACCTGTTCTATCACGGAGCCACGCTCGGCGTCGAATACCGCTACTGATCGGTTGCGTCGCCGTGGGACGTCCCCACGTTCAGCAGGCTGAGCGTTTTGACGTCGGGTTCTCCGGCAAAGAACTTGTCGAGCAGCCGGTGGAATGGCGAACCGGCCGGCGACGCGCACGCGAAGAGCGTGGCGCATGATTTGAGTTTCATGGCGTCGATCGAGCCGAAGATCTCATGCGCGGATCGTCCCTTCACGCCGACCGCCGCCTCGGCACACTCGACCAGTCGCGACCCCAGCACCGGGTGCGCCAGATACGCCCGCGCCTCGTCAAGATTCTTGATCGCGTAGTGCACCGACATCGAACTGAATCCCAGCCCGACAATCTGCGGAAAAATGTACCACATCCAGTGCGATGTCTTTCGGCCGTCCTTGATCTCGGCGAGAGCGCGTGAGTAAGCGTCGTGCTGAGCCGAGACGAAGCGGCTCAGGGTGTGAGGGTCGGCGACGACAGCGGGGTCGATTTGGTCGGGCATGACCTACACACATTCTGGCAGCTCGACGTTCATCGATCGGTCGCTTGATCTGCTGGTTGAATAACAACATATCCGTTTCTGAAGCGGTCATTGATCAAGGATTCATGGCTTCACAACCGAGCCACTCACTAATCTTCGACATGCACTCGCCAGATTCCGAATGCGAACAACTTCGCGATCAATTTACCTAAAATCGGCAATCCGAACAGCAGCCTCACGAAACGCGGTGCGCCCAGTCGGTTGCCGGAACGTAGTGCGCGACCAAGTTGCCCTAAAGCGACGGCCCCCAAACCCTGAATGACCCGCGTCGGCAATTCCCGACGGCGTTGCACCTGGGACAAATCTCGCACGCACGCTGTTCCCTGTCTGAGCGGTTCGGCCAACAGGTTGGCGGCGACGACGGCATCTTCAATCGCATACTTGATACCAGAGCCCGCAAACGGCGTCATCGTGTGGGCCGCGTCGCCGATCAGAAGCAGTCCCGGCTTGTACCAGCGCTCGCACCGGTTGGACGCGACGGACAGCAACGTGAACTGTTTCCAGTCGGTCAGATGCTCGACGTTGCCAGCCAGCAGCGGCTCCATGCCCACGATCGTTTGGCGAATGCCCTCCACGCCGGCCGCATGCAGCTTCTGGTAGTCGCCGGCGGGGAAGAAAATGCCGGCCTGCCAATGATCGGCGCGGTCGATCATGAGTAACAAATGCCCCTTGCCGAAACGTGGAGTGGCGACGCCGGTCGCGGGCGGATCGTCCGGCAGTCGAGGCAGCCGAAACCACAGCAGTTCGACCGGAGATGACGTGGTTATCGGCTTGAACCCCGCCAGCTTACGGACGCGCGAGAATCTTCCATCGGCCCCCACGGTGAGCGGAGCGCGGACTTCATGCCAACCGTCGGCGCTACGATAGCGCACGCCGCGGACACTGCCGTTGTCCTCGATGAGCCGTTGCACATTCGCGCCCATCACCAGATGAAAGGCGGGATACTTGCTCGCTTCCTCAGCCAGGAACTCCAGGAAGATCTGCTGGGGCGTCCACAGGATGTACGGAAAGCGTGTGTTTGGGACCAGGCGGCGCAGGTCGAACAACAGTTCGTCACTGCCCGGCAACGACGGGCCATACATCTTGACGTGTTGCCGTTCGTGGAGACGATCGGCCAGTCCGATCTCATCCAGGATCTCCAGGAGACCGGGGTGGATCGTGTCACCGCGAAAGTCTCGTTCGAAAGTGGCATGTGATTCCAGCAGAGTCACCGGCACACTCCGTCGGGCGAGGAGCAGCGCCAACATCATCCCGCCGGGCCCGCCACCGACGATGCAACAGGACGTCTCGCGCACGTCGAGGATTTCCTCGGTCCGAGTGCGCCCGGCAGTTACTGGAACAGGGACCGTCATCAATGCAGCCTGCCTCTTGGAGAGAGTCGACGCAGGCAAAGTAGGGCCGTTACACCAAGGGTGTCATGCCTAATGACCAACCTCACCTCCGGGCCGCCTGCAACACCTCGACGTTGCGCGAGGCCAGTATGGCGGCCGCGGCCAGTACAGCTACTGGGGCGGCCCGCTTAACCCGAAGGTCTCCGTTCCGACTCTCCAAAACCCGATAGGATCAGAATGGTGCCGAACAACGACAGGGCCAGCCCGGCAAGAAATAATGCCACCGGGAGATTTAACCAATTTGACTCGAAGGTAATTGCTTGATTGACCGCAGGCATCTTCTGAAAGGCGGCCCAAGCCGCTGAGGATATCGCCGCACCCACCACGGCGGCGACCCCAGCGAGCAGGCAAATTGCACCCGATACCATTCGCATGACAAAGCCTCGTTCAGAGATCACCGTATGACAAGCCTGCCATCACTCTAGTGTGAAGGGCAAGGCGTGGCATGTCCTGATTTGTAACAAATCATCTGGATTATTTGATTAGATTGATCCACGCCGTGCGAAGGGCCACCACCATCGACGCGACCTCGGCCGTGCCTGGGAGGTGTGGCAACAGAGACCGTCATTCACACCGCCTGGCCTTTGCGAGTCTGC
Organism: Planctomycetaceae bacterium; assembly: GCA_031402175.1. GTDB lineage: Bacteria > Planctomycetota > Planctomycetia > Planctomycetales > Planctomycetaceae > JANNSB01. Next base: position 3,871 of record JANNSB010000781.1, read on the forward strand.
CTGTGCCGGGGTATTGGCAAAACCTCGCTCGTGCTGAGTGCTTCATTGTTCGCCAGATCGTTACTCAACGGCGTTGATTCGCAGGTCATCAAACCACGCCTCGAATTCGCCTGTTCCCATGACGACGGCGGCGATGTGTGTGGCGTCGGGAAATGCCTCAAACTCCGTCGTTACGGTTTGAGCTTGCCACGACTCTTCGGCACTCCCTGCTCCTCGCGTAACACCGATGTATTCACCGTCCTTGAAATAGGCGATCGCCAGCCGGCCCGATCCTGTTGTCGAGCGGACGAAACCCGTCAACTCATATTGCTGGTCCGGTTCGATGGGGATTTGAACCGAACCGGCGCTGCATGATTCTGCATCGCCGACAAGATGCAGACATTGGAGTCCACCGTGCGGATTCTCCGTTTCGATGCTGCATTCACCCTGATCCCCTTCTGAAACGAAGAGATACCAACCACCCGGTCGATCGGCGGCGACATCCTCCATATCGCCATTGGCGACATAGTTGACCGTCTCCGGCTCGTCTCCCGCGATGAACAACTCGATATCGTCGAACCAGGCTTCTCCGTTGCCCGCCAGCGCCACCGCGATGCTGACATATTCGGCCTCGGGGTAGAGTTCGGTTTGCCCAGTGACGGTGATGAATTGCCATCCCGAAGTTCTCGGATTCACCCACCCAATGCGAGACTGCCCGAGATACTGCTGCCCTGATCCGTAATAGTGGAGCTTCACATCGGCGGCAGCATTCACATCGCCTTCGACTCGGACCCAACCTCGGGCCATGTATTGCCTGCCACGTTCAACCGGCAGCTTTTCACCCCAAGCGACTCCGAATTGTCCGCGCCCTTCGATTCTTAGTGAGTGCTGCCCGCTATGAGCCTCATCGACGATGGCGTATTCGTAGGCGCCCGCCGGCATGGTGTGGAGCCCGTACCATTCAGCGGGCAGCCCGTTGTCGCCGAGATCCCCTTCGAATGATGGCTCGGCGATCAGGTTTTCGGGTTGATCGTCGGCAATGGCCACCATTCCCGAGAGTCCCAGCAGCACGCAGAACACTGAGTGGCTACGAAGTGGCATCAGGTGTCTCCTTGGTTGTTGAATTGGAACGTGGATGCCCTACAGGCGGGGCGACATCGGGAGTGCAACGGGAATTGTCACAGAAATGGCGAATTCCCCAACAGTCCTCGAACGCTGCCATTGACGCAGTCAGCGGCAAATCTCACACGCACCTGATCATCGCAGTGATCGAACCGGACAGAATGATAATCTATCAGTAACCCATCCGCTGGAACCCTCGGTGCTTGTTAAGACCACACTTTCTGGCACTTGACACAGATGCCTAACGTCCACTGTAACGCCCCGGCAGGAACTCGGCGTGAAACTCGTTGTTCGCTTCCCAAGTGAGCGGCACGGATTTCGTCACGATCGCATCGTAATCGAGATAGCCTTCATCCACGACGCGCCAGCCGCACCACCAGCAGTCTTCGACGATCCACGTCCAATGATTGCCGCTGTGCATCGCGCCGGCACCGTTGAAGAAGATCCGCAGCATGCGTTTGCCATCGGGTGACTTCAGGATCGGGCCTTCAACTCGTGCCAGAATCCACGGCTGAAAGGGGGCGCCCACGGGAACATGGTCGAAATAAAATCGCACCGCAGCCAAGAGAATGATGGCGATCAGAACCGCGGACTTCAGTAGATTGCGTATCGCGGTGCGATCCAGGCGAGCCATCGGAATACTGCGTTTATACTTGGAACGTCATGATCAAACAGAGCGGCGCGGGGCATGAACTGCCCGGCGACTGCGCGCCGAGTGAAAGAATGCCATGGCGGTCGTCCCAAATGAGATGGGCGCTCCCGATAACGGGATTGATTCGCGATGCGAAGCCCTGACGCTCCGGACAAAGATCTCTAAACCGGTACTTGGGCTCGGGGATCTGACCGCCACGGCAACATTTATCTTGCGCAAATTGGGCGATCTTCGCAATCCATCGGCTTAGGGACTGCCCGTGTTTGGAACGCACGCGCAACCGCGACGAGTGGGGTAGGAAGTGCAACGAACTGCGCCGATCCTCATCCCTATCACCCAACTCCTAATACCTAACTCCTCCCTGGCCCCTGACCCCTATCCGCCATGCCCGACCTCACCGATCTCTCCTCCGTCACCGGCGAAGAACTCACCGTCTCCCAGATCCAGGGGATCCTCGCGCAGATCGATCTCGACATCATGAATCTGGCCCGGGACGGCAAACTCGCGGCCCTCGAATCGAGCGATTCCGCCGCGACGCCGCAGTACATGGACAAGGCCGACAACCTCTACGCCTTGCTGGCGGCTCGCGGGCATTATCAGAAGCTGCTGGAGTCTCGGCCCGGCTGGGCGGTCTCCGAGGGAGAGTGCGAGTGACGATGCACGAAGACCGCCTCGACCGCATTCTCGAATCGCTCTCGCGGATTCAGGTGACGATCGAATCGCTGCGGATCAGCCTGCAAATGATGGGCGAGACATCGCACGATCACGAAGCGCGACTCCGCAGCGTCGAACGCTGGAAGCATCACCTCACGCCGGTGCTGGCCGTCGTCACGTTCGTGCTCGGCGTGATCGCGACCGCCGTGATGGAGCGGCTGATGTAGCCGCGTCTGTCTCTGACGCGGTGACCAAAGAGGAGGTGTGTTCATCTCTGTTGCGGCGTTGCAACCAGATGGCGCCCAATCGCGTCGCCTCGGCGTCTGGGGACAGACGCCGCTACTCAATCCGCCAACAGGTGCGCCCGCAGGCATAGGAGGAGCTTGCTGCAGCGGGCGCGGAATTCCACCTCGGTCGGCTTGCCCATCGGCTTGATCGTCAGGTCGACCTGCACGCGTTTCGTGCGCCGATCATCGACGGCTTCCTGTCCGATCTCGATCAGAATCGACACCGGCTGCTTGTCGTCGCTCTTTCCCCAGCCGCTGCCGAAGAAGCCCTTGCTGCCGGCTTCGATGCGGAGCTCTCCTTCGTCGACCTTGATGAGCCGGGCGCCCAGTTCCTCGATGAAGCCGCTGAGCTTGAAGACGATCAGGTCGGAACCGAGACAGGCGATAATCGATTCCTTGCAAATGAACGGATCGTGTTTTGCATCCGCGGACTGTTCTTCGGCCTGTTGATGCGGAGTGCGGGTGCAGGTGCGATTGCGGCCTTGTTCCTTGGCGTCGAACAACGCCTTGTCGGCCCGATCGAGCAACGATTCGCGAGTGTCGCCGGACATGAGCTGCGCCACGCCGAACGACGCGGTCACATGCAATGTTTCCTGTTCGCCGAGACCGGCCTGTTCGATCGCCCGGCGGAGGCGCTCGGCCTTGCGATAGGCGTCGTCGAGCGAGTTCTCGGGGCAGATGACGACGAACTCTTCGCCGCCGAAGCGGGCCAGGAACTCGCCGGAATAGAGTTCATCCTGCACGAGTTTGGCCATGTCGATCAGCACGCGGTCGCCGGTGGCGTGCAGGTAGTGATCGTTGATCTGCTTGAAGTGATCGATATCGAGGAAGATCACGCTGAAGGGCTCGCTGATGTCCTTGCGCGAATGGATGACGAACATTTCATCGAGCCTGCGCTCGAGTTCTCCGCGGTTGGCGATGCCGGTGAGGGGATCCTGCGTGGCTGCGATCCGCAGTTCGCGATACTGGCCGGGATTGCGCTTGGCGCGAGAAACGTCATGCAGAATCTCCGCGACTCCCAGCAGGTTGCCGGCGGAGTCGATCAGCGGGAGCGACTGCACTTCGAGCGTGATCGGTTCGCGCTGCGGACTCAAGAGGGTCATCACGCCGCAGGCTGGTCGCTGGTCGCTCATCACCTGCATCAACGGGCATTCTTGCGGGGGCAGAGGATGACCCTTGGCGTTGTACAGGCCCAACTTCGTTCGCGACCAGGGCTCGCCGAGCACGTTCGCCGCGGTGCGGTCGAACAACCGTGCCACGCCGCAATTCCAGATCTGAATCTTGAGATCCGAATCGACGATGTAGAACCCGTCGTACAAACTCTCGAGCAGGTAGAGATACGAAAGAATGTTCGACAGCATGTAGGCTTTGCGCGATTCATCCAGCCCGTCAGGCAGCGCTTCGATGGGAGGCAGCGTTTCCATGTCCCCCTCGGCAATCAGCGAGAGGCCCCCTTCTTCAATCCAGCGATTGAGGGCGTGCACGAGGTTGCGGTCGAACCGCTTGCCCGCCTGGTTGTTCAACACCCGCATGATCTGTTCGTGCGTCATCCGTTTGCGAAACACCTGATCGGTGTTCATCGAGTCGTAAGCGTCGGCCACCGCCAGTATCCGCGCTCCCTGATGCACCAGCGAACTGGTCGACTCGCTTCGCGGCGGCTGATTGTTCGGATCGTATCCCTCGGCCGTCAGCGCGACGATCTCGACGATTGAACTGTTGAGCCGGCAGGCCTGTAACAGATCGACGCCGACATTGTGCAGCACCGAGATCAGCTCGGCTTCGTCGGGGCTGAGCTTGCCGGGTTTGAAGAGAATGTGGTCGGGCACGCCGATCTTGCCGAGGTCGTGCAAGAGGGCGGCGATTTCGAGCATGCGGACGGAAGCCGGCTCCCATTTGAGGTTGCTCGCGATCCCGACGCACAGCATGGCCACCCGCCGTGAATGCTGCAGAGTGGCTTCGTCGCGAAGCTGCAAGGCGCGCAGCAGGCCGCGCAGCACCATCGGGCAGACGACGCCGCCGCTTCCCAACTGGCGACTGTCACGCGCCCCTTCCCGCGACAAGTCGAGCAGCGACAGCAGCAGGCGCGACGAGTCCATCGGGTGCGAAGATTGCATCTTCGCAACATCGGCCAGCGGCAGGGCAGACGTATCAACCGACATGAAGGCACAACTCCGGAGGGGGGCATCCGCGGCGAACGCGACTGTGATCGAGTCGTCCCGGCGGGGATGCCGAGGTCGTTTACTTAACGCTACGTCGCCCACTCGGAGTGTCAAATTACACTTCAGCTACTCTCCGCATTCTGCCGCGACTTTCTGCACGGGCCATTCCATCCGACTGGTATATCCCGAAAAACGAGCAGCCCGCCCTGGGTGAGGGCGGGCTGCAATCGGCACAACCGAACCAGACGGAACTTTACGCCCCCGTCACCTTCGTGACGAACAACGTGTCAACCGCGCTGATGCCGCCGAAGTAACGGGCTTTCACGCGCAGCACCACGTCCCGCTCGAAGGCGGCTTCGCTCTCCGACCGCTGCAGGAAGGTCTGCACCGGCCAGATCTCCGTCCACACGAACTGCTTGCGGAAATCGCCCAGATACCACGAAGTGAGGGCCGCGCCCCCTTGTTCATCGATGAACGGCGTCGACAAGATGTCGACCATCCCCTGCAACGGGTTTGCCTGTCGCGATTCGCCCGCCGCGGTCACAAGCGTGATCTCCGTCGAGTTCACGATGCTGCGCGCAGTGCCGCGCAAGGCCTCGGGAACCAGCAGTTGCCGCGCCGGCACCACGATCGGCCGCTGCGTGCCGTCGATGCGGTCGTCCTTCACCTGCGTGGCCCGATAGTTCAGGACGGCATCGATGTCGGTCCAGTCGACCAGCGGAATCGCACTCGCGAATCCCGTCGAAGTCGTGTTGCCGGCGCCGATGTAGTTCCGGTGACTGCCGTTCGTCGGATAGAGCGACTCGCCGACGCCTGCTGGACGGTACACGTACTTGCCTCCCGATGCATCGGCATCGGTGACGGCCCTGACAATCGCCCGCTCGCGCTCCTGACGCAGGTAGTAACCGAGCGCCATCGCCCGACGATGAATCTCTCCCGTCTGGTCAAAGGCGATGAGTTCCTCGTTGATGCTGAGGATCCGACCCTGCTTCGACTCGAGGCTGGTGACGTACTTCTCCTCGAACGTCGACTCCTCGTAAGGATGTCCCTCGGCCACTTCGGTCGGACCCGCCAAGGCCGTGAAGCCCGCAATGCGGGTGCCGCGTAGTCGGCTGGGCACGACGGTTGCAAGTTTGTGACCGATGAAGCCGGCATCGTCCTCGTAGCCTTCGATCACCTTGCGTCCGATCAGTTCGCCGGTGACGACCTGAAACAGATTCGCTCCGACGCCGGGGTTCGATTCGCTCAACAGAGTTGGCCAGGGCTGCGAACCCATGCGGGCCGACGCCTCCCGCATACTCCGCAGGTTCGACAACACGCCGCAGGCATCCGCCAGTTCGTAGTACGAGAAGTCATCGGGAGTGAGCTGCTTCTCGTTGAGCAGTCGCACCAGTTTGTCATGAAACCCCGCGGGGCCGTGGGAAGCGATCAACGATTTGAGATCCGTACCGTGCATAATGAAAACCTTTCAGTGAGTCGCCTTTCGCTCCGCGAAAGAAGCGAAGGCGTTAGGATGAGCTTTCCAAATGGAATGAGTGTGAATCAGAGAACGCTTTCCGCCGCGTCTTTCGCGGTGCGAAAGGCGACTATCCCATTCCCGAGTTCACATATGACGAGCCGGTGTGAAACGCCGACGCGAACGAAACCCGCATCACCGTCACCGAGCCGGAACTGGCTTCGGCCGTGCGGGCGATCGCGCTGGCGGCGACGGCCGCTTCGAGCTGCTGATTCATCAGCGTGGTCGATGCCGAATCGGGACCGAGCGGAGCGCCCAGACCATACGCAGCCGACGCCGCAGCGAACTCGTAGACGCTGGATGGGCTGACATCGACCGAGATCGGCGTCGATTCACCTTCGGACGAAGGCTCTTGAGCGACGCCGAGAAACAATGCCGCGAACGCCGCCTGGGTCGTGGCGAGATTCGTGTCCCAATCGAAGTCGGCGGCGGGTTTGGCCTCGCTGCCATCGAGCCACACCAGATCGCCGGCCTCGATCACCGTCTCCGCGGCGACCGCCACTCGCACCAACTGCACCTGACCCGAACGAAAACGCAAACGATTCATGGAAAACTCCTTGGAAGGGATGGAACGTGGAACTTGGTTGGTGGAAGTGGGGGTGTGGACCAGTATTTCGTTTAACGCCCAGCCGCAGGCGCCGGCTGATCGTTGGCTGAGTCGCGCCGCTCATCGCCGTCGAATCGCGCTCGCGAAGGCGATGTCGCTCGCTGCATCGGGGCGCTGCGTGCGGCCGTGGCTGAGCGGCGTCACCGGGCGGCCGTGTTCGACCAGCCAACGACGGTCGGCAATCAGCGCCGTCCGATACGCGTCATCGGGAGCCGACCTGAGCAGTTGGCGGAACTCTTCCGAGATCGTCTCCGCCGAGAGCTGCGCCGTCGCCAACAGTCGCTGAACGGCCTGATCCTGCTGCATCTCGCGAAGCTGAGTTTCGAATGGCAGCAGGCGTTCGATCTCGGCGACGAGCAGCGCGATGCGCTGCTGCAGTTGATCGCGCTCCTGAGTGATCTCCGTCAGTGACTCGACGGCGTCCGCGACTTGTTCGTGAAAGGTCGTCGTCGTGGCGGGATTGACGACGGCATCGACAGAGATCACATCCTCGATCTGCTCGACGACACTGCCGTCAGCCGATCGGCGGGCCAGCACGACGTGCGACATGCCCAAGCCGGGAGACGCCGAGGCGGCTAGACTGAGGAAGGTCCGGCCGGCCTCGGTGTCGAGAACGCGAATGTCACCCCGAATGCGCCCGCCGTCGAATCGCGGGTTGACGACCGACCCCACCAGATCGCGCGTGCTGCGGTCCCGCGAACGCTGCGGATCGCCGGCATGATCCAGAAACACCGGCCGCTGCATATACAACGGCACCGCCCGCGAGAGAGCGTCGTCGCTGTAGCGATAACCGTTCTTCGAGACATTGCCCGAGAGAGCGACGTTGCGCACAACACGCTCGTCGGCATCGACCCGCGAAGCATGATTCCAGTCGGCCAGTTGTTCCGTCAATTCCGCGGCAGGCATTAGGCACCGTTGGGGTGAGGAGTGAATTGTGTCTTTTCACCCCTACCGTCGCGGTTGCGCCCGCCTCATGTGTGTGTGTACCACGAGTGGGTAACTCCCTCTCCCCCGCAATTGGCGTCCCTATCGAATAATGTGCTCCAGCGGGGGAGAGGGAGTAGCAACTTGCCACTATCGAGTCGCAGACACGTTTGACCGCGTCCAAATGCTGGTTCGCCGACGCGCTCCACGGTAGACTTCGAGAACAATCAGCAGTCGCACGCGGAGTCGCGTTCTCAATCAACTTCTTTTGCATCACGGGTCCGCCATGCCTCAACTTGCTTGCCCTCACTGTGGATCGCCGGTCAATGTCGGCGCGCAACACGCCGGTCGCGTCATGCGCTGCCCATCCTGCCAGGGGCAAATGAAGGCACCTCC
>JANNSB010000782.1:0-2774 GCA_031402175.1 Planctomycetaceae bacterium
AGCAAGGAGCGTGGAGCAGGGAAGAAGAGGCGAGAGGTCGCAAGTTGTGACTCGACGCTCCAAGGTCTAAACTCCGACTCGCTGCTCCATGCTCCTTGCTCCATGCTTGATATGTCCGAACTTCACCAGTTGATGCAGGAACTGCAGACCGACAACGGCTCGAAAATTGTGCTGTTCGTCGCCGACGGCCTGGGTGGTCTGCCGCGCCAGCCCGGCGGGAAGACCGAGTTGGAGACCGCTCGCACGCCGAATCTTGATGCGTTGGCGCAGCGTGCCGAACTCGGATTGAGCATTCCCGTACTGCCTGGGATCACGCCGGGCAGCGGTCCCGGGCACCTGGGTCTGTTTGGCTACGACCCGCTCAAGTTTCAAATTGGCAGAGGCGTCCTCGAAGCCTTGGGGATCGACTTCGATCTCGGTCCCAATGACGTTGCGATTCGTGGGAATTTCTGCACGCTCGACACCCAGGGAAACATTTCTGACCGCAGAGCCGGCCGCATCAGTTCCGAGCAGGCGGCCCCGCTGTGCGAGAAACTGAATCAGATCAAGATTCTCGGAGTGGAAGTCTTCGTGCAACATGTGAAGGAGTACCGTCTCGTCGTGGTCTTTCGCGGCACTGGTCTCGGCGGCAATGTGGAGGACACTGATCCGCAGCGCACCGGCGTGCCACCCCTTCCACCGAAGGCCAGAGACGACGCCTCGCAGTCCACGGTCAAGATCGCGAATGAGTTCCTGCGGCAGGCGAGAGAAGTGCTCAAGAATGATGCCCCGGCGAACTTTCTGACTCTACGCGGAATCGCGAAGCGCCCCGCCATACCGACCTTTCGCGAAGTGTACGGATTGCGGGCCGCGGCCATCGCCGTCTATCCGATGTATCGGGGACTCGCGAGGCTGGTCAGCATGGATGTGCTGGATGCAGGTCAGACGCTGGAAGATCAATGTCGGCGGCTCAAGGCGGCGTGGCACGATTACGACTTCTTCTTCATGCACTTCAAGTACACCGACTCGACCGGCGAAGATGGAAACTTCGATGCGAAAGTGCAGCGGACGGAACAGGTCGATGCCGCGATGCCGAGCATCATGGAACTCGGTCCGCAGGTGCTGATCGTGACCGGCGACCACAGCACTCCGAGCAAGATGAAGTCGCATAGTTGGCATCCCGTGCCGACGATGATCGTGTCGGATCGTTGCCGATTCGACGGCAGCACCGAGTTCGGCGAGACGGCGTGTCGCCGCGGCGGGCTGGGTCAGTTTGAAGCGAAGTATCTTATGTCGCTGGCGATGGCGCATGCCGGCCGTCTTGATAAGTTTGGAGCCTGAGAATGTTAGCGCTTGTGCGTCATGGAACGATTGCTGAAGTCTCGCGGTTGCGAGTGGCCGATGGTCTCGCCATTGCGCGAGGCGAACTCGTCGTGGCCAAGACTCATCGCGGCATTCAGTTGGGTACCGTGCTCGAGGTGAAGGACGGCGCCCCGGAGGAAGATTCACACGAATCGGGCATCCTGCGGAAAGCGACCGCCGACGATGAGCAGGCTCAAGTGGAGTTGATGCAGGCCACGCATCAAGAGTTCATGACCTGGCAGGATCGTATCGCCCAATGGAAGCTCGATCTGCAACTGGTCGACCTGGAGTGGACGCTCGATCGGTCGAAGCTGATTCTGTACGTGCTCAACGAGCGCGGACCGGAATGCACGCGATTGGCGCTGAACGCGGCGGCATCAGGACTCGGAATCGTCGAGGTTCAGCCACTGAACTCGGAGGGACCGCTGGCGGCCGAAGGGGGCGGCGGGGGTTGCGGAAGCTGCGGGAGCCACTAAGGGGTCAGGAGCCGGAAATCAGGATTCAGGAGGATTGGGAATCAAACCCAATTCCTGACTCCTCACTGGAGGAGGCAAAGTGGTGGAGGAGGGGAATGCACGCTACACGGCTGTCGCCCGGCGATATCGTCCGCAAGTGTTTGATGAACTTGTCGGACAGGACGCCATTGCGCAGGCGTTGAAGAACGCGGTCCGCAATCAACGTACGGCTCATGCCTATCTTTTCACAGGGGCGCGCGGCGTCGGCAAGACGTCTGCAGCACGCATTCTGGCCAAAGCTCTCAATTGTCCGAACGTCAAGGATGCTGTTCCGTGCACGAATTGCGAAATCTGTCAGGCCATTGCCAACAGCCAGGATCTCGACGTCACCGAGATCGACGGCGCGTCGAACCGCGGCATCGACGACATCCGTCAGTTGCGGACCAACGTCAACGTGAAGCCGATGCGGTCGCCCTACAAGGTGTATATCATCGACGAAGTTCACATGCTGACCAAGGAGGCCTTCAACGCGTTGCTCAAGACGCTTGAGGAGCCGCCCGCCGATGTCAGGTTCGTCTTTTGCACGACCGAGCCGAACAAGGTTCCCGACACGATCTTGTCGCGCTGCCAGCGTTTCGATTTCGCGCACATCGCGGAGACGAGCATCCAGCGGCAGCTCGCGCACATTGCCCAGGTCGAAGGGGTCGGCGTCACTCCCGAAGCGATCGAACTCGTCGCGCGCCGGGCGGCCGGATCGATGCGCGACAGCCAGAGTCTGCTAGACCAACTCTTGTCGTTCGGCGCCGATCCCGTCACTCCCGATGATGTCCACCGCCTGCTGGGTACCGCGCCCGATGAACGTCTCGCCACTTTGCTTGATGCGGTCATCGGGCGCGACCGCAAAGGCGCGCTGGAGCTGTTTGAATCATTCCTCCACGAGGGAGCGCAGATCGGCAACCTGGTCGATCAGCTTGTGCT
>JANNSB010000783.1:0-1900 GCA_031402175.1 Planctomycetaceae bacterium
GCGAGCATCTGTGGGACGCCGACTGGGAAGGAGTGACCAACGTCATCGAAGTGCACATCAACCGCCTGCGGAGCAAGATCGACCGCGACTTCGACATGCCGTTGCTGCACACCGTCCGCGGACGCGGTTATGTCATTCGCGCCAACGGTGCCGGCCGCTGAGTTTCTGTCTGTGGGGCACGGCGGGTCATGGTGCGCTGACATCAAGCGCTGTTTGGCCGCGGCGTTCTCCTTTTGGACAATGCCACGGCTATTGCGAATACCACGGCGACGGAACAACCGTACGTTGCATTAAGGTTCACAATGAAATGCATCAGAGTATTCGTTACCGACGGGATATGGATATATGGATGCACCATGACACCGAGAATGTACCCTACCCAATATGCGGCGATGGCGCGAGTCGTCACACCCGAGTCAAGTAGAAGGCAAAACATCGTCAACGACGCCACCATCAAGCCAGGGATGTCGTACCACACAAAAAACGCGACGATGAAATGCAAGAAACCGCTCAACTCAATGACAGTAATCACGCGCCATACTGGATAGCGACGGTAAGCCGGGCGGCTGGGCTTCGGATGCCCAACGTCATCGCTGATTCGGACAGCAGTCGGTCGATCATCCACGCTTCACCTGTGAGACCGGCGGCAACGGCGGGCGTCGTCACCGACCGTTTGATGTTACGGCCGCAATAGTACCATGCTGCAGTGAGCCACGCCGTGCCGTGGCCAATCGATTCTTGGCATTCGTGCCCGCATCCCCCACAATCTGATCTGGCGGTCAAGTTGAGGGACACTTCTCCTTTATTGAGTGCAGGCGGTTCGATTGTCGCGATTCTGGAAAACACTGCGGTTCCGGCTGGCCGTCTGGAACGCCGTCGTGGTGCTGCTGACGGCCGTGGCCACGCTGATCGGCGTGCGGCAAGGCGTGCGCTACGCCCTCGTGCATGAGATGGATCAAATTCTCATCGAGGACATCGAGGAAATCTCGCTGGCTCTGCAGCAGCTTCCCGCCGACGAGTTTTATGTGCTGACGGATGAACTCGCCCGCAAGGCCCTCGGCCACCGGCAGCACGGCTGGTTCGTGCAGCTTTGCGCCGACGACAATCGCATCGTCTGGACGAGCCACGCTGCGGCGACGGCGCCGGCACCCGACAAGGTCATCTTCTCTGCGGACCCGACAACGATCGACGGGTATCGGCTGGTGCAGCGGCGGATTGATGAGAACGACAGCGAAATCGCCTTTGTCCGCGTCGGTTCAGAGACCGAGTTCGTGCAAACGGATCTGCAGCGCATCGACCGACTGGTGATGATCGCCGCGGGGATGGTATTGATCGCAGCTCCCCTCGCCGGTTACTGGTTGGCCGGCAGGGCGACGCGCAATCTCGGCGACATCATTCAGACCGCCGGGCGGATGCGGCCCGACCATCTGCGGGAACGACTGGCGATCCAGGGCACGGGCGATGAACTCGATCAACTGGCGCACACGATCAATCGGCTGCTCGACCAGATCGCGGAGTATCTGCAGCAGAAACGGGACTTCCTGGCGAACTCGGCGCACGAACTGCGCACGCCGCTGGCCGCCATTCGCAGTTCGATTGAAGTCGCGCTCGTCGGCGACCGCAGCGTGAGTGAATACCAGGACTTGCTGGTCGACATCATCGATCGCGGCATGTCGCTCGAGACGCTGGTCAATCAGCTGCTGCTGATCTCGGAGTCGGAAGGAGAGCGGCTGCGAATGGACTTCACGCCGGTGCGCTTCGACGAGATCGTGCGACACGCGGCCGACATGTTCGAGGGCGTCGCGGAATCGCGGAATATCACGCTCGACGTGGACATGGCCGAGGATGTCGCCGTCAGCGGCAAGCCCCACCTGCTGAGGCAGATCGCGAACAACCTCAT
>JANNSB010000784.1:0-12824 GCA_031402175.1 Planctomycetaceae bacterium
ATCGTCATCACGGTGCGTCCCGCACCGGCCCGGCTCAACGCCAACGTCCCCAATGGCGGAAACGTGGCGCGCGGGCAGACGATCGAAATCCCCGTCAGCGTCAATCGCCAAAACCGCTTCGAAGGACCGGTCACGTTGGAATTGCCGTTGCCGCCCGGAGTGGCGGGCCTGTCAGCCGCGGCCGTGACGATTCCTGCTGATCAGACGGAAGGGATCCTGATCGTCACAGCCGCCGGCGACGCGACGACCGGCCAACTGCAGAACATGGTGATTCGCGGCCGCATGGACTACGAAGGCCAGGCTGCCGTCGATGCCCCGATTAACTTGACCGTGAATTAGCGTGGAGCAGGGAGCACGGAGCGAGGAGTTGCAGGATCAAATCGTAACCCGAAACGTCAGTGAGGGCGACGTGAGCCAATGCGTTGAATCAAGTCACATCGCCCCTTGCGGGATGGGGTTTTGAACCAGTTCCCCGCAGATTCGCCGACGAGTCGAATATGCCTTGCCGGTTCCGCCTTATATTTCCCACCGAGTGAATTCATGTCGCGAATCAGCGCAGCCTGCCTCATTGTCGCTTCGGCTTTTGTCTGCCTCATTCAACCGGCTCACGCCGACGATGTGGCCCAGGCCATTCAGTTCGAAGACCCGCAACTCGGGCGGGCGGCCGACTTCTATCAGGACGTCTATCCGATCCTGGAACGCAAGTGCCTCGCTTGCCACAGCGCCAGTAAGCGCGAGAGCGATCTTGTGCTCGAAACCGCCGCCGGCCTGCTGCAGGGGGGAGCCAGCGGTCCGGCCGTCGTCGCCGGCAATCCCGATGGCAGTCTGCTGTATCAACTCTGCTCCCGCGCGATGGCGCCCTCCATGCCGCCGTTGCCGAACTCGGCGTCTGCCCAGCCGGTAACGGGACGTGAACTCGGCATCGTCAGACAATGGATCACCGAAGGGGCGAACGCGGGGACGCGACCGGCCGCCGCCGGCGAACTCGCGTGGCAGCCGCTCCCGGAGAACATTCACTCGATCTACAGTGTGGCCCTCTCGCGGGATGAACGCTTCGTCGCCACCGGTCGCTCGAATCGCATTTCGATCTACGATCTGTCGAACCAGACTGAGATCGCGCTCACCGATTCCGCGCTCCTCAGCCTGGAGTATCAGGGAACGCGGTTTTACGGCCCCGGCACTTCGCATCGCGACTTCGTGCATTCACTCGAGTTCAGTCCTAATGGCCGCTGGCTCGCATCGGCGGGCTATCGTGAAGTCAAGCTCTGGGAACGCCAGCCCGTCGAGACGCGGTTCAACTTCGACGGCGGCTCCCCGATCACGTCGCTTGCTTTGTCCGAAGACGGCACTCTGGCCGTCACGGGTCACGAAGACATGCGTGTTCGGGTCTGGAGCCTCACGACGGGCCAGATCGCCGTCACGCTCGAAGGCCATTTGACCCCCGTGCGTGCCGTCGACATCAGCGCCGATGGAACCGAGATCCTCTCCGCCGGCGATGATGGCATCATTCGCCGCTCGAAGGTCACTGGAGAGTTCATCGCCGAACTTCCCACGGGGAGCGCGGTTCGCGCGATTCTCCTTAGCCGTGATGCCACGCTCGTCATGACCGGCCACGATGACGCAGTCATTCGCGCCTGGACGAAGCCAGAGCCACCCGCGCCGGTCGAACCGCCACCGGCCGATGCGCCTCCGCCTGACCCTAATGCTCCACCCGCCGAAGCAGTACCGCCTGCTCCACCGATGCCAGTCCGCGAGATGCGCGGTCATGGAGCGGCGGTCACGTCGCTGCTGCGGTTCCCGGAGAACGAAGAGATCGTCTCGGGCAGCGCGGACGGCAACATCTTCATCTGGAACATCACGAACGGCGGTCAAGTGCGGCAGTTCAATGTCGGCGGAGCAGTCGCCGGCATAGCCGTCTCGGCTGATGGCCAATGGGTCGCCGCAGGCGGAGCGGGGAACATTGCCCGCGTCTGGAAACGTGCTGATGGCCAGCAGCGGATCGAAGTGAAGGGGGATCCGCGGTCCGATCTGAACGTCGTCGCTCTGACGGATGAGCAAGCCGTCGCCGCCTCACTGGTAAGCCTGGCAGACACCGAGAAGACCGCCGCCGCCACGGACGTGACATCCCGCGAAGAGAACCTCACGAAGAGCAACGAAGCAGTGACGGCCGCGCAGACCGCGGTGACGGACGCGCAGACCAAGCTCAACGAGGCGGTAACGGCCTTTCAGCAGGCCGTCGCCCAACGCGAGGAAGCCGAACGGCAGGTCACGGCCGCTCAGGATCAGGTCAATCTGACGACGACGCAGCTCAACGATGCCAAGAACCTGCTCGCGGCCGACCCTATGAATGAAGGCCTCAAGCAGCAGGTCGCCACGCTCGAGCAGACGCTCGTCACGCTGACGCAGACGCTCGATCAGGCCAAGCCCGTCCTCGAGCAGATGAAGACGAATGAGGCCACCGCCAACACGGCCAAGAAGACGGCCGAGGACAACCTCACCGCCGCCCAGAATATGCTCACGTCGGCCCAGCGCGCGGTCGAACTCGGCACGCAAGGTCTCGCCAATGCCCGGACGAAAGTCGAAACGACGACGCAACTGCACGCACAGGCGCAGACATACGCCCAGCAGGTCGAGCAGCAATTGACCGATGCGCGAAACGCCGCCCAGATGACGCAGCGGCCGATCTCCGCCGTCGCGTTCTCGGCCGACGGCCGGCAACTCATCACGACCGGCGACGACAACAACATTTACTTCTGGAACGCGGAATCCGGCGCGTCCCTCGAAACATTGCCGGGAGAGCCGGCCCGTGTGAGCGCTTTGCGCTCGACTCCGACGGGCCTCATGCTCAGCGTTGCCGGCAACATGCTGCAGGTGCGCGATCCCCGCCCTGTCTGGAAGCTGGCCGGCGTATTGGGCGCGAATCCCGGCAACTCGCTCGACGTGACCGCATCGCCGATGGTGGGCCGCGTCCTCAGCGTGGCCTTCTCGCCCGACAGCACGACATTGGCGACCGGCGGCGGCGATCCGTCACGCAGCGGCGAACTCATTCTGTGGAGCGTCGACTCGCGGCAGCCGGTTCGCGTCTTCACCGAGGCGCACAGCGATACCGTGTTCGACATCGAGTTCTCCCGCGACGGCAAATACCTCGCCTCCGCCAGCGCGGACAAGTTCATGAAGGTCTTCGAACTCGCGGGCGGCACGCTCGTTCGCGCCTTCGAAGGTCATACCGGTCATGTGCTCGCGGTCGCCTGGAAAGGGGATGGCAGTACGCTCGCCACGGGCGGAGCCGACAACGTCATCAAGGTCTGGACGTTCCTCACCGGTGAACAAGTGCGGACGATCACAACGCATACGAAACAAGTCACCGATGTCGACTACGTCGGGGTCACCGACAACATCGTCAGTTGCAGCGGCGGCAAGGACGTGCGCTATCACCAGGCGTCGAACGGCCGGTTCTATCGCGAGTTCAGCGGCAACACCGACTACGTTTACGCGGCCGAGTCCAATCGCAGCGAGAAACTAGTGGTTGCGGGAGGACAGGACGGCGTGCTCAGGGTCTGGAACGGCGAGAACAGCCAGCTTTTGATGAGCTTCGACCCTCCCTTGTCCGCCGAAGAAGCCGCTACCGCCAGTCTTAATCCCTAAGATCCGCCCGGTCGAGGCTTTGAGTTCGCCGCGCGGGCGATTCCAGTCTTGAGCGATCTCGTAGCGTCTGCGAGACTCCAGCGACCGGGAGGTGAGTATGCGCTCCCGGCCCGCAATTTGCGGACACGCAATTTCCTGGCGAGGAGTCGGTTGATGTCGCGGCTTGGTCTTTCCCTGGCATGTGTCGTTGGACTCGTGATCGCGGCCCCCTGTCAGGCGCAGGGCCTGATCTGGTCCCTGCCGCAGGACGGCGCCTGGGTGCGGTATCAGGGGGACTACACGCAACTGGTCCGGCGTCCGAACTCCACCGAGGGGGATCTCAACCTCACTTGGCGGCGGTATCTCACCATCAAATCGGTGGGACAGATCGAAGTTACGGTCGAAGGGGAAGCGGATCCGGTTCCTTGCCGCTGGATCGAAATCAAGGTCGAAACCGGCGAAGTGCGCGAAGGCCTGATCGACGCCGGTCCCGGCGGAGTGCGCATCTACAAGCTGCTCGTCCGCGAAGACGCCATTCAAGGCACACTGACGCACGACATCCCCGATGTCGGCACGATCTTCGTGTCGTACATCCCGCTGGTGCAGGGCACGACGATGCAGGACGGCATGCAGGTCGCCGTCGGTCCCGGCTGGCGCAAACTGGGTGAACTCCCCGCGGAACCGATCGAAGGCGAGGTCTTTCAGCTCTATCCCGCGGTGTCGCTGCTGCGGCACTACCACCAGCTTGAGGAACAAGGCAATCCGCAGACCGTGCAGACGCCGCTCGGCGACGGGCAGGCCACGGAATACGAAGGGACGCTGCAGATGGAAACGTCGGCCCATCGCTCGACCAACACCGCCGAGATCTTTCGCTGTGACATCGTCCCCTTCGGAGTCTTGCGCTGGACGGCCAGCACCACCACCGAAAAGAAGGTGACGGTCCAGCCCCGCGACATGTTCGAGGAAACGGTCCAGATCAGCGAAGAGATGAGCCTGATCGAAGCCTACCCAGACGGGGCCGAGACCGAACTGGTGACGGACGAAGGGTTCTAGGTCACGCCTCTGTGCATGAGGTGGCCCAGACATTCCTGTCTGGGCGGGTCGCGAGACAGCGCGCCGTCCGATCAAACCGCGACGGCAAACCTTGCGGGCTGCGAAGACCTGCCGAGTCGCGGCGCCTCGGTGGTGCGGCTTCCCTCTCGATCGCGAATTCTCCAGCGCATGCCGGCAACAATCCCGGCAACCCTCTGCGGAGGTGATAGGTTGAAGTTGGGTCCACCACCCGACACGTCGATGTCCCGCAAGGGCATCGGATTTCACTGCCTGCGACTGGACCATCGTGCCTGCTGCCGACTGTCGTTCTGATTCGTTAGACGGTCCACCCGACGAACGCAGATGGCGATCAGTCGATGCTCGGCGGGTGATGGTTCGGTCTCAAGCGATTCCCCGGAGGTCAATCATGTTTCGCAAACTACTTCGCATCCGGCTGGCCGCGGCGGCACTGGCGATGCCCTTGTACGGCACGGCCGCGTACGCCGACTGCCCCTGCCAGGGGGGCCAGGCGCTCTCCGTCGACGCTTACGGATCTGGCGGCGGTTATGCCGCCGATCAATACCTTCCCGGCGACTCTTACGGTACCGGCGCGAGCCAATACGCGACTGACACCGTTCAGTATTCCCCCGATGGCCAGTACGCGCCCGGTGCCGTCCAATACGGAGCCGGCACGGGCGCGATCACCGGCATGCCGGCTTCAACGCCCGGCACGCCCCTCACACCTCCCCCCGGCACGCTGGGGCAGACATATCAATTGCGTTCCGATCCGGTCCCGGCCGACAAGCATCCCCGCGCGGGGATGATCGTCATCCACGCTCCGGGCGCCACGAACGTGCTCGTGCAGGACACCAACAACTTCCGCACACGAGACACGCTGAAGGGCTTCGAGGACACCGACCATCGCGGCACATGGCACTTTGAATCGATCATGCTGCTGAACGGCCAGCCGAACGTGCATCGCGTCGTCGCGATGTATCCGGCCGAAGACGGCAGCCGGGTCGAAGTGCGGTACGTGCGCTTCATCATGGGCCGCGTTGTTTATCTCGACATTTGAAACGGCCGTTTGACCCAACCGTATGCCCCGCTCGTGATACCTCCCGCGAGCGAACGTGCAGCCGGCCGATCATCGACGATCGACCGGCTGCCCGCGTTTCTCCCAGCATCTCGCGAGAGCAATGCGTCGAGGCGCTGGTCGATTTCGTCATGATGATGCTCGTGCCGCTGCATGATCAGGTCTGTGTCTCGGTGGATGATTTCGCAGCGTCGGCCGCCTGCATCACGCGCAGAAAGTACGTGTGATAACAGACGGCCGCCACCGTCGCCGCGAATACATTGTGAACTCCCTCAAACAACGAGCTGTGCATGAGCAGCCAGGAATTGATCCCTGACGCATGGGCGATGACCAACGCCAGCGATACCAGAAACGCCCAGCGCTGCGGCAGCAGAAAGATAGCAATTGTGAAGAGCACAATGTACACGGCCGCTCCCGCAATGAACGCCCCGGGATGAATGCCCAGCAGATACAGGCCGACCGGATTCGCTTCGAGAGCGTTGCTGGTGCCGTTCCAATACTCCGCCGGCTGGCCCCATAGCGTCAACACGATATCCCCCAGGAACTCGACGCAGGGAGGAATCACGAGCAGCCAGCGCTCGCGGTACAGCGGTCGCCGAATGTCATCGGGGGCAAGCATGATTAATCGTTCGCGGAAGGCGTCAGTCGAGCCATCATCGGCAATCGCCCCCTACGGTTGCAAATCGATCGGCCTTGGATAACGATCGTCCCATCAAGATCCTCGAATTACAGCATCCTCGCCAAGCCAGATCAGGAACGCTCGCATGTCTCACACCTACCCGAAACTCCATAACGCGATGTGGCCCGGACTCGTCGGCAAGGAGCCGGGGACCGACCATCCGCCGATCAGCCTTGAACGCATGCTGGAACTGACGGCCGGGGCGTCGGTGAACGGTGTGAAGTTCGACGGCATCGACTACTTCCTGTTTCACCCGCACACCGACCCCGATGCGAGCGACGACCAGATTCGCCGCATCGCCGATCTGATCGCCAAGCACGGATTCAAGGTCGGTTCGCTCGTCGCGCCGGTCTGGCCGGGAACGGTGGGTGATTCATCAATGGGTGATCCCGTGCAGCGCGGCAAGTTCGTGAGCGCCGTCCGCAAGGCGTGCCGCATTGCCGCGATCTTCAACGAGCACGGCGTGCGGGAGTACGGCGTCATCCGCATCGACTCGGCGTGCGGCGTGCACGGCTGGGCCGAGAATCCCGCCGCCAACACGGCGAAGATCGCGTCCACATTCCGCGAAGCGGCGATCGTGGCGGCCGGTCATGGGGAACGTCTCGCGGCGGAAGGAGAGATCTGCTGGGGCGGCATGCATTCGTGGAAGGACATGGTCAACCTGCTCGAAGCCGTCGACATGCCCGGCAGCCTCGGATTTCAGGCGGACCAGGCGCACACGTATCTCTATCTGCTCGGGTACAACGCCCCGCAGCATGCGCTACTCAAGGAAGGCTACACGCAGGAGCAGTTCTGGTCGGCCTACAAGCAGATAACCGATGCCCTGCGTCCCTGGACAATCGACTTCCACGTTGCTCAGAACGACGGCAGCGTGCACGGCACCGGCAGCCACGACAAAACGGGCAAGCATTGCCCGGCTGATGATCCCAACGGCAAGGTCGACATCGTTAAGTGTGCTGGCTACTGGCTCGAAGGGGCGAAGGACCGCGGCCTCCAGCACATCTGCTGGGACGGCTGCATGTTCCCCAACGCGATGCTCGAGGATCCGAAGACCTGGAACACGATCCTCGGCGCTATGATCAAGGTCCGCGATGAACATGGGTGGGAGTGATTGCACAATGGTCCGCCGCACCAGAAGGGTGCCGTGAGATCATATGGAATCGCCATCACGATTGAAGGAAAATGAACATGAACGGTCCTGACTTCAGTAAAGCCGAACTCATTCCCGCGATCGCCCAATGCCACGAGTCAGGCACCGTCCTGATGATGGCCTGGATGAACCGCGAGTCGTGGGAAGAGACCCTCAAGACCGGGCGTGTCTGCTACTTCAGCCGCAGTCGGCAAAGACTGTGGCGCAAGGGGGAAGAAAGCGGCAACGTGCAGGAGGTGCACGGCATCTACTACGACTGCGACGCCGACACGATTCTGATCAAGGTCAACCAGATCGGCGGTGCGGCTTGCCACGAAGGCTACGTAAGCTGCTTCTTCCGCAAGATCGATCCCCAGACCGGTGAAGTGACCGTCGAAGGGGAGCGCGTGTTCGATCCCGCCGAGGTCTACAAGAAGCATTGATGTTTCATAGCGGTGGCTTCCTGCCGCCGCTCCTTGATCACGACCGCCAGGGGACTGCGTGAGCATTCGCACCGTCATCTCGGTCGACGATTCCGTTTATCTCCATTGGCAGTCGCAACTCTTACAATACAGCCACGCGAAAGTGGGGCAGCCCGGAGCGCTCACGCGATTGGTAGCGACCAACGACCCTGCAAATGTGCGCGGCATCGAGGGCTTCGAGACCGTGGCCACGCGGTCGTTCAATCCTCATCCGACGACTGGAGATCATTTTCCTCCCTACAACAAACCGGGCAGTCTGTGTGAATGGCTCGCTCAAGCCCAACTGGCCGGCGAGACCCTGCTCATGATCGATCCCGACTGCGTCTTCATGCATCCGATCGCCACTGAAGTGGATGCAGGTCGACCTGTCGGAGAAGAAGTCGGTTACATGGATTCCGCGGGGCCAGCGGGAGCATTCGTCATCCAGAGGCATTGCCGCGGGAACCGGCAACGCGTGCAGCCGATCGGAATTCCGATCCTGATCGCTCCCGCCGATCTCCACGCCCTTTGCCCGCGCTGGCAGGAATTGACTTGCCAGATTCGCCACGATCCGCCCTCCCGCGACGCGGTGAATTGGACGAGCGAAATGTGGGGCTATGTGATCGCGGCGGCTGAATTGGGTATGCAGCACGAACTCGCCAGGAATTCCCGGATGCAGTTCGAAGACGATGTCGACCGTTCGCTGATCCACTACTGTTACGAGACCACGAATGCCGCGAAAACCTGGCGCTGGACGAAACGCGAGTATCAGGCCTGGACGGCTCCCTCACCGGCGCCGGGCGACGTGCCGAGCGCGGGCAGGTTGCTGCATTCACTCGTGGAAGAGGTGTCGAGGAAGTTTCAACATCGCGTGTTGAGTTAGATCTCTGTTGCCGCCGAGCGCGATCCCATCGCATTGAGGATGCATTCATGCCTGACGCCCCGCGACCACTGTACGCTTACGAGATTCATCCGCAGGAAGACATGCCCGTGGAACCCGCGCCGCATGACCGCGACTGGATGGACTCCACCGATCGCCGTTTCGCCTACCGCTGTCTGCCGCTGGTCGTCGCGAATCAGGCCGGCTGGATCGTGCGCTCACCGTGCGCCGTGCATGCCCGCTGGAACGGCGGAGCGGGTCTCGGCGACCTGGAAGTGACGTTTCCCGACGGGCAAGTCGACAACCGCATCATGAGTCATTTCGGCTCGGGCATCCTCACCTTCACGCTGCCGTATCTGTTTCGCACGCCGGAGGGGATCAATCTCTGGGTGAAGGGGCCGACGAACCACATCAAGGACGGCGTCCAGCCGCTTGAAGGCATCGTCGAATCCGACTGGGCCGAATCGACCTTCACGATGAACTGGAAAGTGACTCGCACCGGCCAGACCGTCGCCTTCGTTCGCGGCGAACCGATCTGCATGCTCATGCCTCTGCCTCGCGATCTTGCGCAGTCACTGCAGCCGATCCGCACGCCGCTCGAACGCAATGCCGAACTCAAACAGCGATTCGACGAGTGGAGCGCAGCGCGGCAACAGTTCAACACGGGACTGGCCGAGGGTGACCCCACGGTCGTCAAGCTCGGCTGGCAACGCGACTACATGCTGGGCCGCAAAGGGGATGGCGAGCAGTTCCCCGAGCACCAGACGAAGCTGCAGCTCTTGCCCTTTCGGCGGGAAGAGTGATGGTGTGCGACCCACCATCCCGGATGCTCAAAAGCATCCGGGATGGTTGCGCGCGTCGGAGCGACGATGTCAACCGGGATTCGACTCCGTCGCCAACAGTTTCGAATCGTCGTCGACACGTTGCGCAAGGGAGACGTGCCCCACGATCTGAAAGAACAGCAATGCGGCGATCGACCAGATGCCCGGATAAGGGGCGAGTCCCGATACAGACATCGCGTGAGTAATGAACAGCGCGAGCAAGCACAGCACGATGCCCGGCACCAGAAAGAACGAAATCCACGGCAAGCGTCGCAGCCCGACAAATCTGTTCCGGCGAATGATGATTTCGGACACAACGATCACGAGCAACAACAACGGCAAACAGGCGGCAAATCTGACAACGATGTTCTCGAAGCACCAGTGGACGGCCTGGACCAACCCGTTATTGGCGGGCAGGTACAACAACGGCCACGCCGCCAGAGGCAGCGCGACAACCAGCGACACGATCGTGATCGCGGTTCGCGAGAGCACCATTGGCGGATTGGCATTCATCAGGAGCGATGCGAGTTGAAGGTCTGGCACTGCCGTGCCGGTACGCCTAATCAGGCGTCGGCCTCCCGGTGAATACAACACATCTTCGTCACTGAATGACTTCGACTACCCCTGCAACGACCCGCGGTAAAACTCCAGCGCTACCTGAATCGCCTCGTCGATCTTCCCCGGATCCTTCCCGCCCGCTTCGGCCATGTCGGGCCTGCCGCCGCCACCGCCGCCGACAGACTTCGCCGCTTCACGGACGCAGTCTCCCGCCTTCACGCCGCGTTTGACGAGATCCTTCGACACCGCCGCCAGCAACGCGACCTTGCCTTCAATCTCAGCGGCCAGAAGCAGCGCGACGCTGCCTCCTTTTTGACGCAATTGATCCGCGAACTCCCGCAGGCCGTCGCGGTCTACGCCATCGACTCGGCGGCAGATGATCTTCGCGTCTCCTACGGTCACCGCTTCGCTCAGGATGCTGTCGACGCTGCCGGAGACATTCGCCTTCGTGAGTTGCGAAAGTTCCTGACGCAGTTGCCGCAGTTCGTCCTGCAACTGCTTCACGCGCTTCGGCAGTTCAGCTGGTTGCGGGGCCTTGAGGGCGGCCGACACTTCTTTCAACAGTGATTCGTTCGCTTGCACATGTTCCAAAGCTCGCCTACCGGTGTAAGCCGTGATGCGCCTTACGCCGGCCGCGACGTTCTCTTCGCCGACGATGATGCAGAGGCCGACCTGGCCGGTGTTGTCGAGATGCGTGCCGCCGCAGAGTTCCTGGCTGTAGTCTCCCATCGATACGACTCGCACGCGGTCGGGGTATTTTTCGCCGAACAGGGCCGACGCGCCGGCGGCCTTGGCGGCCTTGATGTCCATGTACTCGATGCCGACGGGCGAACCTTCGGCCACGCGTTCGTTGATGATGTCTTCAATCCGCGTGATCTCATCCGGCTTCACAGCCGCCCCATGCGAGAAGTCGAACCGCAACCAGTCGTCATCGACTTTCGAGCCGCGCTGCATGGCATGTTCGCCCAGCACGCGATGCAGCGCATGATGCAACAGATGCGTGGCCGAGTGTGCCCGGCGAATTCCCGCGCGGCGATTGACGATGACCTCGGCCTTGACCGACTGACCGACCTTGACCGATCCTGACAGCAACTCTCCGCGATGCACGATGAGACCGGCATGCTTCTGCGTGTCGAGGACCGAGAATTCGCAGCCGGCGCCGGTGATGATGCCCGTGTCACCGACCTGTCCACCCGATTCCCCGTAGAACGGAGTGCGGTTAAGGACCACGTCGACGAGGCTTCCCGCACCTCTCACTTCGCCAACCTGCTTGCCGTCAGCCACGAGTCCCACGACGAGGGCGTCGCTCGCAGTCGTTTCGTAGGCGAGAAACGCGGTTTCGCCATGTTCCTTGAGAATCGCATCCAGCGGGCCTGCGGCCATCACGCCCCAACTGCCGACGCCGCTCTTCCGCTTATGTTCGTCCTCGGCCCGCTTGAAACCCTCGAGATCGACGCTCAGTCCCCGGTCGGCAGCGATCGCTTTCGTGAGATCGAGAATAAAGCCCTCGGTCTGATGCAGGTCGAAGACATCTTTCCCCGGCAGGATGGAGCCGCCGCCGGACTTCGCCTTCTCCACGAGTCGTTCGAACTTCGACAAACCCCGGTCGATTGTCCCCAGGAAGTGGGCCTCTTCCTCTTTGATTGTCTCGACGACGCTCTTTTCGGTACGGGCGAGTTCCGGGTACGGAACCTTCATCGCGGCGATGACGTGCGGCACCAGTTGATGCAGGAACGGCTCCTGCTTGCCCAGCAGATACCCTTCGAGGAAGGCCCGACGCAAGAGCAGCCGAATGATATAGGCGGCGTCCTTGCTGTCGGGAGCGACACCTTCGTGAATCGCAAACGTGCAGGCGCGAATGTGGTCCGCTATGCGGCGGAGAGGCCGGCCGTGCTTGCCGGCGAAGTCGTACTTCACTCCGACGACATCGCCGGCGGCTTCGCACAACGGGCGCAGAATGTCGATCTCGTAATTGCTCTCGACTCCCTGCATGACCGCCGCAGTTCGTTCGAGGCCCATGCCGGTGTCGATGTTCTTCTTGGGCAAGGGGCGCAAATTGTTCGGCGGCTCTCCCACGCGATTGAACTGCGTGAAGACGAGGTTCCAGATCTCGACTTCCTTCCCTCCGGTCGGCGGATGGTAATAGATCTCGCTGCACGGCCCGCAGACGCCGTCGGGTCCATTGGTGGGAGCGCCGGCAGGCCAGAAGTTCTCGTGCTCATCATCCCGGCGGATGCGATCGGACGAGAGGCCGATGTCCTTGTTCCAGATGCCGAAGGCTTCGTCATCATCGAGATAGACGGTGACGGTGAGGCGATCGGGCGCGAGACCCAGCCATTTCTTGTCTGTCAGGAATTCCCAGGCCCAGGCGATGGCTTCCTTCTTGAAGTAGTCGCCGAACGAGAAGTTGCCGAGCATCTCGAAGAATGTGTGGTGGTAGGCCGTCACGCCGACGTTGCCGATATCGCCGGTGCGGATGCACTTCTGGCAGGTCGTGGCCCGCGTGAAATCGATCGGCCCGATGCCGAGAAACTGGTTTTTGAACTG
>JANNSB010000785.1:0-33193 GCA_031402175.1 Planctomycetaceae bacterium
TGGCGTAACTCGGTACCGCATGGCAGCGTAAAGAATGTCACTGACCTCAACGATGACGGTTGTCTCAATCCCGGATTCCCAGTGACCGGCGGAACTGAGCGAGATGGGCGTTGGACGCTCCGGGCCGACACCCCGACGCGCCCAGCTCAATCAGTCCATCGCATGTTTGTCAGCCAATGGCCCGAGTAAATGACAACTGATCAGGCACGTGAACATGACTTAATCGAATCCACTTCGACGGGCGATTCCGAAGGCAGGAGGTTCGATGGTGTTCATCATGAATTCCCCCCATTAATCCCCCCACAAATGAGCGAAAATCGACTTCGAGCCAAGTTTTCTCCAAGCGTGGTAAAAGTGAAGACCCCTGAAAAACAGGGGTCTTCTGAGCATCCTCAAAGTGATAGGAAAGGTATCAGGAACTCCGAAGCCGAAGGTTGCAGGTTCGAATCCTGCCGGGGATACTCGACTTACGACGAAGAAGGCATCCGCGTCACAGAACTTCGTCACAGAACGGCCCCCGCCAGCAGACACTGACGGTGACCGGAACGAACCTCTCGGCTCGTCCAACGAGTTCGCTGGGAGGTTCACATGAAGAAGTTTGCAAAGCCTTGGTTCCGTCCGTCGCGTGGCGTGTGGTACGTCACGCTCGACGGAAAACAGTTCAATCTCGGTTCCGATGAGGCCGCTGCTCGAGCAGTACCAGCAGCTCCTCGGGGAGCCGCGCCAGTGAGCGGTCGCTTCCGATACGCTCGCGGCCATCATCGATGTCTTTCTCGATTGGACCGAGAAGCAGCGGGCCAGTGCGACCTACGACTGGTACCGCGACCGGCTGCAGGCGTTCCTGGATGTCATGACGCGAGATGCCCGGACTCCGTTCCGAGATGAGCTGATGGAACTTGTTGGACAGCATTCCGTTAAGCCATCAACGTATTTCCATCAAGACGACTTTTTCAAACCACACATACGGTTAACGGCGTTCCCCGCCACCCCTGACCATGGTTCATCCCCGCCTCACCGACGAAGAACGCCGGCGCTTCGACTGGCTGGCCGAGTTTCTCACGCCGGGGCGCATCGCGCGGCTGCAGGACGTGCTGCGGCAGCGGACGCGGCATCTCACTGTCGTGCTGGATGACATTTATCAGGTGCAGAACATCAGCGCGGTGATGAGAAGCTGCGAGGGGCTGGGCATTCAGGATGCACATGTCATCGAGATTCGCAACGCCCTCGAACCATGTCGCGAGATCGCGATGGGGGCCGAGAAATGGCTCAGCGTGCAGCGCTACTCGGGACCGACCTGCGTGGCCGACTGCGTCCATCGGCTTAGGGCAGCGGGCTACCGCATCGTGGTGACGTCGCCGCACGCCGACGCCGCCACGCCGGCGACGCTGCCGCTCGATCGACCCGTCGCCGTCGTGATTGGCAACGAAACCGAAGGCGTGCGCTCCGAGATCACGGCTCAGGCCGATGAGCTTCTGCGCATCGACATGCACGGCTTCACCGAGAGTTTCAACCTGTCGGTGTCGGCCGCCATCTGTTTGTCGCGCTTGCGCGAACGTCTGCAGACTTCGGGCATCGACTGGCGGCTGAGTGAGATCGAGCAGGAACGACTGTTGTTCGACTGGGTCCGAGCCTCGGTTCCGCACTTGGAGGCGCTGGAGCGCAGGTACCGCGAGCAGACCGCGAAATGACCATTGCAATGCAGAAGATAGACCGCGGATTGAGCGGATGACGCGGGTCTTCGCGGATCTGCAACAATTTGAGAATCAAACCAAGTGTCTCTGATCTGCGGGAATCCGCCAAATCCGCGCCATCTGCGGTCCATTCCGTCAATTCGTGGGGCGATACACCGGTTCGAGCTTCGGTCTAACGCCGCTCAGATCTTTCCGACCTTCATCGACGCCATTGGGGCCAACTGCACATGCGGCGGGTTGATCCAAGACTCCGGCAGTGGCAGTGAGACTTCGGAATACTCCGAATGCTCCACCTGAACCTGCGGCCGTTTCAGCCAGCCCAGCAGCGTCTTCGGACGCAAACAGAACAGAGCCGGCAAGAGCACCACGTCGGCGATCATCGCGAGGATCAGCGTCAATGCCATCAGGCCGCCGAAGCGAACCGTCGGGGCGAAACTGCTTAGCATCAACGGAAACATCCCGAGGCCCGCGACCATCGCCGCCTGAATGATCGGCCCGCCCGTACGCGAGAACGCATACTCGACGGCCTGACGCGTATCGCGACGTTCCTTGTAACGCTCCTGGTAGTGCACCAGGAAGTGAAGGGAGCCGTCGACGGCGATGCCGATGGCGATACTGGCGGTCATCATCATGCCGATGTCGACGTAGCAGCCCAGGTAGCCGAGCAGCCCGAACACGACGAGCACGGGGCCGACCGTGGGAATCATCGCGGCCAGGGCCGTGAACGGCGCCCGCAGCGAAATCACCGTCACCAGAAAAATCGTGGCGAAGGCCGACGTGAACGATTGCCAGAAGCTGACGAAGATTTCCTGTTGCGCCTGCTGAATCACCGAGGCGATGCCCGTCAACTGGATCGGCTCGTCGGCGAACTCGGTCTGCAGGCGGGCGAAGAAATCGGCTTCGGCCTGTGCCGTCTCACCTCTCACGCGGGCCGAGATTCGCCAGAAGCGCTCGCCGGTGGCGAGGTATTCGAGGCGGTTTTCGTTGCCAAGAGCCCGGCTGAACAGTTGCGCCGACTCGAGCGGACTGTCGGGCAGTCGAGTCGGGAAGAAACTCGACAGCGACAATGTGTGTTTGACCTCGGGGTATGTGGCCAACTGAGCTTCGAGGGCCCGCACATCGTCGAGCTTCTCCATGAAGGGCCGGCCGTCGGTGCCGAAATCGATGATGACTTCAATCGAATCGACCGGCGTCAATCGCTCTTCGATCTCGAGAAAGTCGTGCAGGACTATGTTGTTCTGAGGGAAGAAGTCGAGCGGATTGATGTGCGACTTCAGGTGTCTGAAACCGAATCCGCAGCCGACGATCAGGATTATCGAGACGGCCACGACCTTGAGCGGATTGCGGAAGACGATCCTCATCCGCTGCTGGAGCCGGGACGGTCCCGCGGTTTCATCGAGCCGCTGCTGCGGGAACAGTACGAGCAGTGCCGGGGTGATGGTCAACGCGCAGATCAGCGAGATCGTCGCCCCGATGGCTCCGGCCAGACCGAATTCGCGAACGGGGCCAATGTCGCTCACCCGCAACGAGATCAAACCGAGCACGGTGGTGAGGGCCGCGAGGAAGCAGGGCTTGAACGCGCCGCGGATCGTGCGCCACACCGGGTTCTCGTACTTGAGCGACGCCCGGAAGTAGTGCACCACATGTATCGCGTTCGACATCGTGAAGACCATCACCAGCACCGGCAACGCCGAGAGCACGAAGCTCATCTCGCCGCCGATCCACTTGAGGATCGCCTGCGAAAGCTCGATCGTGAAGATCGTTTCGACGACGATGCCGGTCGTCAATCGCCATTCACGGAACACGCTCCACAGAATGAATACGCAGAAGAACAGAGCGAGGCCGAAGAAGAAGCGGTTGGCCTCGACGCCGCCCAGGCGGTCGAGTTCGGTGACGACGACGGGCGCTCCGGTCAGCAGCACGTCGTCGCGCTCGATCTGGCAATAGTCGAGCACTTGATGGACAGCAGCGACCGCGCCGGCTCGATTCGCGATCCCTTCGTCCGACAGAAAGGCCGCCAGCCCGACGAGACCGCCGTCGGCCGCGAGCGTCAAGCCCGTCACCTGCGACTGGGCGCGATCGGCCTCGACGCCCATCGACTCCATCTCCCGCCGCATGCGGGCCGGGGACCAGCAGACGCGAAACTCGGGCCGCTCATCGATGCGCCCTGCGATCGCTTCGACCAGCGGATCGTCTTCGGCCATCGGCAGTCCGATGAGGATCATTTCCTCGCCGCCGAAACTTTCCTTGAAGAAGTCATATTCCCGGCGGACTTGCGAGTCTTCGGGCAGCCAGGTTTCGACGTTGTTGTTCGAGGGGAGCGACTCGCCTTCCAGTGCCAGTAGAGGCAGCAGTAACAACGACACGCCAACGACAAGCAGTGCATTTCGTCGTTGGGCGGGCTTGGAGATCACAATCAGAAGTCCGGCTGAAGAATCGGTGAACTGATGAAGTGCACGCAGTTCAGCAGTTCACTCGCCGCGCAGGGGTCGGCCGGACCCGGCGGACGGATGGGAGCTGATGCAAATGACGGCTGAGAGATAAAAGCCGGAGCGATGGTGGACCGGCGAACGCGACTTCCGACACTGATCTCTATCGAACGCTTGCGTTCGCGATAACCAGCGGAACTTGCGCAAGCTGGGAGCGACTGCGCATGATCGCACTCAGGCTTCACTAACAACCGGATGAACGTGTCGGTCTACGCACACGGTGCCCGCCGAAGAACCGGCACAGCTTGCCAGTGGTGGATGGCCAGAGCGAAGCTTGCACTGCGGATAGCGTCAGTTCTGCGCCGCAGAAGATAGACCGCGGATTCGGCGGATGACACGGGTCTTCGCGGATCTGCAACAAGTTGAAAAACAAACCCGGTGTCTCTGATCTGCGGAAATCCGCCAAATCTGCGCCATCCGCGGTCCATCCGTGAATGCGTGTGACACTACAACCGTTGGAGCTTCGCTCTAAGGCCTCTTCGCCAGCTTCCGCAGCATCTCCGCTCCTTTGAGCAGTGTCTCATCCGGGGCCGCGTATGACAGCCTAAAGTGCGTGTTCTGCGGGCTGAAGACGTTGCCGGGAATGATGAGCAGCCCTTGCTCGATCGCCTTGGCTACGAACTCACTCCCCGTCCCCCACGGAGCACGAGGGAACAGATAGAATGCCCCCTCAGCTCCCTGAATCTCGAAGTCGTCGGCCAGTTCCTGCTTCATCAGGTCGCGTTTGCGCTTGTAGTCGGCCACATGAGCCGACACGTCGACGTCCCAAGCGGTGACGGCCGCCCATTGCATGGGATGCGGCGAGCAGACGAACGTGAACTGCTGCAACTTGATCATCTGCTCCATCACGAATTTCGGGCCGTGACACCAGCCGACCCGCCAGCCCGTCATCGAGTGGGACTTGCTAAAACCGTCGATCACGATCGTTTCCGGATTGAAGCTGGCCGGCGACACGAACGGGGCGTCGTAACAGAAGGCGCGGTAGATCTCGTCACTGATAAGCGCCACATCATGCTCGGCCGAGAGAGCCGCCAGTCCGCGGACCTCGGCCTCGGTCGATACGCGTCCGGTGGGATTGGACGGACTGTTGAAGAGTATCACCTTCGTTCGATCGGTGATGGCGGCCCGAACTTTGTTCAGGTCGATCGTGAAGTCGGGGTAGGTATCGATCTCGACGACTTTGCCGCCCGCGAGGGTCGTAAGGTGTTTGTACATCACGAACCAGGGATCAAAGACGATCACCTCGTCTCCGGGGCCGACCAGCGTGCAGAGGGCCAGCATCAGCGCCCCGCTGGTGCCGCTGGTGATGAAGACCTGCCGATCGGCGTGGCCGAAGTCGGCGTCGATCCTCTGCTGGATCAGGTCGCGCAGCGGCGCAATCCCCTGCGTCTGGCTGTAGGCGTTGTAGCCCTGTGCGACGGACTTCTGGAGCGCGTCCTTGATCGGCTGCGGCGTATCGAAATGGGGCTGCCCGATGCTGAGGTTGACCGGATCCTTCAGCCTGGCCGCGAGGTCGAAGACCTTGCGAATTCCCGAAGCATCAATCCGCGACATGCGGTCGGCGATCCAGCGTTCACTCATCTGATTGTGATTGTATTTCGATCGTGATGGCAGCCGCGTGAGCGGCGAGAGCATGTAGCCGCGGGCGACAGCCGGCGACAGCCCGCGGACTCGCATCTCTCGGGGACTGAGCCGCGAATGCGGCGACAGCGCGCCTGCCTGCTGTCGCCCCTGTCGGGGCTAGCCTTGATCACCTAACAATAACCGCAGGCTGACGCCTGCGGCTACTTGCTTTCGTCCCTTCCGGGACTTTCAAGCGAGGTCGGCGCGATCAAAACGGAGTCACCGGCATCTGGTCATTCCTGCCCGCCAGTTTTTCCATCGTGCAGTCACGATGCGGCTCGCCGTTGAGGCCCAGTGAGCCTGCTCTCTCTTCCGGCGGGAGATTGATCGATTCCGAAACGAAAACCACGGCTCCATCGCCCATCAGAAAATGCGTGCCCCCCGCGTGCGTGCTGCCGAAAGTCCCCACGCCGCCGTTAATCGGCGAGAACCGGCTGGCATCGGTGACGGCATCGTTCTCGAACGAGTTACCGCGAACGCCCATCCAGATCCCGTTCGTGCTGGCCGGCCCCCGTTCGCCGATCATGATCGTGTTGGATAGCCCGTCGGTCACATCTCGAAACCCCGCGCCCCAATTGCAGCAGAACAGCCCGCCACAGCGTTCAGGGGTCATCGCCATGCCGGGCCAGAGACTGCTGAGGGTTCCGGCCTCCCAGCGCGGCGGCGGCAGATGGCCGAAGTTGGCCGAATAGCTCGTGGCCGACCAGTCGCCGCGAGCGGAGTTCACGTCTTCACTCGGATCGCTCGGGCATCGGAAAACCTCAAACCGCTGTTCGCGCAGCACTGAGAGAACTTCACGGCTTTGTTCCGATGGACGGCGATTGAAGTCGATCATGTTGAACAGCGGCGCCTGGTCCATAAATGGCGAGATCGACATTCCCCAACCGAAGGCGTCGGGTTCATCGGCCTCCCACGAATGCTGATACCAGCCGCAGGGCAGCCGGTTGTAGACCTCGTGGTAGTTGTGCATCGCGATCCCGAGCTGATGCAGGTTGTTCTTGCACTGCGTTCTGCGGGCCGCCTCGCGAGCCTGTTGCACGGCGGGCAGCAGCAGCGCGGTAAAGATCGCGCCGATCCCCAGCAGCACGGCGAATTCAAGAATGGCAAAACCGCGTCGTTTGCGATGTTTCATGATTGACCTCTGATATCAGAAAGACTCAACGACCATGCCGTCGTTTCGGCTGGCGAGTATCTCCATAATGCAGTCTCGATGTGGCTCACCATGCAGTCCCAGCAGTCCTCGTTTCGATTCGGCGGGCATGTTCACTAGATCCGAGATGAACCGGACGTTGCCGTCCACCATCAGGAAATGGCACCCGCCCGCGTGTTCGCTGCCGAACGTCCCGACGCCGCCGTTGATCGGGGAGAATCGGCTGCCATCGGTGACCGCATCGTTCTCGAAGGAATTGCCGCGGACTCCCATCCAGATCCCGTTCGTACCGGCCTCGCCTCGTTCGCCGACCAGGATCGTATACGAGGTTCCATCAGTTACCTGCCCAAACCTTGCTCCCCAATTGCACCCGAAGATCCCGCTGGTCAATTGAGGTGTCGTCCCGGATCCCGGCCACAAGCCGGCGAGAGTGCCGGCTTCCCAGCGCGGCGGCGGCAAGTGGCCGAAGTTTCCCGAGTAGCTCATCGTGCTCCAGTCGCCGCGAAACGGGTTGATGTCGGGACTGGGGTCGGAGGGACAGCGATACACCTCGATCCGCAGTTCGAGCAAAGTCGTCAGCATTTGGTCGCCCAGCTCCGACGGACACTGACCTCCAGTTGCTTCGATTCGATTGTACAACGGCGCCTCATCGACGAAGGGCAGAAGCGATGTACCCCAGCCGAACGCATCGGGCTCGTCGGCGTCCCACGAATGCTGATACCACCCGCAGGGCATTCGTTCGCCGTAAACCTCGGCGTAATTATGCAGCGCGAAACCGATGCTAAACAGATTGTCTTCGCACTGAGTTCTGCGGGCCGACTCGCGGGCCTCCTGAATCGCCGGCAGCAATTGCACGCCGATGAGCGAACTGATGCTGAACACGACCGTCAGTTCGATCAACGTGAAGCCGCGTCGATGTTTGAACATGGCATGCCTCTTGGGCGAGTGTTCCCCCCGGCGACTCGCCGGGGGCTAAATGGAGTATCTGTAGCTTTCAATTCTCGTCCTCCGCCACCAACCGCCATTCGTTGCCGATGCGCTCCAGTTCGATTGTGAGAATGTCGTCGCCGTCGCCTCCCGCCTCGGCCGCAAAGGCAGCGGCTTCCTCTCGCACGGGAGTGATGCTGTCGTAGAACCGCCAGTTGCCGTCGACCAGTTGGAACTTCACCGTCTGCGGGTTTTGCCGGCCTTCGGTGAGCGTGAACTCGGCTACGTCTCCTTCGATCTCGGCTCGTGCCGACTGACACTGCTCCAGATCCCGCTGCATCGCCTCGGCCATCTCCGGATACGTTTCGAGCTTGAGCAGCAGCAGATCCATCCCGTCCGACGATTGCATCTGCACCACTTCGGCTGCGGGGAAAATGCGCTCGACAAACGTCGCGTAGTCTTCATCATTGAGTGATGACAGGGCTGATGTGAGCACCTGATCGAGATCATCCCCCCAGCCGG
Organism: Planctomycetaceae bacterium; assembly: GCA_031402175.1. Classification (GTDB taxonomy): domain Bacteria; phylum Planctomycetota; class Planctomycetia; order Planctomycetales; family Planctomycetaceae; genus JANNSB01. The sequence continues at coordinate 8,403 of JANNSB010000785.1, forward strand.
CGACGTCAGGGATCGCAGGCTCCGTGGTGGGCGAGGTCGCTTCGGCGGGGTCGGCAGGCTCTTCGATCTCGGTGAGGTTGATCGAGAACCTTGCGACGCCGGCTTCGTTCGTCCAGCGCGGCTCGCTCTCGCGGGCGGCGCGAAGGGCGGTGAGCATGCGATCCTTGAAGCCGGGCAGAGAGGCGAGATGGCGAGCCTCGTCGGTCAACCGCCTGCCGGTGCGCAGCCGGCGATACTCCTCGACGGAATAGAACTCTTCGATGTACCCCTCGAAGTCGTCGTCCTCCAGCAGTTCGATGGCGCGATCGATCGCCGTTCGCAGTGAGGCAAGATTCTCCGCCTCATCGTCGGCTGAGGCGATCGCTGGCAATACAGAGATGCCGGCGATCAGCACAACTGAGAACAGACAGATGGATCGGCGGAAGCAACTACCAGCAAGTGTGAACATGGCGTCCCTCATCGAAGCAGAGCGATTCCGTGGATGGACAAGCGATCCGACACCCTTTTCGGGGGTCGGGATCAGCCTATCAGCAGGACCATCAAACCTCAATTCGCGGGAGAAGCAACATTGAGGATTGAATCAAGTCTGTTCCACCAATCACCAATCCTTCATCCTCCCCTCACCCCGGCCCTCTCCCCCACTGCGAAATTCCAGCCGCGTGGGCAAGCCGTCTGCGGGGGAGAGGGAGAGCATTTAATTGTCCATTTTCTCGCGCGAATTTGACGACGGGACCGCTCTGTACCGGTATCCAAGGGAGTGAGAAGATCCCGATCGAAACAGCCTCGACGGGAAGCTGGAATGACATAACTCAAGCCGGGAGAGAGATATGCGACTGGTCAGTGACAGTCGACGGCGTCGTGCATATATTCAACGTCTCCCAGAGAGATCCGATATGACGTTCGAAGAACGAGTTGCCGCCAAGCGGGTGCAGCTCATTGCGCACATCATCGACACGTTGCACGTTACCAGTGCGATGGCCGAGGACATTGCGCACGAGGCGCTGGCGACGGCGATCGCGAAACAGTCGCAGTTTCAAGGGGGCGACAGCGAAGGGCAGCTTGTCAGTTGGCTGCGGGTTATCGCGTACCGCATCGGACTGAAGGCCGTCGACCCGATGCTCAACGCCGGCGGAGACGGACTGAGCAACCTGGGGGATTCGGCGACCTCTCCTTCCAAAATCCTGCGGGATGACGACTCGCGCGCCAGGGTCCGCGAAGCCATCGCGGAATTGCCCGATCGGCAGCGCGAAGTCATCATGTGGCACTTCTTTCTCAACTGGTCGATCAAGCAGGTTGCGGAGAAACTGGAACTCAATGAAGGAGCCGTGTACGGCCTGAAGGCGCGTGCGTTGAAACGGCTGTCGGAGCTGTTGCCTCCCGAACAATTCCACACTTTCCTGGGATAGGATCATGTCGGAAGTCGCGATAATCGATTCGACCGACGACCTGCCCGCGGATGTGCTGCAGGCCTACGAGTTCTACGGGACGATGCTCGAGCAGGGCATCGATCAGGCCATCGCCCGCAAAGCGACGTGCAACAAGTTTCCCCGTTGCAAAGACGGCCTGCGCCCCTTGTGGGAGATGGACGACAAACTGAGGCGCGCGGGGACCACGCCCGGCGAAGGCGGCGACAGCGTGCCGCCGATCGAGGTGGAAGAAACTCCCACGATACCGGCTCCTCAAGGCTTCACCCCCATCTGCAAGATCGGCGAGGGGGGACAGGCCGAAGTCTGGCTGGCACGCGACCTGAAGCTCGACCGTTACGTTGCGCTCAAAGTCATCCAGGGATCGCTCCGCGACTCGCAACGCACGCAGCAGAGATTCCGCCGCGAAGTCGAGATTACCGGCAAGCTTGAACACCCCAGCATTGTTCCGGTGTATGAGACCGGTGCGGCAGCGACCAACGACGAAACCGAAAGCGAATCGCCGTACTACGTGATGCGACTGTTCATCAATCGGCACCTGCTGCGGGCCATCACGGCGTTTCATGAATGCGAGCGTTCGTGCGGCGAACAGTGGCTGCTGGCCGCCTTGTTCGCGTTCCATCGCAGCCGGTCGGCTGATCGACGTAAAAACCTGGAGGACGCGCTCAAGGCGCTGGTGGTCGATCCGAATCGGCCCTGCGACCTCGAACTGAAGGACGCGGTCGAGAAGCTGTTGGCCGACAGTCGCACCGGCAGCGGCGGCAGCCTGCACGAGGCGATCGAAGCCCACTTCGCGACAGGCCGGCCGACACTTGGATTTCGCGAGTTGCTGGGTCGTTTCATCGATGTCTGCCACGCGATGGCGTATGCGCACAGCCGGGGGGTCATTCATCGCGACCTCAAGCCGCGAAACGTGATGCTCGGCGAGTTCGGCGAGACGCTCGTCGTCGACTGGGGTCTCGCCAAGGTCGTCGGGCGCGCGGCGGAAACGCGTCAATTGGATTCCAGCGGCACCGTGATCCTCAGTCCCGATGACTCGGCTTCCGACACCGAGACTCGCGTGGGGACTGTTACCGGAACGGTGCAGTACATGTCCCCCGAACAGGCGTGGGGGCGAGTCGATGAACTCAGGCCGGCTTCCGACATCTTCAGCCTGGGGGCGATTCTGTTCACGATCCTCACCGGCAAGCCCCCCAGACAGGATCTGTCACTGGCTGCTGCCCGTGAGGGAAAGGTCGACGTTCCCTCGGAAGTGCAGCCGCATGTTCCACGTTCTCTCGAGAAGGTCTGCCTGAAGGCTCTCCACAGGGATCCCGCAGACCGCTATGCATCGGCCGAGGATCTCGCGAACGATGTCCGCAATTGGCTGGCTGATGAACCCGTGTCGATCTGGAAAGAACCGATCTATACCCGCGTTCGCCGCTGGGTGAAGAAGCACCGCGCGCTCGTCGGCTCGATGGCCGCGGCCATGTTCGTGGCGGCGGTGACGCTGTTGCTGACCGTTCCCAAACTGCTGGCGACGAGCGAGAAACTGTCGCTCACTCAGAAGACCGTCGAACGACTGGTGCAGGATCAGGACGTCACAGCGAACGAACTCGCTCAGGAGAAAGAGCAGAACCGTCGCGCGAGGCTGGTCAACGACATCAACACTCGCGAAGGTCGCGGCACCCGCCGGCTCGAACAGGGGGATGCCGAGAGCGCTCTCGCGGAATACGAGAACGGTCTGAAAGTGGCGCTGGAGGCGTGGGGAACCGATCCCGGCGACCCGGATCTGGGACGCTCGGTGATGAACCTCTATCACAGCAAGGCCCTGGCTTGCGAAGCGCTGGGACTCTACGACGCCGCTATCGAAAGTTGCCGAAGCGAGATCGAAGTCTGTCTGAGCGTACTGCGAGGTCGCCCCAGCCCCGCTCTCCCCGCCGCGACGTTCGCCAATCAGGATCCCGATGTGTTCCTGCGGCTGTCGTTGTTCCTCGATAGATTGCGCATCGTCCCACTGGTTCTGCAGCACTCCGACGATGTTGTCCCCGTCGCAACTGATGGCATCGACAGCATCGATGCGCTGCTGGTCGGACTGTTGACTTCGTCGGCTGTTGACTTCGTCGGCAGTCGTGCAGCACATCGAACCGCTGGTGGTGGTCGCGACCTCCGACATTCGCAACGACTCGATCGACGCCGAGCACCTGGCCCGTCTGTACTATCGGCTGGGCGAAATGGAGATGAAGGACGGCCGACTGGCGCAGGCGCATCAGTCGTTCGCCCGCTTCCTGGCGCTGCACACTCTGCTGCCCGAAGGCTCAAGCCACCCGACGGGGAACGAGGCTTCGAGGAATCACAACGGAGTTCCTCCCAAGAACGATCCGGTGGCGATGCCGATGGAAGAGCTGCCGGTTGAGACGCCGCCTGCCGCTACGGAATGACAGTCGGCGGGTGATTCTGCTTCGCAGCGCATCTCGCATCGATACGCATGCCAGCGATGGGGCGATGCGGTACAGTTGAGTGATGGGAGTTCATGAGAAGTTCATCCGATCGCTCCTCAGCCGACGCATCGCGTGGGTTTGCGCGGCCGTCATCGCGGCGGTCTGGTGCCGGGCTGCCCTCGATGCCGACGTCGATGAACCCATCCCGGCTGTTGCCGCAGACAATACTCCAGAGTTCGTGCCGACGACGCAGTCGCGCCGGCCGGTCGATTTCGCGATGTCCGTTGATCAGGACCGATTGATCGTCGTCAACTCCGCCAGCGGCACGGCGTCGGTAATCGACACAATGAACGAAACCGTGTTGGAGGAGTACAAGATCGGCGAGAGACTGTCGTCCATTGAGATCGATCAAACCTGGGAGACAATCCTCATCACGGACGAGGCCCGCAACGAACTCATTGTGGCAGATTTCGACGGGACGCAGTTGGATGTGGTCGAACGAATTGCTCTCCCCGCTTCGCCCGTCGATGTCGCGTCGGATGGTCAGTTTGTCGTCGCGGCCTGTAAATGGTCCCGGCGAGTAGTGACGTTCCACATGGAACCGTCCGACGGCCAGATGAGATTGAAGCAACTGCAGGAGATTCCGCTTCCGTTCGAGCCGGGACGCGTGGCGATGATCTCTGTCGACAGGTTCATCGTCGCCGACGCTTTCGGCGGCGACCTCGCGTTGATTGACTTCGCCGCGGGGAAGTGGCGGCCGATCCCAGGCCTCAAAGGGCACAACATCAATGGGATCCTGCTGTCGTGCTGGGGAGATCACTTCTTCGTGACTCATCAGTTTCTCAATCCGCTCGCCTCCACCACTCATGACGACGTCCTGTGGGGATCGTTGGTCGAGAACATGGTGCATACGATTCCCGTTAGCGCGCTCAACGATCTTTTCGACGAAGATGCCATGCACATCACCGGCGATATCGACCGGCTCGGCGAAGTCGGACGCGGTGCCGGCGACCCGGCAGGCATCGCCAGGTATACCGTTCCCCCTGGCCGCGAAGCTCTCATTATCGCGCTGTCGGGAGTCGACGAAGTGCTGGTGGAGACCACGGGCAATGACCTGCGGATACCCGTGGGCGACTGTCCCACGCAAGTGCAAGTAGAAGTCTCGTTCCTCCCCGAACAGGAGCTCGTGCGCGAAGCGTACGTCCTCAACACCCTGGACGACTCGATCAGCGTCATTGATCTGCATTCGTATGACGTCAAGACGACCATCTCGCTCGGACCCCGGCCACCCCTTACACCGGCCGAGCGCGGCGAAAGTTTGTTTCGCGATGCCACGTTGTCGCTCGATGGCTGGTTGAGTTGTCACAGTTGCCATACCGACGGCCATACGAACGGACTCGTGGCCGACACCACGAGCGATGGGAGCTATCAGACGCCAAAGGCGATCCCATCTCTGCTCGGCACCCGAGATGCCAATCCCTGGGCGTGGAACGGGTCGTTTCGCGAATTGCATCAGCAGGTGCGGCAATCGGTCGTCTCCAGCATGCAAGGCACTGCGTTGTCGGCCGCGCAGGAGCAGGACATCGTCGCCTTTCTGCACACGATGCGCGCCCCGCCTCCGCTCGAGCCGCCGCGGCCGGGAGCTGATGCGGACCAGGTGACCCGCGGAGAGCAGGTGTTTCGCCGACACGGTTGTGCGGTGTGCCATGTGCCGCCGCTCACGTATACTTCCGATGCTGTCTATGATGTCGGCCTGAGTGACGAAGCAGGGCTGACGAAGTTCAATCCCCCGACTCTTCGCGGCGTGAGCCATCGCCACCGATTCCTGCACGACCTGCGAGCCGACAGTTTGGAGGCGGTCTTTACGGAACACGATCACATGGCCGAGGGCTTGAGTGAAGAGGAACTAGCCGAAATGTTGCGGTTCTTGATGAGTTTGTAGGTAGCGAAGAGCATGGAGCAGGGAGCGTAGAGTCGCAACTCAGGCGTCAAACGAGAAACTTCAGGCCATCGGCCATCAGCCCAATCATGAAAGACTTCAAGAACCGCTGGGGACTCATCACCGGGGCCTCGTCGGGCATCGGCGAAGAGTTTGCCCGCAGGCTGGGGTCGCTGGGTATGAACCTCGTCCTCGCCGCCCGTCGAGTGGACCGGTTGAACGCGATCGCCGATGAAGTGCGCAACGCCCATAACGTGACGGTCCACGCGATTCAGGCCGACCTGCTGGCCGATGGTCAGCCCGACCGGCTCGTGCAGCAAGTCGCTGAACTGGGAGTGACGATCGATCTGTTGATCAACAACGCCGGCTTCGGCATCACGACACTTTGCGAAGAGACCGATGTTGATGAAGTACAGCGGATGATCGACCTCAATGTCGGCGTCCTCACGCGGATGACGTACGCCTATTTGAAGCCGATGCTGGCGCGCGGCTCTGGGACGATCGTCAACATCGCGTCGCAGGCATCGTTCCAGCCGGTGGCCTATATGCCCGCCTATGGCGCCACCAAAGCGTTCGTGCTGACGTTTTCGGAGGCGTTGTGGTCGGAAGTCCGCACTCGAGGCGTGCATGTGATGGCGGTCTGCCCGGGCTTCATCAAGACCGAGTTTCTTGATGTGGCCCAGGTGCCTGCACGATTCGCGAAGTCGGCACTCACTCCCAAACATGTTGTCGACGCCGCGATCAAGGGGCTGCGGCGTCGCTGGCCCTACGTGGTCGTCGGTCTGAACGCCAACGTAATGACCTTCCTGCCGCGTTTGTTTCCCCGCGGAGCCGTCGCCGTTGTCTCGGAAAAGTTCATGCGCCCACGGAAGTAACTCTTTCGTCCCCTAATGACGGCTCGAACTTGCCGCTTCATGGGAAGGAAACGCAAGCAGCAGGAGTTCGACCTCAAGAGCGAGAAACGCGCGTTCAAGCGCAAAGGGATTCAGATTCCTCCCGGAGCTATTCCCGCCGATCCCTTGCTGCGGCCCATAGCCAATTGCCGACCACTCGGATTCGCGTTTTCATTCCGCAGGTCGTGCGTAAGCAAGTCAATGCGCTCCAACTCATGTTGCCTGCGCTGGCCCATGGCACTGGAGTTGCTGGATGTCGGATGAGTCCTCGTTTCGCCCGGCAATGATGCGGATTCGCATCAGCGTGCCGTCTTTCGTCAACATGAACGTGCACGATTCACTTCTCGCCGCGACTTCTGCAGTCACCTGGCCGGCTTGGTTGGCGGGACTGGGACTGGCGCTGGCTGCGGTTGCGTGCCGGCAGGCGTTTCTCCGCGGGCGGCGCAATGGTCTGGGCATGCGCAATCGCCGGCTGGATGCTGTTGGCCACCGGCTGCAACTCGGCGACACGCTATGGCGGGTCGAGACCTCGGACGGCATCGTCGACGTCATGCCTGATCTGTGCATGCTGAGTTTCCGTCAGAAGGGGAGCCGGCTCGTCGCCGTGGGCGAAGAGTCCGACGGCAGACAGCGCTGGTTTGAAGGAGTCGTGACCGGTCATCGGCTGGCGCTGTGTGAGGTTTCGCGAGTGCAGCGCGGGTTTCATGTGGCCACGATTCTGTTGCGGCAGGATCCATTGAATGGCACGCTCGTCGGAATGCGTCAGGTACTGCTGCCGGACGGATCACTGGAGTTGCAGCAGATCACGCTCGTTCCAATGATGGGTGAGACTCACCTGCATGACTGGGCTCGCGCCGCAGTCAGTGTTTCCGCTCCTGACCCTGATGCAGCCCACGTACTGTCGATGGTCTCTGGACCTTCGAGCGTGTGAGTGACTGCATAACCGTCACATCTGACACAGTTCCCCGGAGTTCTCGAAGTGCCAGGTACGGCACTTGCTCTGGTATTGCGAGCGGTCCTGGACCGCTCGATAGCTTGAATCCCATACGTCACTGCACGGCTGCGCGATCTGCTTTGGGCAGATCGAATCCAGAAGTTCACATGGTCAACGTCGTTACCAGGGGAGCGCGAACATGTTTGGTGGAAAAGGGAAGCCAGAGATGAAAACTGCCGAGGTCACACCTAATCAAGTCAGAAAGCCTGTCGAGGCTCCAGCCGTGCAGAAGGAGCATTCGGCCGATGAGGCGCGGGTCAACTTCATCTCCGCGGGCACGGTGATCGAAGGACACATCGTCTCTCATGAAGATCTGCATCTCGAAGGGACAATCAAGGGGGACATCAAGACGACCGCCAAGCTCATACTGGGCAAGGCGGCCATCGTGGAAGGGAACATTCTCGCGGCCGAAGCCATCGTCGCGGGACGCATCACGGGTACGGTCGAATCGAAGGGTCTGCTGGCGATCAAATCGACCTGTGTGATCGATGGAGACATCATCACCAAGAGCCTGAACGTCGAGTCGGGATCGAGTTTCAACGGCCGCTGCAAGGTCGGCGGAGCCATCGACAAACCTGCAGCCGACGCAAGGCCGGCCATGACGAATCGCCTGGTTCCCGCAGTCGGAGTGGCGGTTCCTCCCGTCGCGCCGGCAAATTCACCAATGGTCAGCGGCCTGAAGTCGACATAAAGACCTGGCCTGCCGAATGAGCCGAAAGTGACGTGATGCGGGTGGACCGATCAGCAATCCTTGAACAATGTGCGGAGCTCGACGCCGAGCGTCCGCGCCTGGCTGATGGTCTTGCCGCGGCCGCGATGTTGTTGCAAGAGCGATCGCTTCTTCCGTCGGAGCACTTGACAAACGAACTGATCGAATACCGCGTCCGGTATCAGATGGCTGCTGTTGCCGCCGGCCTCGACGCCGGGCATCCGCTGGATCAGATTCGCAAGACGCTCCGCACTGCTGATCGTAGAGAGCGGGCGAGCGATCGCCTGTCGGAATGCCTCGATGTCCAGGCATCACACGAGCCCGAGCAGTTGCAGCTTTACTTCGAGCTAGTTCGCGAACTGCAGTCTCGCGTGGAAACAACCGATCCGGACACCGACGAATTGTTCGCGGCGATCGAGGACGGAACGCATCCCGTGCTGCGCGTGCAGCAACTGTCGCAGCGACCCGCTGAGTTCTCCGACGAGGAATGGCAGCAGACCCTGGGTGTCATCAAGGAAACATTCGGCTCCCAACTGGCCGTGGCGGCGGCGCGCGGACGGTTGTCGGTCCGCGAGGGAGTATTCGAGGCAGCGGCCATCACTGAATAGGTACACGCAACATGAACAGCACGCGCTACAAAAAACTGCTGACGAATCTGCCATCGATGGCGGCGGTCGTCAATTCCTTCACGTCCGAGGAAGTCCAACGCGAAGTCTTCGAGGTGCTCATCGAGGCCCTCGATGAAGCCACCAGCGAGGAACTGGGGGATTCGCGAATGCGGCCGCGCGTGGCGAGCAAACGGTCCCAGCCTGCCTCTTCGCATGGTGCTTCCCTGAACGGCGGAGCCGACCTGATGGAAGGCGACAGCATTCACTCGATCGCAGCCGACTGATGCCCTGCTGGATCCGATCCCGATCCCTCATCTGAGACCTGTCGATGCCGGCGGACGCAACCGAACTCCGAGAATTGTTGCAGTCGATGCGGACCCGCTGCCTCGCCCTAACGGAGCGGCTGCGCGAGGCGGCCGACGCTCTGCGAACAACGGGGATTCCGCCGGCTGAGGAACTGCTGACGGAATTGCGACAGTTGCGCGAGGCAGGCCTGGCGATTCACTCCCGCGTCGGAGCTACCCTGCCTCGCGATGAGTTGTCGCTTGACCGCCTCGAGGAATTGGTCAATGCCTTTGCCTGGAAGCAGTGTCGCGGTAATGCCGAGCTTGTGTTGTCGGCAATTCTGCGGATGCGACATACCGACGGAGAGATCGCCCCACTGGCCGAATGCCATTCCCAGGCACGCAGGCTGATCGGCATGCGCGAGCATTCCGCCGAGATCGCCGCCGAACTGGAAGAAGTGGCGGGGCGGAATCATCCACTCCATTGCCTCGTCCGGCTGGTGCGATCGGGCCACGAACTCAACGATGAAGAGTGGAACCAGTGTCACGAACAGGTGCAAGACGCGCTGGGCACAGCGCTGGGTTCGGCCGCTGCCCGGGGTAAACTGATTATTGCCGGAAGCGCCACTCCCCCCAACTATTTCTCGGACTGCTTCGCACTGGACGACGCAGACATTCAAGAGCCTGCGCGAACACGGACTCAGAAACAGGAACTCGCGGAAGCGGCGGCAATGGCATTGGAGGCGGCACGGCTCGAACAGGCCGTTTCCCCCTATTCCGATGGCGAGTCGACGACGTGTGACTCGACATCCGCGAAGCCCATCGAAACGTCTGTTGCGCCGCTGGTCGCAGCCGACTTGCCTCTCCAACTGCCGCGCAAGGTCAATGCGCTCGCGACGAACGGAGCTGCGGCCCACAAGAGGCAGTTTGCCGATAGCGCTTCGATCTTCGATGATGATTCTGCTTTGCACTTTCCGCCCGGAGACCAGCAGGTGCCGAGTGATCCCCATGAGAACGCCGTTGTCTCAAGCGAGGCAATGGACTCAACTTCGCGAGAACTCATCTTCGGAGAGGGAGAGTCGACCGACGATTCGCAGGAACCCGACTCGACAATTCTTAAGGCGTCGCGGTTTGTCGAACCCGAAGGGCCGACGGCCGAGTTGGCGAAGGCCGCTCTGCAGGCAGAAGCCGCCGAGCGATCGGCGTTGATGGCCGATCTGATTCTGTATCTGATCTACGAGGGGCGTTCCGGACTGGCCTATCACCTGGCAAGCTGCCTGGAACAGCACGATTCCCGATCGAAGCCGTTCCTGCCCGCCTGGCTGATTCATGCCTGGACGATGGGGCAGGCGATTCGATTCTCTTCCGGCAAGCTCGCGGGGCTGCTGCAGGAAGATCTCGAACAGTTCACTCCCCGGCTGCTCGACGGTCACGATCGAAACTGGAGTGCGGCCCTGGGGTACTTCGTGCGTGCCGTGACGCTGCGTCCCACTCTCGTCGCGCCCAAGACGCAGGCCGGCAGCGTGCTGCGCTCGTTCGAGATGCATGCAGAATCGATACGTCTCTACAACTATTGCTCACGCATCATCACCTATGGAGAGCGGATTGGCGGCATCTCTCCCTGGGAGGTTCACTCAGTCGATCCTGCGTCGCGCGTCACGCTCATCTCTCAACTGAAGCATGATGTCGGAGCATGGCGCAGCCGACTCTCCGAACTCAATTGCCGCTACATCCCTGTTTCGCCGCTCTATCAGCGGGCGCATTGGAGCTTGCGGTCGGCAGGCGTGGCGCGTCATCCTCGCGAGGCTCTCGCTTGGCAGCGCTGGCAACAGTTGTTTCACCTGGCCGAGCCGATAATCAAGTGCATTGAACAGGACCGATTCGAGGACGCCTCGACGGTGCGCTCCCGGCTCGAGGAACTGTCGCAGCGGGTCGAGGAGTCGCGCGGGCCGGGGCGCGTCGACGGGGTGATGCGCGAGATTCAGGCAGGGCTTCGCGAGGCGCTGACGTTCGGAGAACGCTGGCTGGCGCTGTCTCATCCCTCTGTCGAAGAAGTGGCCTCACAGGATCTCGACGAGTTGCGAGAGGAACTGCGGCAGCGTCACGAACAGGTTTTCGAAGAACTGCAGTTCATCGCCGAATGCCACGAAACTCTGGAGATTCGTATCGGCTTGGCGTGTCTGATGCTGGCCATGCAGCAAGTGCGGGATGTGGTGCAACCTCAGTCGCTTGTGCACGAGAAAGAGCCCGATCCCAGACATCTACTGCACAGCGAACTCCTCAAGATCCCAAGTTTGCAACTCGACGTACAATGGGAGCCTACGGCCGACATTCAAACGGTCGAACACGAACTGCTGCTGTACCTCTGCAGCCCGCAGCCCGACTGGGCGACGGCGTTTCAGATACAGGCGAGCCACCACCATCACGATGCGACATCGCGCATCGCCAGCCTCGACGTCTGGTCGAAAGAGGACCGCGAGACGCTGCTCGCCCTGCGAGAACGCCAACTCCACCGCACGCGGGAAGAACTGCTCGCGGATCTGGAATCGACCGAACGCATGATCGTCGAGGCCTCGCGACTTGAAATCCTCAGTCCGCATGACCGAGTCGGCTTCGACGCGCGACTGCTCCAATTGAAACGGCACCTCCTGCATGATGCCGACCTGGGTGCCAGCGTCTGCGAGATGGAGCGGCTGCGAGACGCCCTCGAAAGACATCGTTCGAGAGAAGTGCATCGCACTCCAGACCGACCGCAGCACCTCGTCCCCAATGCCCAGTTGCCTCAGCCTGGTGCCGAGACTTCGGGATGGAAAACTCACTTCTTTGGACTTCGCAACGGCTAACTGCCGAGATCGAAGCGATACATGTTTCACCTGATCGACATCGACCGCTCTATCCTTGCCGTAACACGGACAGGGCGATTTCTGTTTCACCATCCTCCCGTCGCCGCCCGTGTCTGAATTCCTCTGCGAGATGATCGACGGCGAGCCACGGGTTGTTCGCCAGCTGGAATTTGCCCGACTCGCCACGAGCCTGGCGGAACTGGGGAGTGCTCTCGTTCTTCCACGGGACGTTATCGGACCCGGCATCGGCACGTCTTCGCTCGTGGCCCGTTACGTGCAATCGCACGGCGGGCGCTACCAGCGCATCATTCGACTGCGTGCCCAGACTGAATTTCGCTGGCAGACCGATCTTGTGCGGGCCTGCGCCGAGTGGGAACTTCTGGATCGATTCGTATCGCGGCCGGATGCTCCGGGGCTCGCACTCAGGCATGCTCTCCATACTCGGGCCGACGGCCTGCTGCTGTGGCTGGACAACGTCGTAGATGGCGAACGGATTCAACCATTCATCGAGGAGTGGGACCAGTTACGGCGTGACGGCAAACCAATGCACCTCGTCGTCGCCTCCAGCGAGCCGACGCTGCAGGTGGCGCCACTCTTGGAGCCGATCTGCCTGGGGGGGCTGACTCCGCCCGATGCCTTGCGCTGGTGCATGCAACACGCTCCGCGCGAACACTTGAGTGCGGCCGATGTCGAAGCTGCGGCGGTTGTGTGCGAATGCCTGGGATTCCACCCCTTGGCCATCCGCCTCGTCGCGCTGGCGGGCCGTGCCTCCAGGGTGTCGTTGTCCGAGATGTTGACGACGTTACAAACACAACAGCGAACAATTCCCGCGGAGCGCCACACACCCATTCAAGTCGCGGCCCAGACCGTGGTCGCTCGGTTGCGGATGAGTGCGCCGGCGGCGTTGAAGTCGCTGGCCGAACTGTGTTGTCTGCCGGAGGCGGAGTGCTGGAAGAACCCCTCCAGCGAAGCATCGAGGGAATTCAACGCGTCGCATGTCGCGAGCCTTCGCGAATGGGGACTGGTCACGGGATGCGAGGGGCACACGAGGATCGCATCGTCGGCTCTGCGAGTCGCACTCGATGTGGCGTTGTCCCAAGACGATCGTGTGACGGCGATTCATTCCCTGTCATCCTGGGGTAAAGCGCGCCTCGCAATTGCGCCACCTGAACAACCTTCGACCACCACCGATGTCGATCGAGTCGAACTGACCTGGCCCTTGATCGAGGCGGCTTCTGCGTCCGGAACGGCGTCGGCTGAATGCACGAGGTTGCTCGAACTGGCCGTCGATCCCTTGGATCGAATCGGCGCCTGTGATACGGCTGCAGGCATCATCGACAGACTCCTGGACATGCCTATGCCCGGCGACACGCAGCGAAAAACGAAATCCGTGGCCGGTTGGCTGGAACGCCGCGGCGACATACGGCTCCGCCAGCAAAAGTTTCTGCAGGCCCGTAAGGACTATCGCGCGTGCCACCAACTGCTGCATGCCGCTCACAGGGCTGAATCCGAAACCGGGCTGAGAGTTTCGCTGTCGATCGCGGAAACCGATCTCAACGAATGTCGGTTGCAGCGCGCCGCCACCCGCCTCGTGGCGGCCGGAAAGCTCATTCAGTCTCTCGGAACAGCCGGCGTCGAACGCGTCCGTTTCCTGATGCTCCGCGGGGCGTTCCACCTGCAGGCCGGCAAGACCGAGTCGGCAGAGTCGCTCCTCTTGAGGGCCGACGATGAAGCACGTCAACTGCCGGACGATGCGCCCTTTAGACATCGAATCCGCGCCCTGTTGGCGCGAACCCTTTTCAGCTTGGGAAAGCTTCCGGAAGCCGAGCAGGTGTTGCGTGAGGATATTGAAGTTCGTACTCGCGATGCCCGCATCGTGCCACTCGACGCAGCAGTTCCCTGGCTGATGCTGGCGGACCTGTTGCTGACGGCAGGACGCTATGCCGAGGCTGAGCCGTTGTATCGGCAGGTGTTCGAATCGCGCTGTCACAGCCTGGGGAGGAGTCATCGGTTGACGGGCGAAACCGCCGGTCGGCTGGCCGTTGCGCTCGCGCTGCGCGGCGACTTTCGGAGCGCGGAACCGTTGTTTCGCGAGGCCTTGGCAATTCACGAGTCGATTTACGGCGCTGAACATCCCGAAGTAGCCCGGATCCTCAACGACTATGCCGAGGCGCAGTTCTCTCAAGCGAAATATGATTCCGCCAAGCAGATGTTGGATCGCGCCTTGAGCATTCAGGAACAGGCTCTCCGAAGCTCTGATCAGCGGGTTGCGCGCACCCGCAACAACCTTGCGGCGATCTACATGGCGCAGGGCCTATTCGAACGCGCCAAAGATCTCTATCGGCGGGATTTGGAGATCAAGCGGACGAGATTCTCTCCACAACACCCGACGGTTGCGGTCGCCCTCAACAATCTGGGGAACGTCTGCCAGTCACTCTCACGCTTCGACGAGGCGGAGGAACATCTCGAGGAAGCTCTCAGGATACGGCGTCACCACTGGCCGCCAGATCATCCCGAAGTAGCGCAGGGCCTCAGCAATCTGGGCTACCTGAGACTGCGTCAGCGCCGTTATGGGGAGGCGCTGCCATTGCTGCGCGAGGCCCTGCGGATTCGCGAAACGTCACTGGCACCGCGGCATCCGCATCTGGCCACGACCTGCGAAGCGATCGGCGAAGCACTCTTTCGTCAAGGAGAACTGGAAGAGTCGCTCACCTGTTTTCAGCGGGCGCTCTCGATCTGTGAGGAAGTGTACGGTGACCGGCATCAGCGGTGTGGACATGTCATGACGCAGCTCGGTCGGGTCGAAGCCTCCCTGATGAAGCGCGCACGGGCGGAGCTGCATCTTCGCAAGGCGGAACAGATCCTGCTGCAGTCGGTGGGCCAAAGACATCCGTACTACGCCCATGCCCTATGCGGGTTGGCCGACCTTCAGGAAGCCGACGGCCAGCATGCTGCAGCGATCGCGGCACTCGCGCAGGCGGTGGATGTCTTCCGGTCAGCTGCTGGATGCGAACTCGCTGCCTCTGACGCACTCCTGGCTTGGGGACGCATTCTGCTGGAACGCCGAGTAATTGCGGAAGCGACAAAGCGGTTGACGGAATGCCTTGATGTGCGCGTTCGCTTGTTGGGCGACGAACACCTGGAAACGGCCCAGGGTCGGCTCGCACTGGCTGTGGCGTTCGCCGCGTCGAGCCATGTCGATCGTGCCGACGAACTGCTCGATGCCGCGATCGCCGTGTTCCAGCGCCATGGAGAAGCGGCCCATGCATTGTATGCAGAGGCGATCACGCGCAAGGCCGATGTCGCCGTGGCGCGGAGCAAGCTGACCGACGCCGAAATGCTCCTCTCGAACCGTCTGGAACTGCAGACACATGAGCCTGCCGCACCGCTGGAGCGTGTCACGTTGCTCAGCCGGCTCGCGGGCGTGCGCTATCTGAGGGAAGACTACGCGGCGGCGGTACCGCTCATTCAGGAATGCATCGGCATCATCGAACGGGAGCGGGGCAAGAAGCACCTCGACCTGGTGTCGCACCTCGACAATCTGGCGGGGGTCTACTTCCGGTTGGGGCGACTTGACGAGGCAGAGTCCCTGGTGCAGCGGGCGCTTGGCATCCTGGAACATGAGCACGGCGAGAACCACGCGGCCGTGCTGGAGCTGCTCGGAAACTACGCCTCACTCCTGACGAAGTGCGACCGACGGCACGAGGCGGACAAAGTGCGGAACCGTATCGCCAACCTGCAGCACCGTAATTCGCATGTGCTGGACGAAATCATGTAGCTGAATGTAAATGGACGGGACAAAGATGAAAGCCATCGAGATCGGCGACTGCATCGAGATTCATTACACGACCTGCGCGCTCGAAGGGAGCGTGATCGAAACATCTCGCGGGCGCGAGCCCCTCAAGTTCATCGTCGGCAGCGACGAAGTGTTGCCGGGTCTCAATCGAGGCATCGTCGGAATGCGTCCCGGCGAGTGCAAGCGGATCAGCATTTCAGCCGAGCAGGCGTTCGGGCATCAGCACGACGATCTGGTTCGAACCGTCCCGCGATCGCTGCTGCCGGACAAGGTCGCGGTGGGTGATCAATTGTCGGTGTCGATCGACGGCACGCTCTTCGACGTCTGGATTCAGAAACTGAGTCAGGAGACCGCCATTCTCGACGCCAACCACCCGCTGGCCGGCGAATCACTGATCGTCGACATCGAGGCCGTTCCGACAAAATGATCGCGAACGGCTCGATCGACCCCTCACGCGGCGTCGAGTTGGGATCTGGACTAACTCAACCGCACCAGCTTCGAAATGCGTCCCGTCGCGACCCATTCGGCGATGAAAATGTCGCCGTTGTTGTCGAAACACGCATCGTGCGGATGGACGAACTTGCCGTCCTGCCACAGGTTGGCGTCGCCGCGGACCGCGCCGCCGTTCTCGCCGGTGATGCGGGCCACGTCATCCCCCAGGTGGGCGACGACGTTGTTGTTCACATCGAGCAGCGTCACGCGGGCGTGCAGTTCGGGCACCAGCAACAGCCCTTCGTGCGTGTCGCAATTGGCCGGCAGGCCGTAACCCGTCAGCGTCTCTTGGTACTCGCCGTCGATGCCCAGCACCTGCAGCGTGTGATGGGCCCGGTCGCAGATCACGACGCTCGGCTCGCGCCCTTCGCGGCTGTCGATCCAGATGCCGTGCGGCGTGTCGAACGTGCCTTCGCCGGCGCCCGGTCCGCCCCAGTGGCCCTTCCAGTTGCCCTCTTGATCGTAGTGATGGATGTAGAACGACCCGTAGCCGTCGGCCAGCAGGAAGTCGCCATCGGGCAGGAAGGCGAAGTTCGTCGGCATGAAGCGGTCGCGGCCCCAGACCTGTTCGGGAGCCGTGTCTTCGCCGGGAGCGTAAACGCCGGAATCCATCGGCGCCCATTTCTGCCAGACCGTTTCCCCCTCGAGCGTGAGCTTGGCGAACGACTTCACCTGCTGATAGGCGCAGACATAGAGGAACTGCTCGCTCCCTTCCTCGCGGACTTCGATGCCGTGCCCGCCACCCTGGAACTGATTGCCGAACGCCCGCACGAACGCGCCCTCCGGATCGAACACGAAGATCGAGGGATGGTCGGCCAGTTCCCGGTTGCCTTCGTGAATCACATACAGGAACCCGTCGCGGTCGACGGCCACGTTGTGCGTCGTCTGCCAGGTGTACTCAGCGGGAAGTTGCGGGAAGTTGTGCAGCACCTCGTAGCGATGCTCCCCCTCGCCGATGATGATCTGCGAATTCGTCTTGCTGGCGGTGATGACCATGGGAGCGGCCATGGCCGCCACGGTGCCTGCCGCAGCAGTGGTGAGGAATTGACGACGCGAAAGCGAAGAGCGCGAAGCGGACATGCGAATGTCTCCGTGAAGGTGCCGGTGATGGACGGCAAACATCGTACCGCGCGGGGCGGGCCTCGCACTAGCGAACGCGATTCGTACGGCGAACGGTATTCCTGATCAATAGTCGTCGCGAACCTGGGCCGACTGCCACATTTCGCCGAACTTGTCGGCAACGTAGGGATTGAGCGTGTCGGCGTACTCGGGCGGCAGGTTGTTGGCGCGTATCAACTGAATGACGTCGGCCAAATCTTGCATGCGATGCGGGGCCGTCATCCCGCTCGCGAGTTTCAGTTCCAACAGAGTCTTGAGCGAGATGTACGGAATCCCGTCCTTTCCGGGTTCGACAACGGTTTCGGGTGGCGGAAACGCCACTGGCTTAGGCAGCCCATCGCCGGGGTATTGCCCGACAATCAGGGCGTCGACGTTGACGTTGCTGACGGTGTCGCGAAAGTTCTTCGACCCCTCGAACTTGTCGACCCACCCCAGGCCGAGATGAGTCGCCTTGAATCGCTCCAAGTCTTCGCGTCGGATGAGAATGTCGACATCCGCCGTCGTTCGTTGATGCCCATGAGCATTCGCGGCCATCGCGCCGGCCACGGCAAACGGGATTTGCATCTCGCCTAAGACCTTGGTCAGACGATGCATCGCTTGATGGACTGGTGACGCGCCCATAAAGAACAGATCCACTCGCTTTGCGACTTCGGACAGTGAGACTGGCATTGCAGCATTGTAACCCGCTCCGGAACCGAGAGCGACGGGAATTCCGGTTCACGCTTTAGCCCCCGGCGAGTCGCCGGGGGCTAAGGGGGCGCATCACTCCGCATCGCTCACCTCCAGCTTGATCTCCTCCGAGTTCCCCCTCAGTTCGGGGGCGTACATGGCGAACGCGGTCGTCGGCAGCGCGCTGAATGTGCCCGGGGTCTCGGCCCGCATGCGGTAGCTGACGCTGTGCACGCCGCGGTCGAGCGTTCGCATGAAGAACGCCACTCGCTCGTCGCGATACTCGACGTAAGCGCCCAGCCCTCCTTCGGTGTAGCCGCTGCGGAGATCGACCGGCTCGAAGCCGCTGGGCTTGCGGTCCTCGAAGACGACGTACTCGTAGTCGTTCTTCGACTCGATCCGCAGTTCGATCTCGACGAGGTCACCGCTCGTGAGGCCGTCGAGGTTTTCGAGCAGCACGCGGTCGTACTTCTCGACATCCTGCTCGACCACCTGACCGCTGGAGCCCGCCACCGTTTCAGTGGCGTCTTCGTTTGGAACCAGCAGGTAGTAGGCCCGATCGACCTTGATCTCCAGGCCGGCGGCGGTGATGTGGTCCTCCAGCGTGAAGTTCGTGAGATACGCGCTGAAGTAGACCGGCCCCGTTCCCTGCCGGCGGACTTCGAGCTGATGCTCGCCCGAGGTCACCTGCTCACCCGTCAGCACGATGCCGTTATCGAACGAGAAGAAGTTCTCGGCCGTGATCGTCGCTTCCTTGATCTTTTCGCCGTCGAGCCAGACTTCGACCGTCATGTTCGGCTCGGCCTCGCCGCTGGCAGTGAGGTACTCGGCCATCGCCTCGATGCAGACCGCCGTATCGCGAGTGCTGTTCCAGTAGGTGCCGTGCCTGCGGTTGTTGAGCAGGTATTTTACCAGCCCGGCCGCCCGCTCATCCTGCGGGTTGGCCCGCGTGAGGAGCTTGAGGTAGTAGGCATTGGCCTCGATCGAGTCCCCGTGCCAGTACCACCAGGAGTTGTCGTTGGGGAGATCGAGGAACGCGGTCTGGTTCTCTTCATCGATCGCCAGGAACTGATCGATATTCCGCATGACGGTGTCGAGTTGCTCGCCACCCCCTTGCGCCTGCAACGCCAGGCCGAACAACGACTGGCCGTACAGCGACAGTTCCAACCGGTCGCGATAGAGGAAGCGGCGCATCTCTTCGTTGGCCTGGTCGGCATCGATCAGCACCATGTAGACGAGAGCATCAATATTGTCGGCCTGCGTGCGGTACGGGCTCTTCGGCTCTTCCTTCTCCCCTTCCTGCAACAGTCGCACCTGCTCGTTCTGATAACGCACCAGCCACTGCACCCCCTTGTCGAGCATGCCCGGCACCAGGGCGACATCGTTCTGCTCGGCGATCTGCAAGCCGTGCACGACGAGACCCGTGAGGTGCGGCGTCGAGTGTTCGCCGAAGGCCGAGAACCAGCCCCAGCCTCCGTCGGACAACTGCATCGCGGTGAGGTCATTCACTCCCTGGCGCACCATGCGGGCCACTTCGGCCTGATCGAACACCGGATTCGCATCGATCCCCTCCCAGCTTCGCCGCTCCCCTTCTGGAACTTCGTTCTCCTGCGAGTTGAGATTGGTGCGCTGTTCCTGGATCGCGGCCAGGTCGAGGTTCATGCGGATCAGAATGTTCTGCGTGATGACCGTCGGCAGGAAGCGGTTGAGCGTCTGCTCGGTACAGCCGTAGGGGTACTCGACCAGGTAAGGCAGCGCATCGACCATCGCTCCCGCGAGACTCGGGCTGTAGCGAATCTCCAGGCGAGATTCCTCAAGCCGGCGTTCTTCGGGAACGATCAAGTCGATCGACTGCGAGTCATCATCGAGCCTCACGACTCCAGTGAACGACTCCGTCTTCAGCATGCCGTGCACGTAGACGGGGAACGACATCTGCATCGCATCCGACTCGATGTCGGTGCGGGCCAGCACGCGGACGACGGCCTCTCCCTCGCGAACCACGCTCACCGGCCAATCGACGCGGGCTTCGCCGCCGGCTTCGATCGTGACGATCTGGCCGTTGATCGCGCCCAGAGGCAGCAGGCAGTTGCCATCAAGCTCCAGGCTGACTTCGACGTCCTTGGCCTCTTCCAGGTAATTGTGCACGACAGCCGACAGCGTGACTGTGTCGGTCTCCGTGAAGAACCGC
Organism: Planctomycetaceae bacterium; assembly: GCA_031402175.1. Taxonomy (GTDB): domain Bacteria; phylum Planctomycetota; class Planctomycetia; order Planctomycetales; family Planctomycetaceae; genus JANNSB01. The sequence goes on from JANNSB010000785.1 coordinate 28,781, forward strand.
GGAGCCTGCAGCCGGATAATGATGTTCTTTGTGGTGACGACCGACGTGCTTGCTTCCCCCACGCGGGTGCCGTCGCCGAAGGCCCAGCTTCGCACCTTCCAGTCGGTGAGGTTCTCGGGCATGTTGAGCGAGACTGTCGCCACGCCGTCGTTGTTGGTGGTGATGGCCGCGTCCCAGAACGCCGTGTCGGCAAACTCCTGACGCACGGTCGGCTCGACGAGCGCGGGGCCGCCGGCTCCGCCACCTTCGCCTCCAGGGGCGGCTGCGGCATCGGCCATCGCCGCCTGCGGTGCGCCGAAACCGCCTGCCAGGCCATCGGTTGCCGCGCGCTGGAACTCCATCGCGTTGTTTCGATTCTGCCCACCTCTCGCCAATGCACCCGGCCGATCATCGTCGGCCACGTTGCCGCCGAAGACGCCGAGATCGCTCATGGCGATTTCGTTCTGTTTGAAGAGCTGATCGAAGTATCGTTGCAGACTGTGATACGTCTGCGGGTAGTGGCTCCGCCGCCATTTCCAGAAGAACTCGCGGATGTCGCCCACATTGCTGCCGCCGGAGATGTACTCGACCGCGCGGTCGTAGATCGCCAGCACGAGTGAACCCTGGAACGGCTGGCCTTCCTCGTCGGTCACGGTGACTTCGACCGTCGCCTCTTCGCCCGGCAGGTACTCTTCTGCCGATGGCACGATCGCCACGTTGAGCACGCGCTCGCTGGGAGGCACGACGATCTCGCGCAGCACTTGATGCAGTTCCCCGTCGGCGATCGTAATCGCCTCGATAAAGAAGTTCGGCATATCTTTCTGCACGACGCCGATCTCGTGCACCGTACTCTTGCCGTCGAGATGCAGCACTTCTGGTGCGAGATAGATGCCGTTCGAAGGCCGCACGAACAGCAGCACGGTGCTGCCCACGCGGTTGGTGTTGATCATCAGGTTGACCGTGTCGCCGGGAGCGTATTCCTGCTTGTCGGGAATCAGTTCCAGGTCGCCGAACAGGAACTCCGAACCATCGAAGCCGGCGCCGCGAATCGTGAAGAGATGGCCGCCTTCGATCGTGTGCCCCTCTGCATCGGCCAGCACATACGACAGCCGATACTGACCAGCCTCGGCGGCGTCGATGACCTGCTCCGCCAGTCCCTCGGAGTCGGGATTGAGATCCCACTCTTGCGAGACCTGCTCGTTCGGCGTGCCATCATTCGCGTAAGTGACCTGATACAGCGTGAGCTTGCCTTCCCCGGTCACGCCCTTGCCGTCGAGCGTTCGTGCCTGGAACGAAGCATGAATCGTATCGCCGACTTGATAGTAGCCTCGATCGGTCCAGCCGAAGACTTTGAACGGCTCGCGGGCCACCATCACGCTGCCGGTGCCGACGATCGTGCGCCGTGAGGCATCGGTGACCTCGGCGGTGATGCGGTATTCGTGATCCTGGTCGCCGTGCAGTTCCTTGGCGAGCGCTGTGTCGATTTCGATCGCGATCGTTCCATCGGGGCCGATGGGCACTTCAACATCCATCACGAGTTCTGGAGACTCGTTGCTCCAGCCCCGCCATTGCGGGATCGGCGGCAGGCAGCCCCAGCGATTCCAGCCGGGATACCAGTCGTACTCGGGCGCGAACCACCAGTAGCCCGGACCGTACAACCAGTCCCAGCGCCCGACGGGGAACCAGCGCTCGGAGTATGTGAGCCGTTCGACCTTGTAATGCACCGTCGCCTGTGTGACGGACGCTCCAAAGTAATAGTCGGCATGCAGCGTGGCGGTGATCGTTTCACCCAGCATCACGGGCTCGGTCGGAGCTTCGACCGTCACTTCGAATTCGGGCTTCTTGTATTCCTCGACACGGAAGGAACCGCTGCCGTAGATCGTGACGTTGTCCGTGAGCGACATCGTGTAGACGCCGAGCATGGCGTCTGCGGGCAAAGCATAGTTCCCGGCGATGCCGCCGAACTCGTCGGTCGTCACCTGACCTCGAAAGATCTCCGTGTACTGCGGATCCTGAATGGTGAGCGTGAGGGAGATGTTCGCATAAGGATTGGCTCGATCCTGTTCCTCGGCATCGTATTGAGACTGTCCGACCCAGAACTTGTACTCGGCCGTCTGCTCCGGCCGGTACACGGGCCGATCGGTGATGGCGTACACCTTCACCTGGTTGTATTCCTGGTCGTAATAGTCGCTGAACCACACTCCGTGGAAGCCCATATGCGCGAGTCGGCCGTCGTCGGTGCGGGCGATGGTCAACCATTGCAGATCGTCCGGATGATCCTGTGGGGCGAGCGTGATCTGCCCCTCCGCATCGGTGAACTCGGCGAAGTCCTTCGTGACGATACGAAAATCGTTCGGAAGACTGGGATTGGGGTACTCGACCTTCCAGCCAAAGAACTCGACATTCGCTCTTTCGATCGGCTGCCCAGTGACCGCGTCGGCCACGTAGTACCACATCGCACCGTCCAGTTGCTTGCGGGCGATGACGGTGTCATCGAGCCAGACGATGATCCGGCTGATGTTGCCGTCCGGCATGGTTGCGGTGACGAGATACGCCCCGGCATCCTGCAATGGCGTGGCGACTTCGACGCGGCGGTCGAGGTGTTCGTCACGAGGTTCCAGGTCGAGCGACCACTCGGCCACTTTGTCGCCGACGTACTTGTCCTGGTTCTCCCAGACGATCTGATAGCCGATGTTGTCGATCTGCAGTCGATTCCAGTCGATCTGGTTCGGCCGGTTCGTGAGGTAGTCCTTCACATCAAACAATAACTGATCGATCTTGAGAGCGCGGGCTTCGAAGTCGACGTGGCTGCCGTTGCGAAAGCGGTAGTTGAGCGTCGCGCCGCTGCCCGCGGGTTGCGTCACTGTCTGTTCGAAGCGTCCCCAGTTGCCGACGATCTGCTGGAGCCGCTGCGGACGGTGATCGCCGCCAAACCGATCGATGCCCTGCTGCCAATGGTCTGCCGCTTTCGGATACTGCTGACGGTCCTCGAAGATCTGGGCGAGTTGATCGAGAGCCGTCTGCGCATGCGCATCATTCCCATCAGCCACTCGCTGAAAGACGCGAATGGGATTGAACTCGTCCGGCAGCGTGAACCGTTTCACGCCGGTGGCGAGCTTGGCGATCGTCTCGGTCTCGTCGAGTGAACTGACCGCGAACGGGCCGGAGTTCTCATCGAGATCTCCGTCAGCGTCCTCGGCTCGCGGGAGAACGATGCCCCAGTTCTGCATCGTCTGCACGCCGAATTGACCGTGCAGGAAGTTGGCCCATTGCAGATCGACCTGACTGATCTTTGCGGGGTTATGTTCCTTGACGGCTTCCAGGCAATACCGCCAGCGTTCGCCATCACTGACTGCGGCCGCGAACGCTTCCGGGATGTGATGCAGCACCGGGTCGCCATTGGCATCGACGGGCGCACCTTGCGGACCGCTGCCCCAACCCCAGCCCCATCCATAGCCGTAACCGACGCTGTAATCGGGGAGTACCGAGAGATCAGTCAGTTCCTGCAGGCGCCAGGCCTGATAGCTGTCCCGCATCATCAGCAGGGCTTCGCCGTAGTGTTCGAAGAACTCCGCCAAAGCCTCGCCTTGCGCTTGTTCCTCGGCGATGGGACGCGCCTGTTCCAGAAGCTGCAGGGCGCGAACGCGGTCGCGTTCATCCGACTGCGCCCAGTCGCCGCCGCCGCGCTGGTCGCCGCGCTCGAACTCGCCCGCGACGAGGAAGCCGTAGTGCACGCCGCGCATCAGCGAAAGGGCGGCCTGTCGCAACAACCGCCAGTCGTCGGCTTGCACGGCGACGACTTCTTCACGGTAATCATCGATGTCGGCGTGACGCTGCAACTGTTCGAGGCATTCGACGGCCCTCCGGTAGTCGTCCGCCAGCAGTTCGTCGGAGTTATCTTCACTGAGCGTAAGTTCGCGAAACGCCTCATAGGCGTCGCGAAAGTTCCCCTGCTCGTGGTTCGCTCGGGCCTGTGCTCTTTTGTCGGATGCCGCAGGATCATCGGCCATGAGATAGACGACTCCAACGACCCCGCTTAGTAATGTGAATGTGCCGACGACGAGCGATCGACCAGCCATGAGAAGTGCTCCGAGAGATAATTGTGCGGTATCCGAACCTGAGCGTTGCGTACATGCTGCCGACGGAATCGCGGCGCACGGAGTATATCAAGCCCAACTTCAAGGTGTGACGCCGCCACCGCTGCGAAAGTTCCCTCAGGCCGTTCCCTAATCCCCTGAAGCCCGCGAACCTGAGGCTACCTACGCAGGTCTGGCTTGCCAAAACAGGGTCAACCATTCATTCTCGTGGCACAGTCGCCTTTCGCTCCGCGAAAGCAGCGTAGCGGGGGGGGGGCCCCCCCCCCCAGGCCCAAAAGGGCAAACGCGCCCCCAGTTGTTTAGAGACCGCCACAATATTTAAACACAAAATTACCCC
>JANNSB010000786.1:0-4065 GCA_031402175.1 Planctomycetaceae bacterium
ATGGCGATGATCTCAATGAACTGGCACAGGCGTCATTCGCGGTGGCCGCGCATCTCAGACAACTGCCCCATATCGATGCGAAGACCGTCAATCCCGACATCGTACTCGGCAAGCCCTACGTCGAGTTCGAAGTCGACCGCAGGGCCGCATCCCGTTTCGCCATGACGACAGCGATGGTCAACGAGGTCATTGAAGCCGCGCTCGGCGGAACGAATGTCACGACGACCGTCGAAGGACGGGAACGCTATCCCATCCGCGTTCGTTATCAGCGTGATCTACGGGAAGAGATCGAAGATCTCGAGGACTTGCCGGTGGTCACGCCCAGTGGAGAGGTTGTCCCGCTGCGGATCCTGGCCAAAATGACGATGGTCTGGGGGCCGGAGATGGTCGCCAGCGAGGACGCCCGATTAGTGGCACACGTGATGTTCTCTCCATCCGGTGCCTTCGGCGATCTCGAGACCGCCCAAGCCGTGGAAGACTCGTTGCGGAACGCGATGACTTTACCGGCCGGCGACCCCGATCGTCTCGGACTGCCGCCGGGTTACTTTCTGCAGGCGGTCGGCTCATTTGAAAGCCAGCTCGAGACCAATCGCCGTTTGCTGTGGGTGGTTCCACTCGTGATCCTCACCAGCCTGCTGATCGTCTACCTGGAGTTTCGCGACATCTTCATGACGCTCATCATCATGGCACCGGTCCCCGTCACCTTCAGCGGCGGTATGATCGTCCTGGCCATCGTCGGCGTCGACATGAATACCGCCATCTGGATTGGGTTCATCTCGCTGCTCGGCATTGCTGAAGATGACGGCGTACTGATTCTCACTTACCTGCGGCAGGTCTTCGCCGAACGCAATCCGCAGTCGATCGAAGAGATTCGTGCAGCGACGATCGAGGCAGGGCTCAAGCGCATTCGCCCGGCGCTCATGACGACCGTCACCACATTTGTCGGTCTGACTCCCGTGCTCACCGCCACCGGTCGTGGAGCCGACCTCGCTCGCGGCATGGCCATGCCCCTCGTGGGCGGCATGATCTTCGACCTGATCGGGTTGTTCATCGTGCCGGTTCTCTATTGCGGCTATATGGAAACGCGCTTCCGCATGGGGGCCAACGCCTATGGCCATCATCGTGGGGACGGGACGAGGAGCAAATGCAGGGGTGCTGTTCCGTGACGCCGAGGCCCTCGAAACTCTGAGAAACGCAGATACGCTCGTCGTCGACAAAACAGGCACATTGACCGAGGGCAAGCCGCGACTGGTCGTCGTGGAACCGGCCGCAGGATTCAACGAGTATGAATTGCTCAGTATTGCGGCGGGGCTCGAAGCCGGCAGTGAGCATCCGCTGGGGGGAGCGATCGTGCAGGGTGCAAAAGAACGCAACGTGACTGTGCGCGAAATCGAAGGGTTTCAATCGGTCACAGGCAAAGGCGTGCGTGGTATGGACAACATGCGGCGTGTTGCCATCGGGAATCCAGCAATGATGCACGACGAGAAGGTAGATATCGGTCCGGTCGAAGCCGATCTCGATCGACTGCGACGCGATGGGCAGACCGTCATGCTTGTGGGAATCGACCGGAAGTATGCTGGGCTGATCGGTGTAGCTGATCCGATCAAGCCTACGACGCCGGAGGCGCTGCGAATGCTGCGTGCCGAGGGGTTGCGGGTGATCATGCTCACGGGTGACAGCCGTGCCACGGCCGAGTCGGTTGCGCGCAAGCTCGGCATCGATGAAGTCATTGCCGAGGTGCTCCCCGAGGAAAAGGGAGAGGTCGTGGCGCGTCTGCAACGCGAAGGGCGTCGCGTGGCGATGGCTGGCGACGGGATCAACGATGCACCCGCACTCGCTAGGGCCGATGTCGGAATCGCCATGGGGACCGGCACCGATGTCGCAATGGAGAGCGCTGCGGTCACCCTCATCAAAGGGGATCTGGGCGCAATTGTCAGGGCCAGGCGGTTAAGCCGCGCGATCTCTTCCGGGATTCGCCAGAACCTGTTCCTGGCCTTCGTCTATAACGCGCTGAGCGTGCCGCTGGCCGCATTCGGATTAGTGACTCCCATGCTTGCCAGCGCCGCGATGAGCCTCAGTTCTGTGAGCGTTATTGCCAATTCCCTGCGCTTGCGCGGCATCAACCTCTAACCGTTCAATCGCCAAACATGACCATCCTCACGCTGCCGTGCGCTCGCCGATCACAGGAAGCACTCCAACGCCTTCACGTGACCGGGATTTTGTAACGCGCGACTGAATTGGGAGGTCCGCGACCAAATCTGAACCGGCTTCAGTTTCATCACGCCGCCCTTACTCGGCTGTGAGCCAACAACGGCCCGGTATCCTGCTCCGGTCCCGACACCCCGGCGTAGGTCGGGATTGTCACGGCCTGGGCGGCGATCATTATCACAGCCAGTGCTCGGTCAGCCATTCGACTTCGGCTGTCAGCGCATTGCTGCGGTTCACAAACGGCCCCAGTTTCGGGCCGTCCACCGGCGAGAGATCGGCCCACCATTGGCCCGCAGCATCAGGTTCGACGTGCGATCCGCGAGTAATTGAGAGTTGGCCCAGCAAATGCAGCGGGATCAGCTCCTCATACAGGCAGCGGCACTCACCCTGTGACGTGACGATTAGGTGCATCATCGGAGTCCTCGGGGTCGGAAGGGGAAATGATCTCGATGCCGACGGTGCGTTCGATCCCGTCCCGCGCGGCGTGTTCGATCGAGCTCTGCACCAACCGTCTCACGGCGGCCAGCATCGCGTCGAAGTGGGGATAATGGTCAAAGTACTCGCGACCGTGGAGATCGCTCTCCAGTAGCAAACGCAGCCGGGGAAACGGCGCGACAGGAGCAGCGTGTATTACGGTTGCCTCCTGGATGTCGCGGATCGAGGGGATCAGATCTTTCGCGGTGATGTCGAACGTGCTGAGTTCCTGGCACAGTTCCGGATACTCGTCGGCCGGAAGGCCGTAGTCCGCGGCGACTTCGACATAGTCGAGGCTGTCTTCGATGTGGGCGACCTGTTCATCCAAAACCTTCCAGATCGCCTCGGCCTCGCTCTCGGCGGCGACGTGGTACTTCAGGCTGTAAAGGACGTATTGCTCAATGTCATAGTGGGGCATAAGCAAAAAGTGTGTTGGGGGGCTGAGATTTGTTCCAAATTCGTGTTTCATCCCGCGCACGGTGTCATCCAGCAGACGAACTCTCCGTCGAGGCCCGGAATCTCGACTGTCTCGAATCGCCCGACGTCGTTCAGCGCCATCAATTCGCTGAGGCGAGTCTCATTCACCGGATCATCGACATCGGACGATTGCCGATCCGGCGCGGTAATGACGCGGAGGGCTTCGAGGTGAAACGGGCGGCCGAACATCTGCACCCGGCCCAGGAAGTAACCGGGCTGCCGCTCGGACGTCATTTCAGCAATCTCGATCATGGCGTTTCCTTTCAGATTGGGCCTCCCGGGGCATGGCGGTGGAGGACGTCACGGATGGGCTGTTCCAGTGCTGCCAGACGGTCGACGACATCCGCTCCACTGACGGGAGAGTCGCCCTCATCACGGCGGCCGTTGGCATCGTGCGGGTACGTCGATTCGATGATCTCGGCGACCAGTTCCAATTGCTGTGCCATGTCGTCGCGGCAGCCCAACTCCTGCAGATCAACCGTCTCCGCAGTGCTGAAATCGACCTCACCGGTTCCTTGATGGAGGGCGACCTCCAGAACTGGCCGATAAGATTCGGGACTCACCATGTACCCGTAAGCTTGGCGAGCCGCCGCCAACGGATCCTCGGCATCCACATCGATCTCGTACCGCACCCGGTACGTCTGATAGGCCGGCTGTGCCTGGCCGCCCTGCACTTGCCAGCGCGTCTCTCGACCCGCCGGCTCCAGCACGACGCCAATGCCCCCTTCCGGCTCATCCAATGGCGACACGCCGAAGACGCTCCCGTCAGGTGGCGACGAGCAGGTCTCGTTCCAGAGTTCCATCACAACCTCCGCGGCCTCCTCAGAGGATCGGGCGCGGACGAGTTGCGACCATGTCGGCGACGCTGCCATCGGTGCGCCATCGATACGGAACAAACTGACCGCA
>JANNSB010000787.1:0-2654 GCA_031402175.1 Planctomycetaceae bacterium
GCGGCCAAGCCGTCCAGTGCCACCCCAATCAGGCGGAATCACCAGTCTCAACTGGCGCTCACCGCCCGTAGCACGGGCTTCCTAGCCCGTCGCTCGCCATTCCCAGCCCCGACAGGGGCGATAGAGAATAGCCCAGGACGCAAGTCCTGGGTTCGCAATCACACACAATCAATAGCCCTGAAAGGGCGACAGCAGACTTCCCCATCGAGGACCATCCCACGCCCGGCATGCCTGCCCTGCTTCGCGATGCAGGCATGGCCCCAAAACCTGCCACTCTGTCGTTCTTGACTCCGCGAGACCGCGCAGGCTATTTTCCATAGGTTGGTACATGTTGATAAGAGTCGTTTGAATGCTCGGAGTGGGCCGTGATCGTCTTCGCTAATGATCGGCAGTATGCGATTCCACCAAAGGGACAATTGCGGTTCGGAACATCCCAAGCATGTGAAGTGGAGTTGGAGGCTGGACCAGGAATCAGTGCCGTCCATGCTAAACTGCGATACGTTGGTCCGCGCCTGCTCGTCGAGATTCAAGATCAAGGCACGATTGCACTCAATGGCGGCAACCCTGCCCGATTGCACTGGGTAAAGGCGGGCGATCGGTTTCGCTTTTCGCGAGACGGCCTTGAATTCCTTGTCAGTGATGCCGCAACAGAGCAAGAAGCAAATGAGGTTGTGTCCACGCGTCATCCGACGAGCATCCGTGATCATGCAAATGTGCTCGGCAGGATTGCGGTTGCTGTGGCCATTGTGGCGGCCATCGTCATCGTCCTGAATGGCTGGTTGGGCCGACCTCAAGATCCGGAGAACGCAGTTGCAGACGATACCTTAATAGCATCGGGACAGGCACCGATTCAGCCGGATGCGGCTGTTCCCGAGCCAGTCGAAACGGACACTCTCGTCACCGACGAACAGGCTCGCAACGGAGTCGTTCTAGTCGGCTTTGAGATTGACGGCGAGAACTACGCAATGTGTTCAGGTTGGGCGATTGATTCCTCAACCGTCATCACCTCCGCAGTTGCCGTCTCTGCCCTGCGTAGCAATTTCGCTGACGATCCCACCTCAGTATTTGTTGTCGACGCGGGGACTCCGCCCGGGCTCTACCGTGTGGATGAGATGCGGCTGCACCCGCTGTGGAATGAAAACGAACCGGATGGTACTCAAAGCATCCAGAATGACGTTGGCCTGTTGAAGCTTACTCGTGAATTGCGAACTGCATTTGCCGACTATTCTGAGGAGGCACCCGACGGTGTCGACTTGCTGGTGTCTTCCGTCGCATTGCAGGGAGACATTGATGTCATCAAACTCGACGGTCCCTTATCGATATCAATCGACAGGGGAGGAGAATTCCTCCTCGAGGGAGCCGACTTTGGTCATGCGATCCTACGAGTCGAAATGACTGCGTCGCGTGGAGTCCAAGGCAGTCCGGTATGGAAGTCAAGTCGCGTCGTGGGTACCGTGACCCGATCATTGAACGACCGCATTGTGATTGTTCCGAATGATCGCCTCGCAGCATTACTGGAGTAAGAATCGTGAATCGCCGCCGCATTGCTGCTGCCGTCCTGATGTTGGCTGTCATCGGTCAGTCTAAATGGGTCGTGGGCGACGATGAGGATCCGTTCGCCGACGCCCGCATTGAGGCGGCGCGCGCTCGAGCAGATGAACGAAGTGTCCTGGAAGAGCAACGATCGCAGTTAGACCTACAACTTCAAGAACTTCAAGAGACTCGCGCCTGGGCTGTCGAGGACTTTGTCGATGTCACGAGTACTGAAGCAATTAGCGGAAAACTCAGCGAAATCTCCGCCAGAGCTGCGCTGGTTCAAGGGATCATGATTGAACGTTATACCGATCAACCATCTGATGAACTCTTAGGCCAGATACATTCCGGCCGTGCATTGAACAATCTGTTCGCGGTGTTGAGACCGACAGCAGTTGAGCATGAGCGACATTTGGCCTACCTCAGTGAATTACCCCAAGAGACCATCACCGCTATCGACCAAGAGCGACTTGAGATTCTCGACGAGATTGATCGCAGTGTCGAAATTAATCCCCAACTATTGACTGACCTTCAATGTCAGTACATCGGTGCGGGGGCGCCTCTCACGATGAAGCTATCTGCCTTGGATGAATCGCCGATCGACCCGCTACCGCTGGTGTGGCCCGTGTTCTTTGATCGCGACCCAAGCTTTGGGCGATTCGTGCAGGCAGTAGAGTTAGCCCGAGAACGGTTTCTCGAGGATTTGCAGGATGGTGACGTCGAGGCCGAATCACGTCGCGATTTGATGATCGCCATCGATCGGCTGCAGGAGCACTTTCAGGCAAAGTACCGAGCGGCTTTGCGATCCAACCTTGAGGCGGCCCAAATCGATTTCCGAAATGGGAATTTTGACCCATTGACTGGAGCGAGATCGACCCACACAACACAGCAACTAGTCGATGGCTCATCGTTTATGCGAACCTTGCGTTGCGGAGCCGGTCGGCTCCTGGAGACCGAGTACATAGAGGTAGCCCCCCTCCAAAGTCGACGAGCAGATGGTCGATACACTTTGATTCAGCTTCTGGCCTACATGCAGGAGAATGGCCTAAGGTTCTCGGTGGCCACGGTCAGCAGTGAACCCGCACAACTCGTGATTTACGAGTCCATGGTTCGGTACTATC
>JANNSB010000788.1:0-2746 GCA_031402175.1 Planctomycetaceae bacterium
GCTGATGCCGTTGGCCTTGCGAATGAGGTATTCGGCCTCCGGCTCGCCGTCGCGCTGCTGGAGTTCCGCCTGGGTGCCCGCTCGCAGAAACGTGACGAACACGTTTCGTACCGTCGACGAAATGTTCTGAATGCGAACCGCGACGCTCAGGTCGTAGCGGCTCGTGAGTGTCGCGTTGTAGGACTGGGGATTCGGGAACTCGCGGCTAATGAACTCTTCATCCGACGAGATGTAGGCGTAGTCCTTCTGGAGCTGCAGGTACATCTCCGGCCCTTCACCGGCAATGATGTAGCGGTTGGGCGCATCAGGGCTCTCGGTGATCTGTGCCTGGGTCAGCGAAAGAGTCTCGACGAATTCCGCCATGTCCGTCACTGGTATGAAGCCCACCGGCGTCGGACGCGGCGACAGGCCGTCCATGAACAACATGACACCGAATGGCCGCGTGCGATCGACACCCTTGAGGTCGCCGGCATAGGCGAGCATGCCCACGAGGTATTCGGTGATATCGGGCCGCTCGATCGTTTCGAACAGGTACGCGAGGTCGGTGGTCAGCCGGTCGATGCTGGCGACGTTGACCACAATGACCGGCGCGGGAGGGGCGACCGGTTCGGTTTCGGCGGCGGCATCATCCGCCCGGCCCAGGTTTGCGAACGCAAGGATTGCAGTGAGACAGACAGCCAATGAGGTCGAGCGTCGCATGAAGTGCTGCATGTGATCAGTGGGAGAAGTGTCGGCGGGGTGGACTGGGAGAATTGGGCGCGACCCAACCCCCTCGTATTCATACGTCTGAGGAGGAAGTACCCGCCGAGAAAATGGCGAGTTTCAGCAATCAAACCCCAAGACCGGTGATTTGGACCGTCGATCGCAAAAATTTCGACATTGCGGAACCGAATTCACAGACAACCGGTCATTGGCCGTCCGTCTCGCCGGAATCGAAGAACTGGCGCACAGCCGAACGATGCCGGGGACGCACGGTGCGTTGCCAAGTCTCCATTCCCGATGCCGGATCGGTCAGCCGTGCTTCGGCGCGCGCTGCGGAATCAGCTGGATTGACCTCGGGCGTCGTGAGGGTGATACCACTGGTCTGCGCGTCATCCAGATAGCCGGGCGGCAGCACTGTTTCGCGGAACTGTGCGCCTTGCTCATCGGACTCATCCCCATAGGACATTTCGGCATCGCCTCGACCGCGGTTGATACCGCCGCGTCCTGGATTGCCGTCTCCATCGGTTCCTGGTTTTTTACCGTCACCTTCACAGTTTCCCTCTCCCGGTTTTCCACCCGGGCATTGTCCGCCCTGGCAACGGCCCTGACACTCGGATCGCAGCTTATTGAGTCGATCGCATTCGGATTGCAATCGTTCCGCCAGCTCTTCGAGAGCTTGGTGCCGTGCCTGGGGATCAGAGGGAAGTTGTCCCGATTGTGCGCACTGCTGCAAAGACTGCGATGCCCCTTCCATTCCGCCATTAGCGGCCAATTGCTGCATGGCTTGCATGACCTGCTGTTCGAGCTGTTCCCTGCGTTCGCCGGTCATGCCGTTTTCGCCCTCGGAGGCTTCGGCCAGCAGTTGCGAAGCCGCCTCCGCCTGCTGGGCCATTGCGACAGACTCGTCAAGCTGCATTCGCATACGGCGTTCGAGGGCATCGACGGCTTCCCAGCGTTCGTGCGTTAGCGGGGTGTCCTCCGCCTCATCAGCCAGACGTTCGATCTCTTCGCGGAGTTCTTCTTCCTCATGATCCTCGAGAACTTCGGCTTCCTTCAGAGTCGCCAGAATGTCTTCCAGATTGCTGGCCGCTTCACGACCGGCGGTATTGAGTTCTGTTGTAGCCGAACGAATTTCGCTGAGCGGCACAAAGAAAACGCAGATTGTGAAGACTGCGGGCATCGTGAGAAACGACGCCAATCGGCGTGGCCTGATCCGCGGCATGGCTGCTTTCCAAAGCCGTTCCAAATGGGGGAGCCGATCTTCCCATTCTTCGTCTGAACGCTCGCTGAGAGTCATCAGCAATCCGCCGGCATGTAGTGACCGATCTAGCAGAGCGACGGATTCCTGGCGAGTGAATGGATGACGGCGTCCCATCAGCCAGGCGCCGATCAATGCCGGAACGACGAGTACGCCAGCCCAGAGCACTTCGGGCCACAATTGCGGCCACAGAATGCGAGTGAGCAGGATCAGCGTGCCGTAGCAGAACAGGAATCCCGCCAGCCATTCTCCCGAACGCTGCAGGAATTGGCCGAAATGCAGCCGGCGAAGGTGCTTATTGATCCAGCGGTCACGAGTGATCATCGAGTGCTCCGCACGCGGTGGGATGGGTGGAAAGAAAGATGTAAGGGAGAGGCCTTCCCAACCTCCCTCCTGGGTTGGATGATTCTACGTTCCTGCGGGCGAAAATCGCCAGAGAAACCAACGCTTTCAAGCCGGGATTGCCAAGAATTGAAGGCCGGACCGGGACGCAGGCCTTTTGGATCGCTAAACTTTATCTCAACACACGTTCGGAACCACTTTTTCCTCCTGTAAATCGATGTCTGAGAATCTCTTCAATAAGGTCTGGAATCTTCACAATGTCGGGACATTGCCCTCCGGGCAGACCCAGTTGTTCATTGGATTGCATCTGATCCATGAGGTCACGAGCCCGCAGGCGTTCGACATGCTGCGGGAACGCGGATTGAAGGTGCTGTATCCCCAGCGAACCTTCGCCACGGTCGATCACATCGTTCCCACCGACAACCAGTTGCGGCCGTTTCAGGA
>JANNSB010000789.1:0-2644 GCA_031402175.1 Planctomycetaceae bacterium
GCGTTCTGGACTTCATGCTGAAACCTAACCGCCGCGCCTCCCAATGAATCCAGAACTCTCCATCCTCCAAGCCCTGAAGCCATGCTACCCGCGTGGCCTGCGCGAGCCGACGCTCCACGCAGAACTGAGCGTGCGCGGCACGCCGATGAGCCTTACCGATCAGCGCCGGACCTGCCAGACGCTGGAAGAGAATGGTGATGTGACCATCATCAAAACCCGCGATTTCACCTTGATCAAAATCACTGCCGAGGGCCTGGCCCGTCTCGTCAGGCCGGCCGTTTCATGTGATCACCAGCCGGATTGAGCATCCCTCCGTGCTGGAACCGTGCCGATTTATTGAGTCGTTGGGTGCCGAGGTCACGTATGTGCCGGTGAACCGATGGGGCCAGGTCGACCCGGAAGATGTCCGCCATTCACTGCGACCGGACACGACGCTGATCTCGATCATGCACGCCAACAACGAAGTCGGCACAATCCAGCCCATCGCAGAGATCGCCGCCATTGCCCAAAAACATGGGGCGATCTGCCACACGGACGCCGCACAGACCGTCGGCAAGATCGCCGTCGATGTCGAATCGCTGGGAGTCGATCTGCTGGCAGTCGCCGGCCACAAGTTCTACGGTCCGAAAGGTATCGGGGCACTATTCTTGCGTGAAGGAGTCGAACTCGAGCCTCTGCTGCACGGTGCTGGGCATGAGGCCGGACGACGTGCCGGCACGGAGAATGTTCCGGCCATTGTCGGCCTGGGCGCAGCCTGTGAACTGGCGCAGAGTTGGTTGGACGACGGCAGCCAGCAGGTGCTGCGGGATGAACTGTGGTCGCAACTGCGGCATTACTTTGGTGAACGCATCGTCCTCAATGGTCATCCTGAGCAGCGGTTGCCGAACACGCTGAACGTCAGTTTTCTCGGCCAACAGGGACTGGAAATCTTGCCTCGCTTGCCTCACCTGGCGGCATCCACCGGTTCGGCATGTCACGCCGGGAGTACGCACATCAGTCCGGTGCTGGCCGCGATGGGCGTCACCGACGAATCGGGACTGGGGGCAATCCGTTTCAGTCTGGGACGCAGTACGTCGCAACACGAGATCGATGCGTTGGTCGAGATGCTCGTCGAACAACTGCGAACCGTTCGTCAGGTTGGCGTCAACCAATGATGCGAACCAACCGAGCGGTCATGCCGGCTTAACGAACAGGAGAAGACGATGAAACGAACACAAGGATGCCTTGGCGGAACCTGTTGCCTGTGGGCACTCGTTTTGTGCCTGCCATGTGACCTGCTGCGAGCCAACGAGTCGGGGACGCTGTTCATGCGACGGGTCGCGACGATTCTCTCCGAACGTTGTGCCGCCTGTCACAACCCGGACAAGCTCAGTGGCGGACTCGATGTCACACAGCCTGAGTCTCTCTTTGCAGGCGGCGACAGCGGGCCCGCAATCGTCCCCGGCAACCTTGAACAGAGTTCACTGCTGGACTTGTTGATCGGCGATGAGCCGGCGATGCCGAAAGATTCCAGGCCGTTAACGCCAGAACAAATTGCCGATATCCAAAAATGGATCGAGACCGGCGCGGAATGGCCGGCAGGAGTCGAAGTGTCGGCTCGACTGTGGTCGTTGCGGCCCGTGGTTCGGCCCGTGGTTCCGCAAGTGGCTCAGGCCGATCGGGTGTTCACGCCCATCGACGCTTTTATCCTGCACCGACTCGAGGAGGAAGGGCTGGCGTCCGCGCCGCTGGCCGACCGGATCACGCTGATTCGTCGTGCGACGTTTGATCTGCACGGGCTGCCGCCGACTCCGGAGGAGATCGATGCGTTTCTGGCCGATAACGCACCGGATGCCTACGAGAGATTGATCGATCGTTTGCTGGCCTCGCCGCGTTACGGCGAACGCTGGGGACGCCATTGGCTCGACCTGGCGAACTATGCCGACTCGCACGGATTCGAACTCGACTATCCGCGCCATCACGCCTGGCACTACCGCGATTACGTGATCCAGGCGTTCAATGACGACACGCCTTACGATCAGTTCCTCACCGATCAGATCGCCGGGGACGTGTTGCATCCCGATGATCCTGAAATGGTGACTGCGACTGGCTTCCTTGCCGTCGGGCCTTGGGACTATTCGGGGTACATCACCGCCATTCAGGACACGGCCGCCAGCCGCATGACGCGGCTGCGCGATCTGGACGACATGCTGACGACGGTGATGACCACATCGGTGGCGTTGACCGTCGGTTGCGCCCGCTGTCACGACCATAAGTTCGATCCGATCCCGCAGGCCGACTACTACAGTCTGCAGGCGGTGTTCGCCGGAGTGCGACGCGGCGATCGCATCAGTCATGGTGAAGCCACTGAGGAGCAATCGCTCCGCATGGAGCAGATCCGACTCGACATTCACAAGAAGCGGATCAGTGTGGCAGAGGTCGATGCGCTGACTCCCGAGCAGCGGACTGCAGAGAGAGTGCAAGACCGCGCCCGGCTGCTGGACGAAATCGCCGCGTTAGAAGCCGAGTATGCGGCGCTGCCTGACGTGGAGCTGACGTATGCGGCCGTTCCGGGAACACCGGCAACGACCTATGTTCTGCACCGAGGTGACACCGAAGCGCCGCTTGAGGAAGTCACGCCGGCCGCGCTCACGGCAGTCACATC
>JANNSB010000790.1:0-6876 GCA_031402175.1 Planctomycetaceae bacterium
ACGCAGCGACCTGAGCCTCCAGCTCCGCGACCCGCTCGACCAACTCTTCATATGTGGGCTTTCGACCATCCATGGCCCCCACAGAATGCACTCACACCGCCAGACACACAAGACCAATCACCGAGGCGGTAAACTGGTACGCGTCGTTCCGCAATAAACTGCGATACAGCGAACTAGTGTTTCCCCGAGTTTCCGTGAATTGGAACTCGGCATGAATCTCAAAGAAGGCACATCATGCTCGCCCAACTCTGGCTCCCCATTCTCCTCTCGGCCGTGGCGTTGTTCTTTGCCAGCTTCCTTTCGTGGATGATCGTGCAGTTGCACAAGAATGACTGGGTGAAGCTGCCTCAAGAGGATGCATTCCTCAATTCGATTCGCCTCCTCAATGTGCCGGTGGGCAGCTACATGTTCCCGGGATGCAACACTCAGGCCGAGATGCAGAGCGCCGAGGTCAAGCAGAGGTTCGAGCAGGGACCAGTCGGCATCATGACGGTGTTCGGCAAGGTGAACATGGGCCGCAATCTCGGCCTGACGTTTCTCTACTTTCTCGTGGTGAGTTTCTGCCTGGCCTATCTGGGAACGATCGGCATCGATCCCAGCGCGAAGTTCATGGACGTCTTCCGCTTCATGGCGACCGCAGCACTGCTCGCGTATCTGCCGGCGATCGTGCAACACTCCATCTGGTTCCATTGCCGTATCACTGGGCATGTCTTGGAATCGATCGCGTACGCGCTGATCACCGGAGCAATCTTCGGCGCGCTGTGGCCGACGGCATAGTCGCGCCTTTTGGAGCGAAGGCGACTACCGCTTCAGTTTCTTGAACGCCTCGCGGGCGGCGGTGCCCAGGAAGATGGTGTCGGTGCCGACGGCGAGCAGCGAATAGCCGGTCGAGAAGGCATGGGACAGAGCATCGGCAGTGACGCCGAAGAGTCCCAACGGCAATCCCTTCGCGGAGACAGCGGCCTTCACCTTGTCGATGGCGGCGACGACTTCGGGGTCAGTGATCTGTCCGATCTTTCCCAGGCTGGCTGAGAGGTCGTAGGGGCCGAGGAAGATGGCATCGATGCCGGGGACTTCGAGGATGCGATCGATGTCACTTACGCCGTCGATGTGTTCGATCTGCAGGATGACGGCGGTGTCTTCGTTCGCCCGCTGCACGTAGTTTGCGAAGTGAAAGCCATACCCTTGCGCTCGCGCGATGCCGACACTGCGGCGGCCCTGGGGTGGATACTTCGCGAACGAGAGAACGCGGGCGGCTTCTTCAGCCGAGTTCACCAGCGGCACGATGATGCCATCCACGCCCAGGTCGAGCACACTCTTGATGGCGACTTCAGAATGGTCAGGCACCCGCACGATGCAGGGGCAGGGCCTTGCGGCATTGACGAGAGCGACGATCTCATTGTGCGAGATCGGCCCATGCTCGGTGTCGATAAAGAGCCACTCAAAGCCAGCATCGACGAGGATCTCGGCGATCGGCGGCGAAGGGAGGGAGACCATGCTGCCCAGCAGCTTCTCTCCATTCTTGAGCCTGGCACGAAAGCTCACGGTCATCGGAGGAGCGGGTCAGTTCGCGCTGGCCGGAGTCGTCTCGACGACCTGCAGTCCGGGCACATTGATCGCCGTGATCTTCACGGAAGTGAATTTCTGGCGGTGGCCGACGTGCCTGCGGACGTTCTTGCGGCGGCGGAACTTCGTGATTTCGAGCTTCGGGCCCTTCACCAAACCATCCACGACTTCGCCCGTGACCGTGGCACCGCTCACGTAGGGCTTGCCGATCACGCTGGCACCGCCGGCATTGGCGAGGAGGACGTTCTCGAATTGAATGGGCTGCCCCGCCTCGGCTTCGCCCACGAGGTCAATTTCCAGAACGTCACCCGTGGTGACTTTGTGCTGACGGTTTCCGTTTTCGATGATGGCAAACATGATTCGCTCGCTAAAGCTGCAACTGCAACACTATTCTGTCAAAAGACTTGCGCTCATCCAGCATATGCGGACAAGCTGGCAAGCTCGGTAAGATAATCGATTACGGCCTTGAATACGAGTCCGTCGAAGTTACTTTCGACGCCGTCGTGAGGTTGGCAATTTCCGTCCCCACTTCGTTGAGACTCCGCACGACCAGATGCTCGGGACCGGCATTGGGGGCCGCCAGCACATTGATGATGACTTCGTAGTTTTCCTCCAGGGCCACAATCTCCCGGCGCTTCTTGTTGATGAGGTAATGCGCCACTCGCGGGTGCACTTCGATCTGCACCTGACACACATCCGGGTGGTTGGCGGTGTTCATCAGGCTGCGCATCACTTCAATCGCCATGCTCTCGGCCGTCTTCACCTGTCCGATACCGCTACAACAGGGGCAGTCTTCGTAGGTGCTGCGGCGGAGTGAAGGCCTGATCCGCTGGCGGGTCATTTCGATGAGTCCGAACGGACTGATACGCAACACTTTCGTGCGGGCGCGGTCTCGGCGGACGCACTCCCTGAGTTTGCGCTCGACATTGCGGCGGTGGCGTTCATCCCGCATGTCGATAAAGTCGTTCACGATCACGCCGCCGAGATCCCGCAGGCGAATCTGGCGCGCGATCTCCTCGGCAGCGGCCATGTTCACCTGATAGGCATTCACCTCGGCATTGTTGTCGGCGCGATAGCTGCCGCTGTTGACGTCAATGGCGACGAGGGCCTCGGTCTGATCGATCACCAGCGACCCACCCGTGGGCAGTTTGACTTGCCGACTGTGAATCTTGTCGATCTCCTGTTCGATCTTGTACTTGTGAAACAGCGGCTCCTTGCCGTCGTAGAGATGAATGGAATCGACGTTGCGCGGCATGACGACTTTCATGAAGTCGCGCGCCCGCTCGTAGGCCTCGGGCTGATCGATCCAGATCGATTCGATGTCGAGGCTGTACACATCCCGCAGGGTGCGGATGATCATGTCGCTCTCGGCATAGATGTCGACCGGAGCCGGGTGCTTCTCGATGCGGCGCACGATGCGCTTCCACAACCTCAAGAGGTAATTGAGATCCCGCTGCAAGTCCTTCGGCGTGCGTTCGGTGCCGGCGGTCCTGACGATGAAGCCGAGACCCTTGGGGGGATTGATTTCCCTCAGCACGGCGCGGAGCTTGCGTCGCACGTCATCGTCTTCGATCTTGCGGCTGACTCCGACCCGCTGCAGACTGGGCATCAGCACAATGTAGCGGCCGGGAATGCTGATATAGGTCGACAGCGTCGGCCCCTTGGTGCCGATGCCTTCCTTGATGACCTGCACCAGGACTTCGCTGCCTCGGCCGAAGATTTCCTGAATCGGCGGCTTATAGCGGTCGTTGCGTTCGTTGGACTTGCTGTTGCGGGCCCGACCACGTCCGCCGCTGCCCTGGGCATCGTCTTCGTCCGGTTCTTCGCTCTCCGGTTTGGGGGCGCCGAGATGCTTGAAGTACTCGTAGTCGACATCGGAGACGTGGAGGAAGCCGTTGCGTCCGATGCCGAAGTCGACAAACGCGGCCTGGATGCTCGGCTCCAGGTTGACGATCTTCCCCTTGTAGATGTTGCCGACAATGCTCCCCTGGCTACTGCGCTCGACGTAGAGTTCTTCGAGCACGCCGTCCTCCAGAATAGCGATCCGGCATTCTTCCGGCTGGAGGACGTTGATCAGCATTTCCTTCTTCATATTCGACCTTTCGTCGGTTGCGACGAAGAGTCCACCCCATCAGCAGGTGCCTTTCGCAATTACGGGAGATGCACGGGCCGGGGAGATGCGGCGCGACGTTCGCGGACGGCATTTCCGTAGCCAGCGGGTGCAAGTCTCCAGCATGGACAGGCATGTGACGGCAGCTCGCAGAATGCGGTTGATACGTCTTCGTGGCGCGCCGAGACCAGGCGGTCTGGCGGAACCAGGATCGATCGGAGACTGCAAGAAACGACGAAGAGCGGGGGACAGCTTTGAACCCCGCGTCGCGAGGAACCGCAGGCGCTTCGGTGGCCCGAATGTTTCGCGCGGTTACGCGACTAAAGAGCAAGGTGTTCCGTCGTTTTCGCAATTCAACCCGCACGGCTGCAACTTGTGATGTGGTGAACGTTCGTCTGTGGAAAATCCTGGTTGGCTCTTCACCAAGAGCCACGATGTGTGTGCTTGTCTTTGTACTGGCCGGAATCGGCCTGGTTGCGGGGCTGGGAACTCCCAACTTCCGCGACACAAATGTCTTCACTTCACCAACTGGGGGCAGATGCGTTTCAGCTCGCCCCTCAAATACGACTCCACGTCCCGCGCGAGTTCAAGTTGCAGGGCGTGTCTGGCAATCTCCTCTGCCTGGGACAGCGCGAGGCTGCAAATGATCTCCTTAATCTCCGGAATCGCGTGTGGAGTCACGCTGACGGCGCGGATGCCCAGTCCAATCAACAATGGCACGAAACGGGGTTCCGAACTCATTTGACCACACACGGTCACTGGAATCCCGCATCGTCTCGCACCCTCAACCACCAGCCGGATCATCCGCAAAATCGCGGGGTCCGCTCCGGTGTAGTACTTACTGACTGCCGGATCCGAACGATCGGCCGCCAGAGTGTACTGAATTAAGTCGTTCGTGCCGATGGAGAAAAAGTCGACTTCCCTGGCGAATTCTTCGGCCATGATCGCGACGGAAGGGACTTCGACCATCATCCCCACCTGGACGGATGTCGAAAACGGAATCTGCTGCTCGGTAAGATCCTCGCGGACATCCTTAAGGATCATGTTGGCCTGCCGCAGGTCCATCAGCGAGGCCACCAGGGGGAACATGATCCGCACGTCGCGATTCACCGAGGCCCTTAAAATGGCCCGCAATTGCCGCTTGAACAGTTCCTGATTGTCCAGCGAAACACGGATGCTCCGCAGCCCAAGCTCGGGATTCGGGCTTTGGGAGAAGTACGATGTCATCCCGCCGGGGATCTTGTCCGCCCCCAGATCGAGCGTGCGGATGACAACAGGTAAAGTCGGAAACTGGTCGACTACCCGCTGATAGGCGTGGTAGTGGTCCTCTTCAGTCCGGTCCCAGCGGGAACCCAGGTACAGAAACTCGGTGCGGTATAGTCCGATACCGTCGGCTCCGAGAGTCTTGCAATGCTCGGCTTCTTCTGGAAACTCAATGTTTCCATAGACTTGCACTCTTTCGCCATCCTTAGTGACGGCATCCCGCTGCCCTTTGTCGAGCAGGCTTTGGTGATACCGGCGATGGGTTGATTCCGAGTCCCGATACTGAATGAGGCAGTCTTCGTCGGGATCGATGATGACTTCACCGTGATCGCCGTCCACGATGATGGTCTGGCCGGCAATCGCGTCGTTCAAAAAGGCTCCCACGCCCACGACGGCGGGAATCTCCAAGGCCCCAGCCAGAATCGCCGTATGGCTTGTCGCTCCACCACTTTCCGTCACAAACGCCTTGACGTTGCGCCGGTCAAGGGAAGCCGTCTCGCTCGGTGTGAGGTTATACGCCAGGATGATGACGGGCTCGGTGAGGTTCGACAGTTCCTCACGCTGCTCCCCCATCAGGTGCCGGAGGATGCTTTTCTCGAGGTCGAACATATCAGTCGCCCTCTCCGAGAGATACGTCGCACCCAGGCTTTGTAACTCCTTGGCATAGCCCTTAAGAACCTTGCTGACAGCGAACTCGGGGGCATACCGCCGTTTTCGAATCAGCGTTTCGATTTCGTCGATCAGCTTGGGATCGCGGGCCATTTCCAGGTGAGCCCCAAAAATGGCTCCATACTTGCCTCCCAGTCGATCGTTCGCCTGCTGTTGAGTCTCGGCGATTTCCCGGCAGACCCCTTCCAGGGCACAGCGAAAGCGAATGACTTCCGAATCGACAGCCTTTACGCGGACAAACTGGTTGGGAATCTTGAACTTTTCCTGCCCAAAGACGAGCGCAGTGCCGATGGCGACTCCGGGTGAGACAGGGATTCCGCGTTTTGTGAGCATTCCAGACTCGGTGGACGAGCGTGCGAGATCAGTAATCGATCACACAAACTCGTGAAACTTCGGTATCGCCTTTCAGAATTGAAATCAGACTATCGGACCTCTTCATCCCTGGCGAGGTTCCCGCGATCGATCGTAAACGATAGTCGATTGACGGCAGGAAGATAAGTCTTGCCCCCGCGTCCTCAGGGCCGGCTAGTTCGTCACATTGGTGTGAGAGTACGTTGGCTGAATCTCAGCGGCTTTGGCGGTGAGCCAAGGACTTACGTCGAAAAGGCGAGGCGTTACAGTTTACCCCACTTCACAAACTGACCGGCCCTGCCGCGTCCTGATCTGCCTGAACGTCAGTCCCCCGCCCCCAATTCCCGGCGAAGCACTTCCAGTTCGGACTCGACATCGCTCATCGACCTGGATCGGGAAGTCATATCCCAGTCCATTGATGGATGAGGGGCCGTTTCGGGAGCAGCGGCAATGCCCGCACTCAACTCCTTCAGCCGTCGGCGGGCATCGGCCATACGGGCCTCCAAGGCGTGCAGCATCGTCTTGAGGTGCGTCTGCGTGGCAATGGCCGCATTGAGCTGCTGCTCCAGCCCGGCAATCAGATCCTCGACCTCTCGTTTCCGCAGCAGAGCCAGACGGGCCTGATCGTCCTGGCCGGATCCCAATGCGGCCTTCGCCTGGTTTCTCCAATCACCCGCACTGGTACGCTGCTCGGCAATCTCTCCTTCGAGACGAGCCACGTTGTCGCTCGACGTGCGGACACTGCGTTGCGCCCCCTGAATCCCTTCCTCCATTTCCCGAATGATCTCAGGCAGCGCGTGCAGGGGATCGGGGACGCGCTCCAGGATTTCGCTGAGGCGGCAGGTGACAATGTCCGTCAGACGGCTGAAATAGGGCATGATGACAGGGGCCAGAGACTAGGATTCAGGTGTAACGGG
>JANNSB010000791.1:0-7416 GCA_031402175.1 Planctomycetaceae bacterium
ACGCAGCGACCTGAGCCTCCAGCTCCGCGACCCGCTCGACCAACTCTTCATATGTGGGCTTTCGACCATCCATGGCCCCCACAGAATGCACTCACACCGCCAGACACACAAGACCAATCACCGAGGCGGTAAACTGGTACCCGCTGCCGGCGTGGCGCTGGGCCGATCGCCATACCTGACGCACCTCCGGGAATTGAGAATCCATGACTGGATCGAAGCACTCGGTGCGGAAGGCCTCGCCCAGGCGCCCAATCTCGCCGGGCTCACATACCTGGAACTTTGCACTGCCGAAGGTCCAGATGCGGCCCGAGCTCTGGCCGCCTCCCCTTATCTGCGGCAGTTGAAAGGGCTCAGGCTGTACGCGTGCGACATCGGGGACGAAGGAGCCAAGGCTCTGGCTCAGTCACCCGTCCTGGCCACACTGGAAGAACTGGATCTGACGTACAACGATCTGACGGATGAGGGAGCGCAGGCCCTCGCCGCCAGCCCCTACCTGGAACGCCTGAACCAAGGCGAACTCAGAATCGAGAGTGGCAATCGCTTGACCGCGAACGGTATGCAGGCGCTCCGGGCACGTTTTGGCGACCGGCTTTCAGCGGGGACACCCAATACAGCGATTGAGTCTACATGCGACAATCAGTGTTAGAAGGCCGAACCAGGCGCTGCAGCAGACCGGGGGCATGTAGGCTTTCTGGAGTTCGTAGATCACCGGTGCCCCCGCCGCTGCTGAGCTGGGTCGTTACCGCCAACGACGGCAGGCGCGCATCTATACCTGCACGCGCAATCCGCACCTGCGGCTGGTGTTCATAGTCGTGGCACTGCTGCTCCGCAATCTGTGGGTCTGGATTCACGAGCAACTCCTGTCCGAAGGCGCCATCGACAACCTGACCACACGTCTCGAAAAGTTGCGCTTTCGTCGCATGCTCGACTGGATCCTATTCGCCGTCGTCGCCGCATTCCACGACGAATCACCACCTTGCGTCGAGATCGACGCATGACACAAACTTGGAACTACTGTCATTCGTCATTTGGATCCTTGTGTGTTACCCCAAATGACAAATGACCAGTGACAAATGGCCTCTTTCACTGCTGCCTTACTCCAACGCCCTCAACATGCCCGCGGCCTTGTCGAGTGTTTCCTCGTATTCGTTGGACGGGTTCGAGTCGATCACGATGCCGCCGCCGACGCCGCATTCGAGCCAGCCGTGACGCATGAGAAACGTGCGGATGAGAATGTTGCTGTCGGCACGGCCGTCGTAGCCTAGATAGAACAGGTTGCCGCAATAGGGGCCGCGGGCAGTCTGCTCGAGTTCGCAAATGACCTCCATCGCGCGAATCTTCGGCGCGCCGGTGATCGAGCCGCCGGGGAATGTGGCGGACAGTAAATCCCAGAAGTCCTTCCCCTCTGCAAGTTCGCCGCGCACGACCGAAACGAGATGCTGCACCGTTTCGTAGACTTCGACTTCACACAACCTCGGCACACTGATGCTGCGTGGGGAGCACACTCGCGAGAGATCGTTTCGCAAGAGATCGACAATCATCACGTTCTCGGCCCGGTCCTTGGGGCTTTCGCGGAGTTCGTCGCGAGTGAGCAGATCGAGTTCCGCTTGATTGCGCCGACGACGCGTGCCTTTGATGGGACGAGTCTCGACCGTGCGGCCTTCGAGTTTCAGAAAGCGTTCGGGCGATGCGCTCAGCACGGCCCAGTCGTCGTGAATGAGACATCCGGCGAATGGCGCGGGATTGCAGGCACGCAGTTTTCGGTACAGTTCGATCGGCGACATCATCGCGGGATAGAGCAATCGCTGCGACAGGTTTGCCTGAAAGATGTCGCCGGCGGCGATGTATTCGATCACCCGCTCGACGGCCCGCAGATACTCTTCGCGGGAGAAGTTGCTCAGCAGCCCCTCGATGTGCGGAAGCGGATGCCTGCCGACATGTTGCGTCTGCTTCATAGCAGTCTTGCGCGGCACCGTCGGTGATGGCTGGCGGAGTCGTCGCTCGATCTCGTCGGCTCGCTCAACGGCTCGGCTGGCACGAGCCCCACCGGTGGCTGGAAAGCTGTGCGAAATGAGCCAGCAGCGCCGCTGAACGTGATCCCAGGCGAGCACCCAGTCGTACAGGCCGACGGCCATGAGCGGGAATTGAAACGCATTGTGCAACGGCTTTGGCAGGCGCTCGAAGCAGCGTCCCAGTTCGTAACTCAGAATTCCCGCGCATCCGCCAATGAAGGGCGGCATTTCCGGCTTCCGCTCGACTTCAAATTCCCGCATCGCGCTTCGCAACTCGTCGAACGGAGCAGCGGCATCAACATCCGCGGGAATCTCGAACCAGCGAAATGGATCAGCCGACAGAAATGACCAGCGTCCCAGTTCGTCTGAAGTCCGCGCGCTGTCGAACAGTACGACACCCGGCCAGTCTCCGACAGCGGCCAATGCGTCGGCGACATCAGGCACGGGATGCAATTCGCGGATCAGCATGTGTGAGGAGTCAGGGGCCACGGGTCGGGCGACAGCAGATCGTATCGGTTGCAGGACCGCGTTGTCGCCTTGCCCGATGGTAACCCGACACGTCAGTGAGGGCGTCGTGAACATGCGGGGTGAACTTCAGAGAAGTGGAACCTGCGGGCTCGAACCGACAATCCCTTGCTCCCGCAAGGCACCCCGGTGTCGGATCGACGCGATCGATCACGACGCCCTCACTGACGTTTCGGGTTATGATCGGTTGGAGCTGATTCGCCACTCTCCCCAGTTGCATTTCGCCCGCCCTTCCGCAACGATCTTCCCCTTGTCAGAGGGGTTTCCTGATCGGTCCTGTAATCGCTTGGAGAAAAGAGTGGAACGGAAGGTTCGTTGCTGTGCGCTCGTGTCGGATGAAGGTCCGCATTTCAATTTGCTCAAAGAGGGAGGTTTCACCTGTCTGCCGGGGACGCGAAATCTCAACCTGTGGAACGAAGATGAACTGATCAGTGAGCTGCAGGACTGCGTAGCTTCGGTGGCCGGGTCGGAACCCTACACGCCCCGCGTCCTCAAGGCTCTGCCGAAGCTGCGGGTCATCGCCCGCACCGGCGTCGGCTTCGACGCGGTCGATCTGGCGACGTGCGACGCCCAAGGCATCGTCGTCGCGACGACGCCGGGAGTGAATCACCATTCGGTCGCCGAGCACACCATGGCGATGCTCCTGGGGCTGGCTCGCGGCTTTCCCGAACTTGATCGCAAGATGCGGGTCGGCGACTGGGAACGCGTCGCCTATCCGCGCGTGATCGGCTCCACACTGGGAATCGTGGGACTCGGCCGCATCGGACAGGCCACGGCGACGCGCGGCGTCGGACTGGGCATGAAGGTTCTCGCTTGCGAACCGTATCCGAATCCAGAGTTCGTGAAACAGTGGGGGATTGAGATTGTCAGCCTCGACGACCTCTTGTCGCGCTCGGACTACGTGTCGCTGCACAATCCGTTCACGCCGCAGTCGAAGCATCTGATGAACCGCGAACGCTTCGCGAAGATGAAACGGGGTTCGGTCTTCATTAACACTGCCCGCGGCGGGCTTGTCGACGAGACTGCCCTCATCGCAGCCCTGGATTCGGGCCATCTGCGGGCCGCAGGTCTCGATGTCTTTGAGGTCGAACCATTGCCGCTCGATAGCCCGTTGTTCAAGTTCAAGAATGTGATGCTGGCCGGCCACGTCGCGGGACTCGACATCGAGTCGCAGCGAGATACGCTCACGATGACGGCCGACACGATTTTGCAACTTTATCGAGGAAGCTGGCCGCAGGAGCGCATCCAGAACCTGAAGGGTGTGACAAACTGGAAGTGGTGATCGGTCATCGAGTCGCTGGTGATGGAACTGTTCCCATGAACGAAGCCCGCGACTTCGATGTGCTGTGCGTCGGCCTGATCGTGGCCGACCATGTCTGCCAGCCGATCGAAAACATCCCCGCGGCCGGGATGCTCATCATGACTCCCGGGCTGTCGCTGACGATTGGCGGCAGCGCGGCAAATGCCGCCGTCGACATGGTGAAGCTCGGCCTCAAGACCGGCGTCGTCGGTCGCGTCGGGGACGATGTGCTCGGCCGTTACGTGCAGGACGCTTTGCAGCGGGAAGGGGTCTGCTGCGACCCGATCGTGGTTTCGCAATCGTCGCAAACGGCGGCCACGCTGGTCGTGAATGTGAAGGGAGAAGACCGGCGGTTCATTCATGCCGTCGGCGCTAATGTCGAACTGACGGGACTGGAAGTCACTGACGAACTGCTGGCCCGCACTCGAGCCGTGGCCGTCGGCGGCTTCGGCCTCAACCCCGCGCTGTCGGGAGATAACGCCGCGACGCTCTTTCAGAAGGCAAGGGCACGCGGGGTCTTGACGCTGCTCGACGTGGTCGTCGGCTCCGATCCGAAGGCGATGCTGCCGATGCTGGAGCAGGCGCTGCCGTTCACCGATTACTTTCTGCCGAATGAAGACGAATCGCGACTGATCACCGGGCTGTCATCGGCTGCCGATCAGGTCAAGCGGTTCCATTCGATGGGGGCGAAGCATGTGATCGTCACGCGAGGTCCACTCGGTTCGATGGTCTGCGATGCCGACGGGACGCGGGAACATCCGCCCTGCAAGGCGACGCAGGTTGACGGCACGGGTGGCGGCGATGCCTTCCTGGCCGGACTCGTCTTCGGCCTGCTGCGCGGCGAACCGCTGACGGCCTGCCTCGACTATGCATCAGCCAACGGCGCCCGCTGCGTCGAGGCCATCGGCGCCACGACCGGCGTGATGACGCAAGCGGAAATGTTGCGGCTGAGGAATTGAAAACGAAGAAGCTGAGAACGTAGGAGTAGGGGCCATCGGGAACCGAACTCATGCAAATCGGCACATAAGCCGGGAGCGGTTTGCATCCGGCGGTGAGGTTTCTCAGAATAGCGCCTGCGAATGGTTCCATGTATCGACTTGCACTCAGAGGATTGGCGACGTGATTTTCAACCGTGGTCGACAAAGCGACGATGCTGACGAGTCCGATGACGATGACGATGAATCTGAGCGCGAGCAGGTTCTCTTCCAGGGGGCGCTGAACGGCAACGATCCGAATCTCGCGGCCAACGGTCGACTGGTGCAGATGGGATTGATGCCCGCAAAGATGCTTGTCAGCGAAGCGTTGTCGCGGCGCGCCGAAATGATCCGCCTCGAGCCCAAGGGCAAAGTGGCGATGGCGCAATTCTTTGTCGACGGCGTCCCCTTCCCCGGTCCGCGAATGCCCGCACCGGCCGCGATGGCGATCACGCAGATGCTCAAGCTGCTGGCCGGGCTTAACATTGCCGACCGTACCAGCGCGCAATCGGGGGGCATCAACACCGAGTACCTCGAAAAGAAGTACATCGTGCGGATCAATACGTATCCGCTGCCGGATGGTGGCGAACGTCTGGTCGTTCGCTGCGTCGATCCCAAGGTCAAACTCGAATCTCCCGAGGATCTGGGCTTCAGCGAAGACCTGCGCAAGCGGGTGCGCGACATCACTGCGCAGAAGCAAGGACTCGTCCTGGCCGCCGGACCGCCGCTGTCGGGAACTTCCACCACCTGCCTGGCGATGCTGCGGTGCGTCGATGCGTACATCTATACGGTGTACTCCATTGCTTCGTCGTCGAAAGACCTGATGCACATCGCCGATTTCGGGATGAATCCGGGCGACGACTTTCAGACGACGGTGCAGCGCGTCTCCCGGGCCGAGGGAGATGTGCTGTACATCGATCCCATCAAGGACGCCGAGATGGCCAAGGAGGTTCTCGAAGGGTCGAAGAAGATCGCCCTGGTCACTGAACTGCAGGCCAAGGACGCGGCCGGCGCCATTCTGCAACTCGTGCAATGGACCCGCGATCCCCAACTCGTGGCCGATCAGGTCAAGATCGTCGTCAGCCAGAAACTGGTGCGCGTCTTATGCACACGCTGCCGGCAGGCGTTTCGTCCGAACCCGACGATGCTCAAGAAGCTCGACCTGCCGCCGGAGACCAAGGTGCTCTATCGCACGCCTAGACCGATCGAGGTCGACGGCGAAATCGAGGAACCAGATCCCTGCAATCGCTGCGGAAACCTGGGATTCTTCGGCCGTATCGCCCTCATCGAGGCGATCGAAGTGACCGACGGCATCAAGCAGCTCATCCTCGACAAGGGGGATGCCACTGCCTTGAAGGCCCAGGCGCGAAAGGATGGCATGCAGTCTTTTCAATCTGATGGACTGCGCATGGTCGCCTTGGGAAAGACATCGATGGAAGAGTTGCAGCGCGTGTTCAAGCAGCCGTGAGAAACACCAGGCAAGGAATGCCGGGTGAGCCGCCAACAGGGATGAATTCACATGAAGCTTGCTATCCTATCACGCCAGCCACGGTGCTACAGCACGCGGCGGCTCAAGCAGGCCGCGCAGCGCCGCGGGCACCGCTGCAAGGTGCTCAACACGCTGCGCTTCGGCATCGACATCGCGACAGGCACGCCCAGCCTGTACTTTCGCGGCCGGCCGATCAGCCCGTTCGATGCGGTGCTGCCGAGGATCGGTGCGTCGATCACTTACTTCGGCACGGCTCTCGTGCGGCAGTTCGAGCAGATGGACGTCTACTGCGCCAACTCCTCGAACGGCATCACAAACTCGCGAGATAAACTGCGTTGCCTGCAGATCCTCAGCAAGCATCAGCTTGGCATACCCGAAACGACCTTCGTGCGCGACCGCTGGGACGTGTTGCCGGCGATCGAACGCGTGGGCGGCACGCCCGTGGTCATTAAGCTGCTGGAAGGGACGCAAGGCGTCGGCGTCATTCTGGCGGAGACGGTGAAGGTGGCCGAAGCGATTATCGAGACACTGCAGACCGCGCGGCAGAACGTCCTTGTGCAGCGTTTCGTCGCGGAGAGCCGGGGGAAGGATCTTCGCGTCTTCGTCGTGGGAGACCGCGTCATCGCGGCCATGCGCCGAGTGGCTCAGGGGGGCGAGTTTCGCTCGAACGTGCATCGCGGCGGACGCACTGAGGCGATCGAACTGGAACAGTCTACCGCGCAGTCCGCCGTGCGTGCCGCTCAGATCATGGGACTCAAAATCGCCGGCGTCGACATGCTCGAATCAGACGACGGCCCGAAGATCATCGAAGTGAATTCATCACCAGGGCTGGAAGGGATCGAAGCGGCCACTCAGCTTGATGTGGCGGGCGCGGTCGTCGACTACATCGCGGCGCAGGTCGATTTCCCGGAACTCGACATCCGGCAGAAACTGACGGTCAGCCAGGCCTACGGCGTGGCCGAGATTTCCATACCCGAAGGTTCGGAGTATGTGGGTAAGACCATCAGCGAATCGGGGCTGCGGGAACGCGACATCAACGTCTTGACCCTCAACTGCGGGACCACTGTCATCCCCAATCCTCATAAGGACCGGCAACTCGCCGCGGGCGACCGTCTG
>JANNSB010000792.1:0-4262 GCA_031402175.1 Planctomycetaceae bacterium
CGTTAGCGAGGGCATCGTGAGGATGGGCGACATTCGAATGAGGGCGCGCCTCGCGGCACGGCGACCGCAATAAGGGGGCCGTCGTTCCGCTATACGCGCATCGTGACATTTGTCCGCTGACTCTCACGCCGCCCTCGCTGACGCGTCGGGTTACCATCATCTCAGATTCTGCAAGAAGGCCACGAGATCACGCAACTCCTCTTCCGTAAGTCGTCCTTCCAGCCCCTTCGGCATGATGGATGTATCACTCTGTTGCAGTTCATCAATCTCGTCCCGGCGGACGCGAACTTCCCGCAGGTCGGTTGTTCTAATCGTCAGGCTGTCGGTCGTCTCCCGCGTGATGATTCCCGCGTGAATATACCCCTCGGCCGTGGCGACCACGAATGGCTCATACCCCCTGGCGAAACTGCTGCTGGGGAACACGATCGACTCCACGAGATCACGGGCCTGCCGGCTGGCCCCGATCGTCGACAGGTCGGGGCCGATCAATGTCCCTTCTCCTTGAACCCGGTGGCAGCTTGCGCAGGCCGCGCGTTGGCTGAAAAAGACGTATTTGCCGCGTTCCGGACTGCCTTCGGTGCAGGCTGCCGTCAGCTCATCGACCCGCTGCGCCTGCTCGGCCCCCGCTTGACGCAACTGCTCGATCAGCGGCGCCCCTCGATCGCGGATCTCCTGCGGATAGTCGGCGAGCGTTCGTTCCAGCTCCTCGGGCGAGACAGGCAGGGTCGTGCCCAATTGCTTGAGTGATTCGATCAGGAACTCGCCGTATTTGTCGGTCCCCTCAAAGACCGGCAAGCAAGCAGCCGCGGCGACGGGGCCGTACTCGTCGAGTTGATTGGCGAGGCCCGCGTACTGGCAGTTCGTCAGCCCGCGCACCGCCACGAATCCTTGAGAAATGCGGACTTTTTCGCTGAGTGAAGCCTCCTCGCTTTTCAATCGGCCGAGCAGAAAACCTCCCGTCGTTGTGTCGAGGGATTCCAATCGAGCGGCCACTGCTGCAAAGGCATCGACGCGGACCATCGCCGACTCATTCACGTCGTTGAGCAGCGCGATCAGTCGCTCGTCGAACTGCGTCAACTGCTGAGCGGCCACGATTCGCACCCCCATCAGCCTTTCGGCCTCGATCGGAGATGACAGGACCTCGGCGAGCGGTTCCGACCAGGCATCAGGCCAGGCCTCGAGATCCGCGCTTTCCATCACTTCCAGCATCGCAAGTCGCGACGCAGGGCTGATGGCTTCGCCACGGATGCTTGCGGCGACCAGCGATTGCACGGCTTCTTCACTGGCGCGGGATGTGAGGAAACGGCGGATGATCGCCAGTCGGCCTTCCTCGATCTGATCCTCGCTGAGCCATTCCTGCATCGTGGCCACCACGCCGTCGGACCAGCCTTCACGCCGGCTGATCACCTCCAACACCGCCTGCTGCAGCGCGGCGTCTTCGGTGTCGAGCAACGGGAGCACGTCATTCCGCGTGAGGTCGCCTGACGCCATTTGATCGAGCGCGATGAGGGCCGCCCGCTGTACGCGGCTGTTGTCACTCGCCAAACCGGTGCGCGTGCCACCCGCATTGTTCAATGAAATGAGTGCATGAATCAGGGCATGATCGAGCATCGGCTCCGGCTGCGTCGTGGGAAGGAAATAGAGGATCACGGATGCCGTCTCATCGATCGATGAATCCATCGTGCAAGATTCCGAGATTTCCTGCAGGTGACGGAGCAGTTCGTGCGATGGAATAGCCATGACGGTGTCGTTCGGTAGATCATCCGTGCTCGCAATCAACTCGGCGTCGTTCGTGGCAACCGACTTATCACGCCGAATCCGATAAATCGCCCCGGCGATCTCCGGCTTTGCGATCTGCGACGTCGGGCAGCCGATGCGGAACCAGCCGCCCGTGTCGATCACCAGCAGCGAACCATCAGGAGCTTCGACGACATCGGTCGGATGGCAGTCGGGATCCTCGCTCACCATGAAGTCGGCTGTGTCGGCCACGCGAAATGTCGCGCCGGCTCGCTCCACCACGGTGCGCACGACGCGATGCGTGTTGAAATGCGTGACGAAGAACAATTGCTGATCGGCATCGGGCGCACGGGACACCAGCGCATCACCGCGATAGCGCGTCATCCCCGCCACCGCGACGTGACCGTAATTGTGAATCGGGTCGAGCAGGCCGCCGGTCCAGGGGAACTCGGCGATGCAGTCCTGCTGATCGACTCGCGGATAGACGCCACCATACACCCAGTGCACGAGGCAGTCGCCGCGCGGATCGGCATAGAAGAGATTGCAGGTGCCGATCACTTCGCCGAAAGGCATGAAGTCGACTTCGACGGGGTTGTCCATGCCGCCGCCACACAAGACGCGAACGTCGCTGCCATCCGGCAGACACGAGAAGATGCGAGCCGCCTTCCCTTCGCTGACGAGATTCCCCTCGGAATCGAAGAACTCGTGCCCATGCCGCCCGTCGCACCAGAAGAGCCGCCCCTCGGGTGAGAGGAACGGCCCGTGAATATCGGCCGCGTTGCCGTTGAAGCCGAATGTTGTGACAAGTTCCGTTCGCTGATCGCACACGCCGTCGCCGTCGGTGTCATCCAGTTTCCACAAACTCGGCGGACTGCATGTGTAGAGCGAACCATCGAGCCACAGACATCCCTGCGGAAACACCAGCTTGTCGGCAAACGTCCACGAGTTGTCGAACACGCCGTCGCCATCGGTATCTTCGAGAACGCGAATCGTATCGAGCGGATCGGCCAGCAGTTCCGCCGCCGGCCGATTGGTGCCTGCCGACTCGCAGACATAGAGCCGCCCCTGGTCGTCAAAGCAGCCCATCATCGGATGCTCGACCAGCGGGTAGCCGGCGACGAGTTCGACGGTATAGCCTTCCGGCACGGTCGGCATCGGGCCGGCGTGGCAATGTTCAGAAGAGGCGGTTCCGAGGATGGCGGCGACTGCGATCGCGAGCGATGGAGATCTCATGATGAACTCTCCGGGTGGGTAATCGTGAAACCACTCAAATCAATCGCACTACATGCTACGTCAGGTCCACCGAGGGCGATAGTGCGGGACTGAAAAGCCCTCTGTGGCCTCCGTGCCTCTGCGTGAGCCGACTTGTTGTCACGCAGAGGCGCGGAGGCCGCAGAGGAGCAGTGCGGCATCGCTTAGTCCGACCACTGCAGACCTCGCTCCTCAAACCACTTCGTTTGTGCAGAAAAATCCCTGTGAAGGAATGTGTCTGCGTCTGAGGCTG
The DNA here is from genome assembly GCA_031402175.1 of Planctomycetaceae bacterium. GTDB lineage: Bacteria > Planctomycetota > Planctomycetia > Planctomycetales > Planctomycetaceae > JANNSB01. Next base: position 3,242 of record JANNSB010000792.1, read on the forward strand.
GCCCAAAGTAGTACATTTGATACCTGGCGTTTCCCTGGCCATTGGAAAGTTCCGCATCACGCGCAACTCCCGTCGTCGAGCGCGCGTGCAGGTCGTGAGTCTCGTGGAAGAGATCGAAGTGCGACTGACTCACTCTGGCGACACCACTGTCGTCCACGGTGAACAAGAACTCCGAACTCGACTTCACGACATCATCATTGGAAGTATCAGGTACAATGACGACTGGGCCTATGTAAGCGTCAGGCACCACCAGGACGATCGTGTTGCTCACGGATGAGTCATTGCTGCATCCCACGAGACACAATAGTCCCACAGCAAAAACGCTACGTCGGATGTTCATTGTGGTTCGTTGGGTTCCTGCCGATTCGCTCAGACCATTCACTCATTGTCGCAAATCCACGCGCACGATCTCCCGATCGTTCCTCGCGAACACGCTCCCTTCAGCAAATGCCGGGTGCGACCAGATCGTCATCCGCCGTTGGACCTGCCGCGTCGGCTCGACCAGCAAGCCCCGGCTGATCTCGGTGTAGCCCTCGGGACTCAACTGCGCGACGATCAGTTCCCCCTGTTCATTGTGAATGAAGACGTGATCCTCGTGCGGCACGAGAAAGCCGTTCCACCAGCGGTCGTAGCCGGTGGCGTCGTAGGTTTCCCACACCCGTTCGCCGGTCTCGACATCGAGACAACGCAGCGCGCCATAGCTGCAGATGCCGTAGATGTAGCCATCGTCGATGTACGGCGTGCACATCAGACAATGCAGGCCGTCGGTATTCTCGGCGAGTTCGCTGTCGCTGTCACCCTTCCAGACGACTTCGGCGCTTGTTCCATCGTCAGCGATCTCGATCATTCGCGAACCGTTGTAGAAGCTGGATACCAGCAGCCGATTGCCGACGAGGCGCGGCGTGGCGATCGTCAGTCCCGAATTCACGCGATAAGGCACCTGCCAGCGAAGTTCGCCCGATGCCGGATCCAGCGAACAGACCGCGCTCGGATGCCAGATGATGAGGTGCCGAATGCCGTT
>JANNSB010000793.1:0-5283 GCA_031402175.1 Planctomycetaceae bacterium
GCCGAAGAAGTAGGTCAGCCGGTTGGGGTCGAGACCCATCTGTTGCAGGATCGTGGCGTGCAGCCGCTTCACATGCATGCGATTTTCGACGGCCGCCGCGCCGAGTTCGTCGGTCTGGCCGAAGCTGGTGCCCCCCTTCACGCCCCCGCCGGCCATCCACATGGTGAAGCCATAAGAGTTGTGGTCGCGACCCGTCCCCTCGGCATACTCGGCCGTCGGCTGACGTCCGAACTCGCCCCCCCAGACGATGAGCGTCGATTCGAGTAGCCCGCGCTGCTTGAGGTCGGCCAGCAATCCGGCGATCCCCTTGTCGGTCTCGCCGGCGTGCAGTTCATGATTCTGCACCAGGTCGCCGTGAGCGTCCCAGTTGTCGTCATTGTGCGCGCCGCCGGAATAGATCTGAATGTACCTCACGCCGCGCTCGACGAGCCGGCGGGCCAGCAGACATTGCTGACCGAACGTCGCGGTCTTGGGATCATCGAGACCATATAATGCCTGCGTATCCGCCGTCTCCTGCGAGATGTCGACGGCCTCGGGGGCATGCTGCTGCATCTTGAACGCGAGTTCGTAGCTTGCGATGCGTGCCGCCAGATCGCTGTTGTCCGCTCGCTCCAGTGCGTGCTCTTCGTTGTACACGCGTAGCGAATCGAGCAGACGCCGCTGGGCCTCCATGCTGAGGTCGTCCGGCGGGGCCAGATTGAGGATCGGCTCCCCGCGAGAGCGCATCACCGTCGCCTGATACGTGGCCGGCATGAAGCCGCTCGACCAGTTCTTCGCGCCGGAGATCGGCCCGCCGCGCGGATCGAGCATCACCACGTAGCCGGGCAGGTTCTCGTTCTCGGAGCCGAGCCCGTAGTTGAGCCACGAGCCGAGCGAGGGGCTGCCGCTGAGGATACGGCCGGAGTTCATCATCAACAGGGCCGACCCGTGGATCGGGCTGTCGGCCGTCATCGAATGAATGAAGGCGATGTCGTCGACATGTCCCGACAGGTGCGGGAACAGCGTGCTGACCCATTTGCCGCACTCACCGTACTGCGAAAAGCTCCAGCGGGGCTCGACAATGCGGCCTTCGTTGCGATGGCCGCCGCGACCGAACGTCTTCACTTCGATCGTCTGATTGTCGCGCCCGGTCATTTCGGGCTTGTAATCGAACGTGTCGATGTGGCTCGGCCCGCCGTACATGAACAGAAAGATGCACGCCTTCGCCTTGGGCGTGTGATGCGGCTCCCGCGGGGCCAGCGGGTTCTGAAACGGCGTCGTCCCGTCAGCCGACACCGACTGCGTCCCGAAGAAGTCGGCTCCGAGCATCCCCGCGAGCGCGGTGCCGGTAAAGCCGCCGCCGGTCTGCCAGAGAAACTCACGGCGGGTACGTCGGCAGAAGTTGGTGGGTTGGGACATGATCAGGTCGAATAAGTCGTCTCAGGCGGATCGGCGGCAGGTTTGTGAATACTTCAGGATACGGCATCTTCCGGGCAAGTATCAATGTTGCGTTTGGGGCCTGTTTTCGACGGTCGGAGCGGACCGCCGCGTTGACCCCCAGGCCAGTGCGATCAGGCAGAAACCGACGGCGCCCACCACCCGGAAGACGGTTGAGCCAAACAGCACCGTGGCGCTCAGCCACATCAGGGCCACGTACAGATCAATGAAAGTACCGAGCAGTCGGCGGCGTGAGGCGGCCGGTGATCGTCGCTTCCAGCGGCTGGCGAGCCCGAATGGCCAGAGAATCAGCAGTGCATGATTGAAGTAGATTCCACCTCGCCAGCGAATGCCGACAGTTTCGGCTGTCTCCTGGGCCACATGGGCTTCGGCGGCGGCATGGCTCCAATGATGATGTTCATGAAAGGCGAAGCCCACGTGAATCAACAACACCAGCCACGCCAGTGATTCGATGCGGATGGAAACGGTCTGTCCGTCAGGGGCAGATCGCAGCCTCAAGATCGTCGCGATCACATACAGCACGAACGCGAGGGCAGCCGTCCCTGTCGTCCAGGAACTAAGCATTGTCCCGGCGGAACATGCGTCCCCGCGCCGTCGCCGTTGCTTTAGCGAGCTTTCGTCGCCTGTGAAGCAGGAAGCCGGCCAGAAGTCCCGCGACGGAGAACACGGCCAGTAGCGTCACGAAGTGCACCGGCTCAAGCAGGTGGGCGGCGGAATCGGGATTCGTCGTCCCGTGCCCCGGGTGGGCTTGTGCGGTGACTGCGGCCGACATGGCGACCAGAGTCGTGATGCAGCGAACCCAGCGAGAGTGCAGTTGTGTCATGTAGGAATGGAGTGAAGACAATCCGTCAATCCACAAATGTACGGCAGCGGCGATCTGGTGAGAAGTGAGATTCGTCGGCCATCATTCATCTTTCATCGGGCGCTGCATCAGGCTGCTCGTGGCGTCCACAGCCGACTTACCCTCAAACAGCACGGCGCACACTTCGTCGATGATCGGTGTTTCGACCCCCCGGCTCTTCGCGAGCGTTTGGATCGGCCGGGCGGCGTTCACGCCTTCGGCCACATTGGTCATCGAGGCGACGATGGAATCGAGCGTTTCCCCGTGTCCCAGACGCAGGCCGACCTGCCGGTTTCTGCCGTGTGGACTGATGCAGGTGGTGATCAGATCGCCGATGCCCGCCAGCCCGGCAAAAGTCGCGGCTTCGGCGCCAAGGCTCACTCCCAGACGGGTCATTTCGGCGACTCCCCGGGTGAGCAGGGCGGCCTTCGCGTTGTCGCCGCAGTCGAGTCCTTCGCAGATGCCGGCCGCGATGGCGATCACATTCTTGATGGCCCCGGCGTATTCCACCCCCACGATGTCGGCATTGGCGTAAACGCGAAAACGGTCGGTGGTAAAGAGTTCCTGCACTTGCCGAGCCAGGCGGATGTCCTCCGAAGCGGCCACCAGTGTCGCGGGTTTACGCTGTGCGATCTCCTCGGCATGGCTCGGCCCCGACAACACGACGATGCCGCGCGGACCGAAGGCGTCGAGGATGATCTCGCTCGGCCGGCTGAGGGTCTTCAGTTCCAGCCCCTTTACCACGCTGACGACGGGGACGCCTTGACCAACGAACTTGCCGAGCGGCGTGATCGTCTCCCGGAGGTACTTGGTGGGAACCGCGACGACAATCCAGTCAGCGGCTTTCAGGCACACGGCATCCGACGTGACCGTGATCGACGCAGGGAGCAGCGCGCCCGGCAGATGCGGGTTCACGTGAGTCTTGGCAATTTGCTCCGCCGCCTCCCGCCGTCGGCACCAGAGCGTGATCTCGACGTCCGGATGCTCGGCCAGGACGAGGGCGCACGCCGTCGCCATCCCGCCGCCACCCAGGAGCACGATGCGTTGAGACATGCGTCAAGGGAAATAAACCATTTAGCCCCCGGCGAGTCGCCGGGGGCCGATGGCAATTGGTGTTGATGGTCTGTGAGTTCCCCAGACAGGAATGTCTGGGCCACCGCAACTCACACTTCCACGTCGATCTCGAAGCCCGAACGCTGCTCGCGCTTGAGCCAGGCGTTCGCTTCGTCGTCTCCGACGATCTGCTGGGCGGCCGAGTCCCAGTTCAGCTTGCGGCCCAGGCGGATCGCGATGTTCGCGAGGTGACAGGTCGTCATGGCGCGGTGATGGCTCCACACATCCGAGACCGGCTTCGATCGCGAACGAATGCAGTCGAAGAAGTTCTGCATGTGGCTGCCGGGAATCGGGCCGCCGTAGACTGCTTCCATCGCCCCTTCGGGCAGCGGATTCGCAGCGAGGTCTTCGACGGGACGGCCCTTGATGTCGCCGCGGCTGACATGGAAGCGACCTTCGGTCCCTTCGAAGAGGATGCCGTTGCCGTCGCTCGATTCGCTGACGATGTGCAACTCGACCCCGCCGGGACACATCACCTGCACGTCGAACTTCGTCGCGGCGTTGTAGCGATCGTCCAGTTGCGGCACCCCGTTTTCGAAAGGAACCGGATGCTCGGCGATCAGGCCTTCGATCGATTCGGGGCCGTTCTCACCTAATCCAAGTGCCCAACTTGCGATGTCGACGTGGTGCGCGCCCCAGTCGGTCATCTTGCCGCCCGAGTACTCGTACCACCAGCGGAATTCGTAGTGGCAACGCGAGTGACCCCACTGGCCGCCCCCTTCCTTGAAGCGGAAGTCCACGGCCGGCGCCTGGCCCAGCCACATGTCCCAGTTGAGTCCCCGCGGCGTCTGCACGACTGGAATCTCGCCGCTGTCGCTCGATCCGCCGATGTCGCACGTCACCTTGCGAACTTCGCCGATGCGCCCATCGCGAACCATGGCGACGGCCTTGATGAAGAGCTGTCCCATCTCCGTGCGCTGCTGCGTGCCGACCTGAAACACACGGCCAGTCTCTTCGAGCACCTTGATGATCTGCTTGCCTTCATGAATCGTCAGCGTGAGGGGCTTCTCGCAATAGACATCCTTGCCGGCCCGCATCGCTTCGATCGCAATTTTCGAATGCCAATGGTCAGGAGTGACGATCGTCACTACGTCGATGTCGTCACGTTCCAGCAGTTCGCGGTAGTCCTCGTACATCGCGACCGACAGATCGACGCCGCGATTGCGGTTCTTCTCCGTGGCAATATCGCGGCCTTCATCGACATGCAGCGCGTCGACGTCGCAGACGGCCACGCAGTCGGCGAAGTCCATCGCCTGGCGGCCGACGTCCTTCCAGCGGTCCCCGGTGCCGATGCAGCCCAGTCGCAGACGCTCCAGCGGGCTGTCGTCGGCACGGGCGACGGTCGATGTATGCCAATAGGGCAACACGCTGCTCGCGGCGACGGCCGTTGAGGCCTGGAGGAATTTGCGACGATTCGTGCGATGTGACTGCGACATGGATGTGGTCCCTTTTGTGCTGCGGAGAAAACCTCGTCAGATGCCGATAAGTGAAGGATTCAGTCTATCGACCCGGCGGGCCGCGAGAAACTGTCCTGCGGGATCGTCGACTTTCCTGCCGCCGGGAAAGTCGGTCGTTGATGAATTGCGATTGAGACGGCGGCTACAATTCCGCAGGAGAATCGATGATACTGAGGCCACTATGCCAACCGCTGCCATCACGATCGATTTCATCGCCGACAAGGTCGAAGCCGGCGAACGGTTGTCGTTCGATGAAGGCCTGTTTCTCGAAGAGCAAGCCGACCTGTTGACGCTGGGGCAACTCGCGAATCTCGTCCGCGAGCGCAGGCACGGGAACATTGCGTACTACAACACGAACATTCATCTGAACCCCACGAACGTCTGCGTCTACCGCTGCACGTTCTGTGCGTTTCGGTCCGACCTGCGGGATGAGAA
>JANNSB010000794.1:0-2076 GCA_031402175.1 Planctomycetaceae bacterium
GTTGACCACGGCATGGTCATCAAGCAGTTCGGTACAGTCTCGCACGCGATAATCGGCACGAAGCTCGTTTCCAACGTCGGCAAGCCGGACGAATCCAAGATCTGCGCAAGCCACGTCGAACGCCACAACCTCACGATTCGGATGCAGAATCGCCGATTCACCCGCCTCACCAACGCTTTCAGCAAGAAATGGGAGAACCATGAAGCCATGTTCGCCCTGTTCGCGGCATGGTATAACTTCTGCCGCAAGCACCAGACGTTGCAGACAACCCCGGCGGTCGCGGCGGGTCTTGCGAATGAAGCATGGACGATCAATCGGCTGCTGAGTGAATCGGTTAAGTCACTTGCGGGATAGTCGCCATGCCATACGAACTTGGGCAGAAGCTGGTGGTTGCCATTGCCTCAAGCGCCCTGTTTGACCTGAGGGAGTCCGACGGTATATTTAGAGAAAATGGTGAGGCGGCATACAGGCAACACCAGCGTGATCACGAGCAGGTGGTGCTCATGCCCGGCGTTGCGTTCCCGTTCATCAAGAGATTGCTGGCCCTCAACCCGCTCTTGGAATGCGAACCAGTCGAAGTAATCTTGATCTCGCGAAACGACGCAGATACTGGCCTGCGCGTGATGAACGCGATTCGCTCTCACGGTCTGGGGATCAGTCGCTCCGCGTTCTTGGGAGGTGCGGATCCGTACCCGTACCTCCCGGCATATGGCTCAAGTTTGTTCCTGTCCGCTAACGACAATGACGTGAGGGGAGCAATCATGGCTGGTCATGCGGCTGGGATGGTTATGGAATCGACGATCGAAGATAACGACGAAGATCTTGAATTGCGGGTAGCGTTCGACTTTGACGGTGTCATCGCCAACGATGAAGCTGAGCGCGTTTACGCCGCCGGTGGACTGGAACGATTCCACGCTTCTGAGGATGAAAAAGCTGACATCGTGATGGAGCCTGGTCCGCTTCAGGAACTGCTCTCAAAGATCTCACAACTCCAGCAATTGGAACTCGCCAAGAAGGAGAGAGATCCCGATTACAAGCCGCTGATTTCGATTGCGGTCATTACGGCACGGAATGCTCCTGCTGACAAGCGTATGATTCTGACCCTGCGAGCATGGGGTATCATCGTCGACAAAATGTTCACCTTGGGCGGTGTAGACAAGGCGAAAATCCTTGAGGTTTACAAGCCGCACATCTTCTTCGACGACCAGAGAGTGCACCTCGACACCGCATGCGGGATTGTGCCATCAGTGCACATCCCATTCGGAATTCGCAACGAAGCCGTTGCCGGGTAGTGCTTGGCGCGCCGCTTAGCAGCGCACCATTACACACCCACTACCCGAACGGCAATGTCGTAGATCCACGCCTGATGCCGCAGGACCAGCTTCTCCAGCGAAGTGCGGTCGCCGGCCACAGCCTGTCCGACCAGTTCCGTATCCGCGGCATCACCACCGGCGACTTCAGCGAAGGGGTTGAACACGACGGCTCCCCAGATGACAGATGTCTACAGCTTAGATGGGCAGAGAAACGCTCCGACGCCTTAGAGGCCCTTAATGAACGACTGTGACAACTTTTTGGGATGATGCCGATCAGTTTACCCGCCGTGAACCCGTGTGGCCCAAGTTGGAAGTACACCGGTGTCACACCTGAGTCTGCCCGCCGCCAGAAACCTCCGCCGGCAGCAGGGGACTCGCCATCGATCCGTCGCTTCAGTGCCCATGAACGCTGTTGGATGTTCCGCTCGGACACCGTCGTCACGTCGGCTGCGCACGTACTGCACCCATCGGCTTGTGGCACAAAGCCTTAGCGCCGATCCCCCCGAAGACGCCGGAAGAATTTGGCCAAATCCGACGATCGACCAGGTATTCTGGCGATGATTTCTGATACCAAGTGCGGTTAATTAGTATGGGGTACTCGCCGCCCCCAAGGAATCCGGTGATGGCGAGACCGAGAATGCCGGCGAACATGCCGGTTCGACGAGCGAACTCCATCGATTATTCGATCTGTTGAGTTTCGCAGTGGTGTTTCGGGGCGGCATTGGGCTGCCTCGAGGTTGGTTCAGGACTTTTTCCCACTACT
>JANNSB010000795.1:0-6486 GCA_031402175.1 Planctomycetaceae bacterium
CGATGTGCGCGTGTTGATTCAAGAGGAGGCCCGCCGCCAGAGGGAGCCGAACGTGATCGCGGACTTTGGGGAAGTCACTGGGGCTTCGTCGACGAACCGCGCATCGGAGATCGAACTGACGAGCGGCACTGCTGTCGTGAATGAAGGTGCTGCGACGCCGGCATGGCTCACCGGCGAAATTGAGTTCTGATCTTCCGCCCGATCTCAGGCATTCCAGCGCGCTTGCTGGAACCGTGCGCGGATTGTCTAATCGCACCGCAAAAGATCCCTCATTCTCCAGTCTCGAGCAGAGCAAGCGGCAACCGTCGATGCAGACTCCTTCCTGGTTGCGGCCTCTGCCAGATGACGTGCGGCTGGAGTATCCGTTTGCATCCCACCGTCTGGAGTGGAGCGCGACCGAGAGCTACCACTATGTCGATGAAGGGAACGGCTCGCCGATCCTGTGCGTGCACGGCAACCCGACCTGGAGCTTCGCGTTTCGACGGATCGTGCGGGAGTTTTCGCCGTCGCGGCGCGTACTGGCCGTCGATCACATCGGCTGCGGGCTGTCGTCGAAGCCTCAGGACTATGATTACCGCCTGCAGAAACACATCGACAACCTCGTGAAGTTCGTTGACGAACTTGATCTGCGGGACATCACGCTCATAGGCCATGATTGGGGGGGCTGCATCGGCATGGGAGCCGCCAGCCTGCGGCCGGAGAGGTTTTCGCGGTTCGTATTGATGAACACCGGCGCCTTCCGTTCGCAGCGCATTCCACTGAGAATTGCTCTGTGCCGTGCGCCTTGGTTGGGAACTTTCGGCGTTCGCGGACTCAATCTTTTCTCGCGGGCCGCGATGCAGATGGCGACCGAACGGCCGCGTGAACTGTCGGCTGCCGTCAAACGGGGCTACCTGTGGCCGTACCGCAGTTGGGCCGACCGCATCGCCGTCGACCGGTTCGTAAAGGACATCCCGCTGTCACCGAGTCATCCGAGCTACGCCACACTGGCTGGCGTCGAGAATGGGCTGAACCAATTCCAGGAGCACCCAATGCTGCTTCTCTGGGGCATGCGCGACTGGTGTTTCACGCCCGAGTTTCTGCACGAGTTTCGCGATCGATTCCCGAACGCAAGGGTCAAAGAGATCGCCGATGCCGGCCACTTGGTCTTCGAAGACGCGGCGGATCGAGTCATCGCCACGATTCGTGAGTTCCTGCCTTCGACCGCAGTGGACATCCGATGATTACCAACGCCATCCCCGTGCTGGAAGTGGTCGACATCGCGCGGACCATTGAGAATCAACATTCTCTCGACGCGTCTACTTCTTCGCCTTCGTCGTGCGACTCGGGCCTCCAGGCGGTGATGGCGGAGGCGTCGGTGGTGCGGGAGGCGATGGTGGTACAGGCGGAACCGGCGGCGTGGGAGGCGAAGGGGGTAACGGCGGCGGTGGCGGCGGAGGAGGCGACGAGCCACAGGTTCCGTTGCAAGGCCCAAACCGTGCCGACGTCATGCGCACCCACCAATAGACATCGTAGGCTCCGCTGGTCGGCCCGCCGAAGACGACCGCGCTGTAGTCGCCGTATCCGGTGATTGCGACCGTGGTTCCCACAGGAGGGAAGTCCGGAACAACTGTTCCCGCCGGAACGACTGCGACGATGACCGATTCCGGAAGTCCGCCGCCGGTGTGAACGGTGATGGTGACCGTCTGCGTCGCGCAGTTATAGCTTTTGAACGTGATGATGGGCGTGGACATAGGCTCCGCTTGCGGTGTCGATCAGGGTTGAGGCTCTGCGTTCTCGTCCGCCTCCAGATGACTTGATCCCACGCTAAAGTGTGCCTGGACCTCGTTCAAGACGGGATCCCGAAAAGTTGCGAATCCGCTGCCGCAAATCAGGCCAAAAGCGCCGAAACAGTTCGCATCGGCTGGAAACCGCGCGTCCCAGCCATCCAGGACGCCCGCAACAGGTTCGCCGTCGAGCCGGACTTCGACGATGCGCCCTCCTTCGATTGTGACTCCCAGCTTCTGTGACACCGCGCGTGAATCCATGGGAGCCGGAACGTTTCCCGCCCAGGGATCGCCGCCAAGTGCCTGATTCAAGATCGGAAAATCGGGCTGGTGGACGACCAGCATCTGGCTCGTTTGTCGCCAGAGCTGAATGTCGACGGCGACATACCGAATGTTTTCGTCGTTGTCGCCATAGGGCTTGTGACCGAAGAACAGGCCGGCGATCACGACGTTGCTGGGCTCGATCTCGACTTCAAAAGTGAGGCTGCCGTCGCTTTCGTCATACTCGCCGAGTTGCACCAGACCGGTCGCGGGACTGGAAACGCGAATGCTCTTTTCGTCGAGGATGTCCCAACTCACATCATTGAGTTCGGGCGCTGTGACCGCGACTTCGCTGACAACAAGAACTCCAGGATCTTCATTTGCGCCGTTATCTCCCAGCAGATTCTGCGGCTGATGGGAATCCGGCACAACTGCTGGTGAAAACATCGTTCGCAACCAGGGAGCAGCTGCCACTGCCGCGACCATGGCAATCAAGGCGATCGCGATCCAGCGCTGACGGAAAACATCATTCTGCACCGGCTTTGAAATCGGATCGGCCGCCGGCTGATGGAGCGCCACGATGCGACGCAATTCGCCGGCGAGATCCGAAGCCGTGTAGAAGCGGTTCTCCGGCGATTTCGCAAGACACTTGAGACATGCCTGCTCGAGTTCTTTCGGAAGAGTGGGAATGATCGATCGCAGCGGCCGCGGAGCACGCTGCAGTACCTGGACTCGATACTGTTCGATGTCCTTCGCGATGAACGGCAGCCTCTCGGTGAGCAGGCGATACAGTATGACGCCGAGGCTGTAGATGTCGGCCCTGCCGTCCGCGAGCTGGCTTTGCCCGTTGACTTGTTCGGGAGGCATGTAGCCGAACGTCCCCAGAGTCGAAACCGATTCAAGCATCTGCTGCTCTTCGGTGACGGCCAGTCCAAAGTCGGCCACATGCGGCACGCCCTGGCGATCCATCAGTATGTTGGACGGCTTGATGTCACGATGGAAGATGTTCGCTTCGTGTGCCTTCTGCAGAGCGTCAGCAATGTCGGCGACGAGCAGCGAAGCCTCTTGCCAGGTAAACGTCCGCTCCTCAAGCGACTTCTGCAGCGTGGTGCCGTCGACGAATTCCGAAACGATGTAGGCCCGGCCCTGTTCCACGCCGACATCGTAGATCGAGACGATCCCAGGATGCTTGAGTTGGGCGAGATGCCGGCCTTCATTCAGGAACGATTCAAGAGCGGCGGCACTGAGTTCCCGATCGCGACGCAACGTCTTCACCGCGACGGTCCGATGCAAGATGGGATCCAGCGCTTGCCAGACTTCGCCGAATCCTCCGCGACCGAGGAGTTCCTGCAACTGATAGCGTCCCAACTGTCGCGGGATGCCAACACTGAACTCTTCAGAAACATCAAGCGTTACTGGGCTGCCGGGCTGCGCGATCAGCGTCGACATCAACCGATCCCCCTGCTCGGTGAGCAGCGGCGGAATCGTCTCATTCAGCGCCTCGGCATAGTCAGGAAATCGGGCGAGATACTCCGGCAGCTTGGGCGTTTCGCCGCATTGCTGTCGAAACCGAATCTCGACTCGCACCAGGGCCACGACAAGCTGCTCGCGATCTTCACCGGCAGTATCGGTGAGATAGCCCTCGATCGTGGGCCGGCTGCCTTCCCGCAGGGCAGATTCAAACTCGCGGCAACGATGTAAGACACCAGTTGAGGATTCGACAGCCGAGTCTGGATTGAGCGACAACGAATCTCCCACGACCTCTCCCGGCTGGATGAGCGATCAGTCAGGGCACAGATGAGCAAAGCCCTACTCGGGTTCATGCTAACCGCGTTGACATCGCGTGGCAAACTGTAGGGACGCGAATCGTGAGATGGACAGTCAATAGAGAGTTAGCAGCAGGATGCGATTCGCAACGTGTCTCCTAGTCGCATCTTCCCCTCATATGCAGTGCCAGCGCGAGCGAGCGCAAGCGTGTCGGGGCATCGTCGGCCCGGCTCATGAAGACGACCGGACATTTTACCCCCGCCAGCACGCCGCCGAAGCGGCAGTCGGCAGTGTACATGATCGCCTTCACCGTCAGGTTCGCTGAGAGCAGATCGGGGAACAGCATCGCATCGGCCCGACCGACGACTTCGCTGGTCACTCCCTTCTTCTGGCCGGCCGCCGTGTCGTACGCCAGATCGAAGGACAGCGGACCTTCGAGATGTATGCTGCCGAACTCGCCGCGCTGTGCACGCTGCGTGAGCTCGACCGCCTCGGCTGTGTCGGGCATCTGCTGATTGAGCTTCTCAGTCGCCGACATCACCGCAACACGCGGCCGTTCGAGGCCCAGACCGTGGGCGGCATCGATCAGGCTCTGCAGGATATCGATCTTCTGCTGCATCGTCGGCGCGATCGTGACGCCAGTGTCGGACATCAGGAACCGGCGCGAGTCGCGCGGGATCTCCATCAAGACGACCTGACAGATCGTGCGTCCGGTGCGCAGACCGTGTTCGCGGTCGAGAACCGCCTTCATCAGATCGGGAGTCGACACCTGGCCTTTCATCAACAGCGCCGCCCCGGCATGCACCTCGGTCACCGCGGCCCGCGCCGGCTCATCAGCCGCGATGATGCGAAAGGGCGAGAGGTCGACGCCGATCGAGACCGCAACATGCTGGATCGCGCTGCGGTCTCCAGTAACGATCGGCCGCACCCAGCCGCGAGAGGCCGCCTCCGCGAGTGCCGACAGCACCGTGGTATCCGCTCCCCCCGCAGCGACAACCGCAACAGGCTCGCGCAACGCATCGGCGTCGCGGAACAGTTCGTCGAAGCTACAGAGAGGCATGGGGAAGGAGTCAGGGGTCTGTGGTGGGTCTGTGGTCAGGAGTCAGCGACACGAAGCCGGGAACTGGCGGCCGTCGCGATCGCATTATGGCGATGCGTGCCTCAAAGTTCCCGCGTCTTCCCCAATCCCTCGCCGGTTGTCGCTCGATCGAACGAAACGCTTGCGTTCGCTACGCCGCAGGGCTATCACACGAGGCACATTCCCCGAGATTGCATCCCTGGAGAAACTCGCCGTGAGCACCGAAACCCGCGTCACCGACTGGCGAAAATTCTGGCTGATACCGTGTCTAATCGTCAGCGTGACTTTGGTGTTGTACCTCGTCGTTCCAGCGGCTGCTGGGACGGAGGTTGAAAAAGAGCCATTGACGGGAGAACTGGGCACGAAGAACTACACGCTGTTTTGTGTTCTCCACTTCCTTGAATTCGCTATTTGGGGGGCATGGTATGTCGTCCTGGGAAACTTCCTCGATACGCGAGGGTTCAGCCGAAAGGAAATCGGCCGCGTTTACGGGACCATGGCCATTGGCGCCATGATTTCGCCCATGTTCCTAGGACTTGTGGCCGACAAGTATTTTCCGACGCAGATCGTGATCGGGGCACTGCACCTAGTGGGTGCCGTGCTGCTTTTCACCATGGCGAGGACTCGCGCGCCGAAAACGTTTTTCTGGATGGCATTGCTTTATGCGCTGGCGTTCTCGCCGACGCTTTCGCTGGTGAACGGCATCGTCTTCGCGCGTTGCGCCGCCGAAAGCGCCGACCCGCAACAGTACTTCCCGATCATCCGCGTATTCGGGACGATAGGTTGGATTGTCGCCGGTTTGTCGCATCGATTCCTCCTCAAGAAGGATGCGCCCATGAACGAGCGGCCCATCCTGCTGGCGGCTGGGCTGTCGGTCATCCTGGGGCTGTTTTCGTTTGCGCTGCCGTACACTAAGCCGGCCGGCAGCGAGTTCACGTTGAGCCAGTTCTTTTCTGAGATGGGCAAGCTCGTCATGGACGTGCCCGTGTTCCTAATGGTGGCACTGGTGTGTGCGATGTCCATGGGAACCTACTTTGCATTCGGAGCGCTGTTCGTCGAAAAGCGGGCGGGCGTCAAACCGCATGACGTAGGGTCCGTGATGGCGATCGGCCAATTCGTGGAGATCGGGTTCATCATCGCGCTTCCGTGGTTCCTCTCCGAGCTCGGCATGAATACGGTGCTCGCGATCGGAGTCACCGCCTGGGCGCTGCGATTCGGACTGTTTTCGATTGGCAAGCCTTTAGCCCTGATACTGATTGGTATCGGTCTCCACGGCATCTGCTTCGACTTCTTCTTCGTCGCTGGATTCATCCATATTGAACAAATCGCGCCTGAAGAGATTCGCAATACCGCACAGAACCTGTTCGGCTTCCTCGTCTACGGCTTGGGGTTGTTCCTTGGAACCGAGTTGTCCGGCAGGCTTAATCAGTATTGCACCAAGCCGGCGTCGGAAGAGAGTGCCGCGTCCAAGAGTGGATGATGCCGACAGATTCTGAACTGTTTCCTGAATCCTGGCCCATGGCTCATCCATGCACATCCGTCTCAACGGCCAACCGCGCGAGGTCGAGGGGCCGATGACGGTCGCCGACCTCGTCGAGTCGCTGGGATTGAAAG
>JANNSB010000796.1:0-14887 GCA_031402175.1 Planctomycetaceae bacterium
AGCAACTGGCGCGAGCCGATATCGATGTAGACGAGCTGAGTGACGTTTTCCACGCGCACGATATGCCCGTGCGGCACATCGAAAGCGACTTCCTTCAAGCGGTTGAGATCGTTGTTCAGCGCCACGATCCGGTCGTCGAGCAGCGCGACCATCCGCTGTCCCTCGGCACGCAGATCGGCGAGTTGATTCCGCAGGTCTTCTTTCTCCTGTTGCGCGCGCTGCAGGTCGTTGCGCCAACGGTCGATGTCGCTTTCGAGGTCGGCAATCTCCTCGGCATTGTCGTTGATCCGCCGCACGAGGTCGCTTTCGGCGGTTCCCTGCTGTCCCAGCAAGCCGTCGATGTTGGTTTGCCCGACCCCTTCGGCGCCGAGGAGCTGTTGCGTGGCCTGCTGCAGGTCGGCCTGGGCCTGCTGGACGGCGGCGAGCTGCGTGTTGATGTGCGCCCGCATGTTGTCGAGGGTCTGATCGAAATTCGCGCCCTGATCGTTGGCTCCCTGCTCTGCCAGAACGTCGGTGAGATTGCCGAGGACGCTATCTTCACTTGGCGCGCCTCCACCCACTACCATGCCGGGAAAACCGATGGCCGTGCTCAACGCCCCGATCTCCACCTTGAGCCGCTCAGCCTGGGATTCGAAGGTGGCCTGCTGTTCTTTTTCGGCGACGACCTGCTCGGAGACGCGCAGATATTCCCGGGCGGAGATGTACGTCATCACGGCCAGGATCAAACTCGCCATTCCGAATAGAATGGTGATGATGTGCACCGCGGTGGGACCACGCTGTCCTGCCATGTTGTTTCCTCAATTGACCTGCAACTGAATGGAACGTCCTGATCCGCGACTCGTCGGTTCCATCCTGCATGGGCGCGCTCGACGGAACCTCCCTGCATCAGGAGAGATCCCGTCCCTTCTATAGTCGAACCGCCTTCTGGGAGTCTTCAGACCGAATTGTGTCGTTGGAGTTCAACGCAGAATTGACCAAAAAGACACAACCCCCCCAATCGATGTGACGGGAGGAAATGAAGGGTTACCCGCGCACGGACGATACCCT
Organism: Planctomycetaceae bacterium; assembly: GCA_031402175.1. Classification (GTDB taxonomy): domain Bacteria; phylum Planctomycetota; class Planctomycetia; order Planctomycetales; family Planctomycetaceae; genus JANNSB01. The sequence goes on from JANNSB010000796.1 coordinate 1,048, forward strand.
CGTCGCCCGAACTTACTGCTGCTTTCGAGTTTACAGGTGGAAAGATTGAAGTCAATACGTTCGCCGCTCACGAAGCTTTGAGATCGCACGGCATGGCGGCCAATCGGCCGCGAATTGGCGTCAATCGACGAGTTCAAGCTTCAACCTCCGCAAACCGGTGGGTATACTTGAGAGACGCATGTTGCGAGGGGGGTGCGCGCCGCGTTATCCAGTCATTCCAGATTCCCGCGCACTCAAGTCGGTCATCATTCATTCGCGTTATAGCCAGTCCGGAGTCCGCAATGTCCCAAACGATGGAAGCCCCCCGGCCCGATTTAGAGTCTCCCGCCGACCTGCGGCAGGATGCGTTTGACCGCGAAATCCAGCAGTTTTCCTATCGCCCCGTGCCGCTCCTGGCGATAGTCGGACTCATCCTGGGTTTGGTGTCGGCTCTGGCAATGCTGGGCGTCGTCGGCATCGTGCTGGCGACCCTCGGCATCGTGACATCGCTGGCCGCCACCCTCAAGATCGCGTTCGATCGCGAAGCCTATGGCGGACTGAAGATGGCCGTCACGGGTTTGGTGCTCTCGTCCGGTTTCTTTGCCGGCGGGCTCTACAACCAGATCGACCTGTACAACCGCGAAGTCCCGCAAGGTTTCCAGCGGGTCAATTTCGCGCACGACATTTCAGCGAAGGGATTTATCGAATCAAACGGCAGTATCGGACTTCATCCGGATGTCGACGAATTGATCGGCCAGCCGATCTTCTTAAAGGCCTGGATGTTTCCCACGGAAGAAATGCGAGACTTGCGGACGTTTCTAGTCGTCAAAGACAACGGCCTGTGTTGCTTCGGCAAGCAGCCCGATCGACAGGACTCCATCATCGTGGAACTGGATCCCGGAAAGTTCCCAGACGGGGTGGACTACACTTCGGGAATGGTGTCGATGGCCGGCACGCTGACAGTTCACCCCAATCCAGGCGAGATGTGGACGACCGGCAATACGATTTACCTGTTCAAAGCTGAGTACTTCGTAAAATCATGGACGATGTTCTAGGCGCCGCCAGACGGCCTGAAGGAACGGGAAGATGAAGCGCGATGTTCGACTTATTGCTCTCCTGCTGGCCCAATTTGCGGTCGCCGGGTGTTCTCAAAGCCCCACCGGCGGTGCCGGCGTGACCTACGAAGACATCGAGACCGACGAAATCGCGGCCCAGGATGCTGGTTCAGATGCCTCGACTTCGGTGACGGGCGAGACCGGGCAGGCGACCGACATGGGGTCAGAAACGGCAGACGCGTCAACGGGGGATGTCGATCCGGACGAGGACATCGCGGCTGACTCCGGCACAGAGACCGTAGTGTCGCCCGCAGTAGTTACCGATCCGCCGGACGATCCTGGAGTTTCGCAAGCGGCGGCTTCCACGGTGACTCTCACGCCCGAACAAGAGGCGCAGCTGGCGGGTGTCGAGTTGACCCCGGAGCAATGGGCCTCGCTGGCTGGGATCCAGTTGCAGCCGGACTATTTCGACAAGATCTTTTTCGTCGTCGACGGCGCGCAGCGGATCCAGTTTGACGACCTGGACCTCGAAAAAGTCCTCAACATGACCTACATCCCGCCGTTTGCCACCGATTACTTTCCGCCGTGGATGCAGGATCTGGACGGCAAGCGGGTTCGGTTGCGCGGCTTTATGTATACCACGTTCGACGACGTCGACCAGTTCCTCCTTTGCCGCGACTTGGGACCATGTTGCTTCGGCCCGAATCCAAGAGCCGACTACCGCATTCCGGTCCATCTGCAGGCAGGGGAAACGACCGACTACATCCACCAGATTCCGTTTGATGTCGTGGGCACGTTCCATATCCATTTGACGATCGACGATCTGGGGAGAGTCGGACATACGTACGCCATGAGCGAGGCGACGATTATCCGTTTGTAGGGCGCCTGTCCAAGGCGCGGGAAAGCTGCACAAAAGCAACTTCAAATCAACCGATTCTTGCGTATCGTAGGGATCGGAACTACAATTCAGGCGTGGAATTGGGCGCAGCGCCCCGGTATGGAGCCCGCCTGAAATTTCCCGCCGAGCCTTTGGTTCGCACTGGAGCCTTCCGTGACATCTTCCCTTCGCGACCTGCCTGCCTGGGCCATCAGCTTGCTCTTGAATCTGAGCATCTTTGGCATCGCGCATTTCGTGGTGCAGGAAATCCACGAGAGCACCGCCGAATACGAGATGGCTGCGGAGATCGCCAGCGATCCTGAGCCATTGGTGCTGGAGGACGTGCTGCTGACCTCGAATCCCAGCAATCAAATCGGCACCGGTGGAACGGCGCAGTCGGGCGTGGCAGGCAGTTCTTCCAGTCTCGCTGCAGTCACCTCGAACGCAGGTTCAAGCGTCGGTCCCACATCAGAGATGGTGGAACATGCTCTTACCGAGACGATCGTTCCGGCGCTTCGACCGGTGAACATCAGTGGGCCGGCGGCCATCGCCCTGGATGCCATGCCCGCATATGTGGGAGTTGGAGAGGGCCTTCTGCCGGACACACTTAATTCCGACGGCGTCGAAGGTGCACTGGATCGCATCGCGCTCGAGATCAAGCAGTCGCTCAAGGAGCGGCAGACGCTGGTCATCTTCATGCTCGATGCATCGCTCTCGATGCAACCCAAGCGCGAAGCCATCGCCGAGCGAATCGACTCGATTTATTCTCAGCTTGATCTGCTGGGCGGCACCGAGGGGCTGCATTCCGCCGTCGCCAGCTTTGGCGCGGAATCGCGGCTGTTGACGGAATTGCCTGTTCAGGATCCGAAACTGATCAGCGAGGCTGTGCGAGCCATCGAGAATGATGAAAGTGGCCAGGAAAACGTCTTCGCGACTCTCGGTCGTATTGTCGAGCAATACAAGTTGTTCGGCCGGCATGACGGCCGTTGGAACCGGCTGGTGTTCATCATCACCGACGAGCGGGGAGACGATGGCGATGCCCTGCTGGAGCCGGTCATTGATGAATGCGTACGGCTTAATTTCCGCTGCTTCGTGGCGGGCAGCGCGGCGATCTTCGGTCAGCGTTATGGATACGTGCAGTACACCTATCCCGAGGACGGATTTGTCGACTATCTGCCGTGTGATCAGGGACCGGAGACCGCATACCCACAGGTTCTGCAGGTTCCCTTTTTCGGCTCGGGCGACGACTTCCGGCTGCAGCGCATGTCGGCGGGTTACGGCCCCTATGCCTTGACTCGTCTGTGCGCGGAGACCGGTGGATCGTACCTCATCACCGATGACACACAGGGCTTCGTCTTTGATCGCCACACCATGCGGCTCTATGGGCCCGACTACCGCCCGTCGCAGCAGCAGGAACAGGAGATCATGTCTCATCCCGCGAAGGCGGCATTGGTCCAAGCCTGTGCCATGACCTACAGCGAGGCGATCCCGATGCCGTTGACGGTCTTTCTGCACCTCAACGACAACGACTTGCGGCGTCAGTTGACCGACGCCCAAATGCCCGCAGCGCGACTGGACTACCAGTTGAACTCCATCCTGCAGATCCTCAAGCAAGGGGAACCGACTCGCGAATCGCTGGATGCCGAGCCCCGCTGGGCTGCGGCCTACGATCTGGCCATGGGACGAGCCATCGCGATGCGAGTTCGGCTGTACGGCTATAACCTGATGCTGGCGCAGATGAAGCAGGTGCCCCTTACGTTCGAGAACCCCGCACAGGAGAACCAGTGGATTCTCGTAGCCGGCGAGGAGATCGATACCGGCCCGCAGATGCGACAAGCCGCTGAGGACGCCCGCATGTATCTCGCACGGGTCATCGATGAGCACCCCGATACGCCCTTCGCCCGCATCGCGGAACGCGAACTCAGCACCGACATGGGCTGGCGCTGGCAGCCGAGCTACTTCCCGATTCCCGGCTTGGAAAACGCCGAGAACCTGACGGAGGAAGAAGTCATGCTGCTACTGGCCGAGGAAATCGAGCGGCAACAGATGCAGCGAGAAACGCAGGCGGCGCGCAATCCGCCCCGGCTGTAGTCGTTCGCCGCGATCGCCCGATCCGTCGATGAGTCACGCGCCCCACGCGGACGTTCACCATGCAGTGCACCATCAATCCGCGGCACGCCGTCTACGCCGGCAGCTTCGACCCCGTGACCCTGGGGCACCTCGACATCATCGCCCGTGGAGCGGTGGTTTTCGATTACGTGACCGTCGGCATCGGCATCAACCCCGACAAACAGCCCTTGTTCAGCGAAGAGGAGCGTCGCTCACTTCTGGAGCGAGTCATCGCCTCACGCGGACTTAAGAACGTCGGCGTGTCGACGTTTTCGGAACTGACCGTGGATTTCGCGCGGGCCTGCGGCGCGGGAGTGATGCTCCGCGGCATGCGGACGGTGTCGGACATGGAGGCGGAGTTCACGATGGCCCTCGCCAATCACGCCCTGGCCCCCGAGGTCGAAACCGTCTTCCTGATGGCGAGCGACCGCTTCTCACACGTGTCGAGCACGCTGATCCGCCAGATCGCCCAGATGGGGAGCCGGGACAGCGTCGCCAAGCTCCAGCAGTTCGTGCCCGAGGAAGTGCTGGAACCCCTGATGCGGAAAGTCGGCGGAACTGGCGGCTGATGTTCCACTACTTCCTCCACGCCCCGTTCGCCGGCGCCTTCGGCTGCGCGGCCGGGCCGAAGTAACGCAGGCCGACCAAAGGTTCCTTGCCGGTGTTCTGGAATGTGACCCCCGACTGGGCCTTTTTGGCGGTCACGAAGACTTCGTCCTCGGTCATGTCGCCGAAACGAATCATCACCGGCGTGTCGAGGATCGTCTTCTCGATGAGGCCGCTTCCCTGCACGGTGATCCAGCCATAGGCCCCGCCGTCCTGGATGGTGCATTTTGCACCGGGGGCGAGCGTCAATTCCTTGGCGGTGAAAAGTTGCTGGCCGTCGACGGTGCCGTACACGATCCACTTGTCGCAGAAGCCCTGCCCTTCCTCCGAGACGATCGGCTCCAGGTAATTCGAGTCCTTGTAGCTGGCATCGACGTTCTTCTCCCAGTCGAGGGCTTCAACCATATACGCGTTGTCGTTATGGAACTCTTCGGGGAAGTCCTTGGTGAGCAGCGCTCGCGGCACGGCCCGCCCTTCAACGAGATTCTGATACATGCCGAACACGTCGCTCCCCCACTGCGGCTCATAGGTGACGAGCGACCCCGGGGCATGCAGGACGCAGGGCGGGATGAGCCAACCGGTGCCGGGCTTCAGGCGGTAGGCCTTCGACAGATCGAGCAGACCGTTGTCGCCGTCGTTCCAGCGGTCGAGGCAGTCGACGACATCCTGCTTGGTGGTGCCCGGCTCCAGACCCATGAAGGTGTAGGGGAAGTTGTTCCCGATGTAGTTCATCTGCGGCGGGAAGTAGTAACTTTCGGGCTTCCCTTCCTGCCCGACCTTGGCGGCCTGCTCGGCGTTCTGATGCATGTGATGCGGGATCGGCCCCATGTTGTCGAAGAACTTCGAGTACACGGGCCATTTGCCGTACTTCTTCCAGATCACATCGCCGATGATCTCCCCTTTGAGTTCGGCAACGGCATCCCGCAGCAGGAATTTCTCTCCGCCGGCGACGACGTACGACAGGCCTTCGTCCCAGTTACGGTTGTCGTTGGCGGCTTCGGTGGTCGAGCCGAACCAGCGTTCATCGATGCCGCCGCGATGCATGCCGAGGGCGTAGTAGTCCTGCGGCCTCAGCTTCAGCCGGCGACCAGGCTGCAGGAACGAGCGTGGCACCCAATTCGGGGCGAGACGCAGAATGCCATCGGATTCGGAGAGAGCGTGGGCGGCGAGCGTGGCGACGTTAGGCATGGCGGGACTCGATCGGAATTGATGCGGCGGTTGTACTTATGAGATTGCACAGTTCGTGCGGATTCTGACTGGGCCACCGGATCAATGCAAACATGGCGGCGGAAGCAACTCACGGACGGATCTCTCAAGCTGATCGGACATCCGATCCCGCCCGGAATCACTCGACGTGATGAGTGTCGATCGCGATCTTCCGCATGCCGATGGAATGCAACATGTTCATGATCTCGATCACCTCGGAGTATTCGAGCGCCGCATCGGCCCGCAGGGCGACAGCCTGGTCCTCGGGAGGTAATCCTTTGTCCTGCACCACGGCCAGCAGACCTTCCTTGGTCGTCTGCTCATCGTTCACGAAGAACGTCAGACTGTTCTCGCCGGCGCGCTGAATGGTGATGCTCATCGGCGGGATGACATCGGCGGGCTTCACGGCGCCGGTCGTCGGCAGATTGACATCGAGCGGATCGGAGCCCACCACCGCCGGGATCGTGATCATGAACACGATCAGCAGCACGAGCACGACGTCGACCAGCGGAGTGACATTGATGTCACTCATGGTGCCGTCGCCGTCATCTCCGGATGAAACAGATGCCGCCATGAATTCCTCGTATTAGCGGGTGTGCCGCGTCGTTCGCGACGCCCGTCACTCCGAATACTGTGTGTCGATGCTGATCTTTCTGAGTCCGATCGAATGGAGCATGTCCATCACGCCGATCACTTCGCCGTAGTCCAAGGTCTGGCTGGCCCGAATGGTGATCGGCTGATCCTCCGGCGGCAGGCCCAGCGTCTTGAACAGCGTCACCAGATCGTCTTTGTTGGTGGGCCGGTCGTTGATATAGAGGGCCAACTGGTTCTGGCCGGCCCGCTGAATATTGACGGTCATCGGAGGTATGTCAGCGACGGCCGACACTGACCCCGGTTCGGGAAGGTTGATGACGATGGGGGCCGATCCGACGACCGCGGGGATCGTGATCATGAACACGATCAGCAGCACGAGCACGACGTCGACGAGCGGAGTGACGTTGATGTCACTCATCGTGCCGTCGCCGTCATCGCCGGAAGAGACGGAAGCAGCCATCAGTTCGGCCTCGGGGTGGCAGTCGCGGCGGCGGGCGCCGGGGCCTTCTTCAAATCCAGTCGCACATTGGCCAGCACGAGATGCATCAGCGAATCGACCTGGGCCATCGTGTTCTTGACGCGGCGATTGAGCACGTTGAACGCGACGACGGCGGGAATGGCCACGAACAACCCGACGGCCGTCGCCACGAGGGCCTCGAAGACGCCCGCCATGACGGCGTTCGGATCGCCCCCCGACAGATCGCGGGCGGCCTTCACGATGCCGAGCACCGTTCCCAGCAGTCCGATGAACGGCGCATTCGCCCCGATGGTTCCGAGCAACGACAACCGGGCGTCCACCGAGGACTTCAGCCGCGCCTTGGCGGAGGCCATCGCCTCGCTGCAGGCCGACGTGCCGCGTTGCAGTGCCGGCAGGCCGGCGGCGACGACTTCGTGCTCGATACAGTCGGAACCGGTCACAAGATCCCAGACGCCTCGCACATTGCCTTCACCCAGCAATTGCTCCACTTGTTGCCCCAGCGCCTCGCCGTCGACGCGATGGGTGAAGTAATAAATCGACCGTTCGACGATCAACGCGATGCTGACCACGCTCAGTAATACGAGCAGCCAGAGCACCCACTCGGCACCAACGAACGTCAAGCGAAGCAGCGTATGGGTGAGCATGACACAGTATTCAATGTGCAGGACGCGGAGCGTCCGGATGGGAAACGACGGAACTCACGTTGGCGAAGTGTCGACAATCGTCGCCATCTTTCTGGAAAACAAGCGGGAACCGGATTGTCGAACGAGTCTGCCGCAGGATCGGATTTGTCGGTAGTTCGGCCCACGGAGATCGACGAAATGTTAGTCAATCACCCCACCCCCTGCAACGATTCCTCGCCGCGATACCACGATGAGCGCCTTGGAATCGCAAGCCTTACGATCGTTACGGTCCGACGGGACGCTGGGGCTCAGTCCTGCACGGTGGCCGCCATGGTCCAGGCCTGCAGTCGCGTAACGCGAGCCGTTCCCCCGCGGCTGAAAAGGGAAACATCCAGGCTGTCGGCACGGGTGGGAAAGATCCGTTGTATGACGCATTGCCTGCCGTTCGCGAAGACTTCCAGCATGGAATGGTCGAGAAAAATCCGCAGCTTGAGTGGCTCGCCGGCAGCGAGTGCCAGCGGAGCCTCTTGAACGGTGACCCGCCGCTGAGCGTCGGCTTCGTCATCCGGCCGAAAGATGCACCAACTGCGGTACGCCAGCGTCGGATCGAGCGACGAACGGCTGAAATCAATCTTGAGCGTTCCGGCCGCGCGATCGAACTCGATGACGGTCTGCTCCTCACCATCAGGGGATGATCGCACGATCACGCCGCATCGATTCGCCGAGTCGGCCGCGAACTCCACCTGCAGTTCGAGCGCGTCGCCGCTGATCCGCGATACCGGTTGCGTCGCGTCGGCCGCAATCTCGAATGGATCGATCTCCACCGGGCGGTGTCGCAGTCGCTCCAGTTCCTCCGCCGGCTCGATGTGCACGACGCCGTCGTCGGACAGCGATAGAACGCGGGGCAGACTCATGACACCCGACCAGCCGGCCTCGAACCGCTGGCCGGCATCCCGCGGGTCCATCACCCAGGCCAGCAGCACGCGACGCCCCTGATCATCGAGCAGAGTTTCAGGCGCGAAGAAGCCGCCGCCTGGCCAGTTCATGCGGGCGTGCTGTTCCGGCGTGAAGTGTTCGCCGTCCCATGATCCCAGAAAGTACCTCGCCCCCCGGCGATGGCTGATGCACAGCAGCATGTGCGTGTCGCCGATGGGAAAGAAATCGGGACAACTGACGTCTTCACTCGGCTCGCCCCATTCCCGATCCGTCTGAATGAAATCGCCCACGTAGTCCCACTGCTCCAGTTCGCTGCCGCGAAACAGCGCCGGGCGCGCGCCCCCGAAGATGCCGTAGTAGGTGTCCCCTTCGACCCAGCCGTGCGGATCCCACGACTCATACTTGCCGAAGTCGGGTTCACCTTCCCGCGGAATCGGCACCAGCGGATTGCTTTCGAGCTTGCGCCACCGAATGAGGTCGTCGTCTTCCGCGACTGCGAGGCAGTTCCGCTCCCGACGCCGTGATACAGGATCGTCGGTCGTCCATCGAGGTTGACGAACGCATTGCCGCTGAACATTCCCTGATCGGGATCGTCGGGAGTGAAGCCGAGAGCGGTCGGGTGATGCGTCCAATGCACCAGGTCGATGCTCGAAGCATGCCCCCAGTGATGGATGTGCGGCGATGTCGTTTGAAAGATGTAGAACAGATGATACCGGCCGTGCCAGTAGATCATCCCGTTGGGATCGAACGGCATGTTGTCGCCGGCCTCGGGGCAGACGAAGTGATAACGCGGCCGGTGCGGGTCGTTCTGGAAACGATCGTTGAGTTCACGCCGCGCGGCGACCAGTTCCGATGTCGGCATCCATGGCGGACCGGGAACGTAGGCTGCGAATTTTTCCGATTGAGCGCTCACCCATTCTTCGCCACCAGAGAGTGTGATGATCTCCGCGTCCAGAAGTGCTTCGGTCCACAGAGCGGCATGGTCGATCAATCCGGGAAACGGCGCATCAGACGTCCCGTTGTTCGTGCCGGCACCGATCGCGAGCGGCTCGGTGTTGCCTTGCCGCAGGTCACCGCTGCAAGTGACGCGCTGCATGACGACGCCGTCGACGAACAGAACGAGTTCCGTCCCGTCGTAGCGAGCGACAATGTCGTGCCAGTCGCTGGGGCCGATCTGCGGTACGAGCGCGGTCACCTGTCCCGCCAGTCCCGGTTTGCCTGCGACGCCGATCTCGCAGCCGACCCGCATGCCGGGCGGTCCTTGCGAGAACTCATGCGAGAAGAAGTTGAACACCAGCCGATCGTGCGGCCCCCCTTTGGCGAACAGGCCGCGCGTGCTCCAACGGCCCGACGGGCATCGCAACCTGATGAGCGCTGTAAAACTCGAACCAGTCAATTCGAGTTCTCGCTCGGCGCCGGAACCCGCGTCCAGCCACCCGTGATCGAGCTGAGCCACGAGGCCGTCACCCCCGCGAACCAGCGATGCCTCTCGCTCTGCTCCAGTGAGTGTTACGCCGAGTTGCACCTCTCCACGAATGGCGAGTTCGCTGCCGGGCGCCTGGGAATCCGACAGATCGCCGCAGTGCCAGACCGCGAGGGCGGAAGCGAGTATTTCGTACGGAGTTGAATCCTCAGCAGCCCATGCCGCGCTCTGAAACGGTAGGGCGATGACACACGCAATGACTGCTTTTGAGATCATTCGGTCGATGGAGTCTGTCGATCCGGCGAGTCGAAATCTGGCGATTCCGAGTGGGTCAAAAGAAGACAGGATGGAGCACGCTCCATCCTGTTGAAAGGTTCAGCAAATTCGCCGTAATGCACCGGGACGGATCAGAACTTCGTAGTGATCGGCGTGCCGTCCTGCATCGAACCGAGATTTCGCCAGATCGTGCGATCGATACTGATCCCAATGGGCCGGGCACTGCCGTCGGCCAGCAAAACCTGGACGATGCCGGTATGGGGACTGCCCGCCTGGTCGTAGTGCTGGACTACGTTGGGGTCGAAGCGATTGGAATCCGGATTGGGGCTCAATCGGCAACTCATCATCGTGGCCGGGCCGCCGAGCGCCCAACCGTCACTGCTTTGAAGGATGTTGACGGCGTCGTCCTTGAACAGCGCTCGCTCACAAACCATCAGCGTTTGCGATGTGCCGTCCTGGTTCACATCGGCGATCGTGGTGTGCGAGTTCACGCCGAACATGCCGCGCAAAATGTGAAACTGCGTATACGGCGACCGATTACCAAACGGGGTCGTGATCTCTGTCAGTTGAAGTTGATCTGCCGTCAGCCAGTATGTCTGGCGGAAGAAATCCTGAAACGTGATTCCCGAGCCGCTGACGGCTGCGTAGTCGTTGCCTCCCTGCCGCCAGTCCTGATCGACACGCTCGCAGTTTGCATAGCTGGTGTTGGCCTGCATGTCGCTGCGGCGCGAGGGGCAGTAGAAAATCTCGATATCGGTCTTGGGAGGAAAGACGAATTCATTGTCCTTGTTGAGGACTCCCAGTTCGCCGTTCGAATAAACATTATGCTGGAACATCCAGAAGTTGTAGGTGCTGGCCTTGTCGATGTTGGGCAGGATGTGCACAAACCAACTCGTGCCATGTCGGCCCGTCGACACGTTTCGAAACTCGTCAAACCTCGCTTCGGTGTCATCGGCGAACCGACCGATGCCGTCGACCTTGAACCAACCATTGATCTGACCGGGCGGGAAGACGTTATGAGTATCGTGATAGTTGTGCAGCGCCAGTCCAATCTGCTTGAGATTGTTCAGGCACCGCGTTCGCTGAGCGGCTTCGCGCGCCCTTTGCACCGCGGGCAGAAGCAGGGATATCAGAATCGCGATGATGGCGATGACGACCAGCAGCTCGATAATCGTGAACCCGCGAAGTTTCTTGTGATGCTTCATCGCATGCTCCAAAGATCAAATGACGATTGCACCGTCCGATGCGAATCAGACGCGGTCGGCAACTGATAGGACAGAAAGCATAAATCGTGACAAATACTGCCGACGACTAGAATTTTCCGTCAGAATTCATCCGAAGTCAATAGCACAGTTTGGGATCCGTTGCGACGATCGCCGCAGATTGACCAGATCGGGACGCTCATTCGACGTTTCTGGAGGCATCCCGCCTACCGTGATCATTGCCTTGGCGTTCGGTTCATTGACGGGAATTGACCGCAATCGTCAACCTGAGTCGGCGTACCCACTCCATCAACTCTCAACTTTCGACCGGATTCTTCGATGGCCGATCCCGAGCATCCGTCCCGAGTTCATTGGCGCCTCCTGTCGCTGTTGTCGGTGGCTGCCATCCTGATTCCTGTTTCACTGCCGGCTGATGACGGATCCGAGGAGGAATTCCCCCTGCCGGGCAGGGACGTGCAGGGAGTTCTTCAGTTAGACGGCCAACCGGTTGATGGAGCCGTCATCACGATTTGTGATGCAGTCACCGGAGTGCCGTTGATCAAGGCATTCCGCCGCGTGCCGAAATGGGGATACTACAAAATGGCACAAGACGAGTAGCGCACTGCTCATGCCCAACGACCAAAATCCAACGACAGACGTCAGTCGCCAGCATGCCTTCAGTGGCACACCTTGGGAACGCTCGGTGGGATACTGCCGAGCCATGCGCGTCGGCCGGCAAGTATTCGTTTCCGGCACGACCGCGTCCGATGAAGACGGCAACACCGTGGCGGTCGGGCGGCCTTACGAACAGGCGAAGTACATCCTGGCGAAGATCGAGGTGGCATTGGGTGAACTCGGCGCGAAACTCTCCGATGTCGTGCGAACGCGGATGTTCGTCACCGACATCAGCCTCTGGGAAGAGTTCGGCCGGGCACACGCAGCAGCGTTCAGCGATATCCGGCCGGCGGCGACGATGGTCGAAGTGCAGCGCCTTATCAACCCGGACCACTTGATCGAGATCGAGGTCGAAGCCGTGGTTCAATGGCCCCCATCGTGAGTTTTCTCGAAGAGCGAGATACTGAGACCTTCAATGCTGATGGTTCAGGTTGGCAAAGGCGGACCAGCGGCAACCCGTGCGACCCCACTATTCCGCTGACAACCGCCGTATCGTCACAAAGTACGCGCCGCGGGATTGGCCGTTGGGCTCTTCGAACCATGTTTGCAGGCGCACCGGACCCGGAGACAGATCCATCTCCAGCCGGGCCGACTCCGCGCCGGGGGCGACTTCGATCACGGCTTCCAGGTCGTCGACTGAAATGGCCGCGGTGCCGGCGTTCAAGGGGCGGGAGATGCCTGCGGGCCGCAGGCGGAGTGCAAATTCATACCGGCCGGCCTGGGCGACATCGATCAGCCAGTAGCCGTTGGCCGCGGGGTCGCGTTCGACGCTGGGCTGATTCCAGGGAACCTCCTCGGAATGCCAGTCGTGGCAGGTGAGCGTCGTGGGATTGGCCTCGTCCGCTCCGATCACGATCCGCACATCATCATCGAACGACGGAGCGAGGTCGCTCCACCAGGCTTCGTAGGCGGTGCGCATGCGCTGTACGAGGTCGGGATAGCGAGCGGCCACATCTTCGGTCTGCCCCGGATCGCGCTCGATGTCGTACAGCTCGTGGCCGTTGACTAGTCGGAACCGGGATGTCATCACCGCGCATGTTCGCCACATTACCGGCTCCTCGATTCGCTGCGAATGAACGAACAGCGTGCGACTGGTGAGTGATTCCGGCAGAACGGCGTCGAAACCCAGGACCGGAATCGCCAGACTCTGCCCGTCGATCGCCGGAACGGCGGGCCTCCCAAGGCTGCACAGATCGCACAGCGTCGGGAACAGGTCAATGTGCGCGGAAAGTAGCGGCAGATCGCGACCCACGTTCAGTCCAGCTGCCGGCCAGTGAATGAAGCACGGCACGCGATGCCCGCCGTCGTAGGCGGCACCTTTCTGACCTCGCATCCCTGCATTGAAGCCTCCTTCAGCGGTGCCGTTGTCGGTCATGAAAATGAGGATCGTGTTCTCGGCCAGTCCGAGTTCCACCAGTCGCGCCCGCAGGCTGCCGACGTTGTGATCGATGTTGGCGATCATCCCGTAGAAACTCGCCATCGGCTCCGCGATGCCGGCATCGAGGTACGGCTGCTTCCATTCGTCGCCGACGTTGTAGGGCGCATGCGGCGCGTTCGTCGCGATGTAACAGAAGAACGGCTCCGAGCGATGCGACTCGATGAACTTCGCCGCCTCACGAAACCAGACATCGGTGCAATACCCGTCGCAGGCTTCGGGGATGCCGTTACGAAAGTAAGTGTCGTCGAAGTAGTCGTTGCCCCAATAGTCAGGAGTCTGCGTGACACCGCCGCCGCCGTGATAGAGGCATGCCTCGAATCCCTGATCGTGCGGCCGCAGCGGATAGTTGTCTCCCAGATGCCA
>JANNSB010000797.1:0-6313 GCA_031402175.1 Planctomycetaceae bacterium
TCCGATGATGATTTTCTCATCTTGCTTCCGACTGAGTACCAGCATTGGTGTTCTCCTTATTCCTTATGTGACTTGCCCATGCTCTCTTGGTCGGAAATCCCACCCACGTTACCACAGTTCGATCGCTTGCCGACCGGCAGAGTCGGCCCGTGGCCATTTCGTTCCAGCGACATTGCCGATTGGTCCGCCTGTGCCGTCTGCGGAGACATTTCCAGTTGCGGACCCGCGGCAAGCCGGGTGATATCGATGATGCACATTGAGCCGCGCGGCTGAATCCGTTGTGCGGAACATGCCGGCGTTGCCAGGGCGCAAGCGACACCGTCAACCAGCCGGTTTTGTGAGCCGTCGCCAAGGGTGCTATTCTCCGTGCATGACGACGCCGCTTGCCAAGGATGCCGCCGCACCGGGAGGGGTTCCATTCGGACCCCTGATCGCCATCGTGCTGCTCTCGGTCGCCCTGCAGACCGGCCGGTTGCTGGAGGGGACGCCGTTGATGAGCGCCAACGACCGCTCCCGCTGGTGCACCGTCTGGTCGCTGGTGGAACGGGGCACCTATCAGATCGATGAGATTCGCCAGCGCAGGGGATGGGACACGATCGACAAGGTGCGGCACGAAGAGCACTACTACTCGTCGAAGCCGCCGCTGCTCTCGACGCTCGTGGCCGGACTCTACTGGACGATCAAGCACACTTTGAAATGGACGCTGGACGATCACCTGGAATGGACTGGCCGGCTGATTCTGTTCATCGTGAACATCATCCCCATGACGATCGCACTGTTCGTTTTGGCGCGAATGTTCCAGCGGTACTGCCGGTCGAACTGGTCCGCCATATTTCTGACCGCGACCGCCAGTTTCGGCACGCTCATTCTTCCCTTCTCGAAGACGTTCAATAATCACACAACCGCGTTCGTCTGCGCGACGCTGGCTGTCCAGACGCTCGTGATGATCGCGATCGAAGGCCGCCGGCATTGGGGCTGGTTCGCATCGGCCGGCTTCTTCGCGGCGTTTGCCTGTTGCAATGAGCTGCCCGCGGCATCGTTCGGGCTCCTCTCGTTCCTCTGGCTGGCGAAACTCGACTGGAGGAAGACCCTGGCAGTGTACGTGCCGTTTGCAATCGTGCCGCTCGCGGGGTTCATCTACACGAACTATCTCGTGACGGGTGGCCTGAAGCCGTTCTACATGTACTACGGCACCGAGAAGTACAACTACGTCGAAGGAGGCGTGCCCAGCTATTGGGTGCAGCCGAAGGGGATCGATCAGGCGAAGGATGACCCGGCCACGTACCTCTTCCATTGCACGTTCGGGCATCACGGGCTGTTCTCGCTGTCGCCCGTCCTGCTCGGCGTCGTCGCCGGATGGCTGATGATGCTCCGGGGTGCGTCGCCGCTGCGTTCGATCATTCTCGCCGGCGCGGGGATCACGCTGCTGGTGTTCGGCTTCTACATGACACGCACCGAGAACTACAACTACGGCGGAGTGAGCGTCGCCCTGCGATGGATGTTGTGGCTGCTTCCCTTCTGGCTGCTCGCGCTGGTGCCGGTCGTCAATTGGGGCATGAATAATCGCGTCTTTCAAGGTGTGGCATTGGCGTGTCTGGGCGTCTCGATCTTCTCGGCGTGGTATCCAAGCCACGGCCCGTGGACGCAACCATGGATGTTCCGCCTGATGGAAGACTCGGGCGTCATAAACTACAGCGATCCGAAGCCCGCGCCGTTCGCACACCCGACGCATACGTGGATCACGCGACTGCCCGATTCCGCCGAGCGCGACGCCAGGTACTTTGTCGAATTCGAATCTTCGTCCATCACAGGTGAGGGGATTCGACTGCAGATCCTCGACGGCGGTCCTGGCGAGTTCGAAGGACGCAGGCTGCGTTTGATCGGCTTCAACATCTACACCTATGCGAGCGACTCAGAAGGCAACCCGGTGCGTGCTTCCGAACAACGCGTTCGCACCTGGGTCGACGTCGAGCGATTCGAATCGGGAGCACCAGTGTCCGAGTTTCTGGTGTGGAAGGATGGCGCACCACCAGACGACGAACGCATTCTGGCCGAGACGACCTGGGCCGGCCTGCCACAACCAGCCGAATATCAGGTGGAGATCGAGGAGGCCGAGCGCTACATGCGGGTGCTGGTCCCCGAGTCAGAGGCGTATCTCGCCAAACTAGCCACGGCGGCAGTCAACGTCACTCCTCCCGGCCCCGATCGCAGCCGGACCATGACCTATCGCCGCAACGTCTGGCTCAGCGACGAAGTCCCCTTCGGCGTCCTGCAGTTCGAAGATTCCGCACTGGATGCGAGATCGAAACAATCACGATCCAGCCGCGTGTTCATTCTGCGAAGGAACGGGTTGATGGAGTGAATTAGTCGCCTTTCGCGGAGTGGTTGACAGTTTTTGTAGCCGTGTCTGTCTCCAGACACGGAGCGACGAAGTTTGACGTCACCCGGCCGTTGAGCAACAACAGAGGGAGAGCCGTCCCCGTTGGTCTCGGCGGCTGGGGACAGCCGGCGCTACTTTCGCGGAGCGAAAGGCGACTATGGCCTACTCCGCCACCGCTTCCAATTGTCGATCGACCTCGGCGATGATGAGATCCTCTACATCCTCGCTCCAGGGCGACGGCAGGCCGTAGTAGACCATCGCGCCTGCTCCTTCGTAGCCCCCTTCGCGCAGTACTCGCAATGAGGGGATGTACGCCATTACGTCGTTCGCGTAGCCGGCCACCCAGGTGACGGCGGGATCACGCTCCAGTTTGATCCGCAACGAATAGTCGACCACAACTTCGCCGCCGAGCGTCACCCACGAGACATCGCCGATCCGCCATGTCTGCACCGGATACGGATATGTGGAGGGAATGCCCTCGCCCGACTCCAGCAGGCCCAGCAGGTATTCGGCCCGGCGCTTCTCGTAGGGATCGGCTGTGGCGGCGATTGTCGCCTTCAACTCTTCGCTCGTCGGAATGTACGAGAGTTTGAGTGGAATCTCTGCGTACTCGACCGATAGGGTAGCATCGAGCGGCGCCAGCTTTGACTCGATGATCGCATCCACCGCGTCCGCGAGTTGCCCGCCGTAATCCATCGCGAGTTCGACCGTCCGCCGCGGCAGCGGATTCTGGTCGGCCCCGCAGCCGGCCCAGAACATGGCCACGCAGCCGGGATGACGTTCCTCGAGCGCAATCTGCGCATACCCCGGATAGTCGCCGCACCAGTCGTAACCGCTGAGCACGGTGGCATGACACGCGTATCCAAACAACAGAGTCTTCAGATTGCCGGCTTCATCGTGCACGACCAAGAGCGGCACATCGTGGTCGACCGGCCCCACGAGCAGCCCTTGCTCACGCAGCATCGGCACATCGGGCTCGCGATTGTTGCGGCGATTGACGGCAAACCCCGCGCTGCCCAGCCCGCGCGACACGCTCGCCGGCTCCAAGTCGTCGATCGCCCGGCCGATGACATCAATCACTGCATCGACCAAGAACGTCGAGTAGGCGGTGACCTGAGCGGCCTGCTCTTCGTTCAGTCCGTACATCGTGAACAGATTCCCGCGCACCACCGGCCCCGAGTGTGTGTGTGACGACAGCAAAGCGATCCGCGAAGCATCGATGCCGTGCTGCTGTTTGATTACGTCGCGGATGATGTCCGACGTTGCGCGATTGATGCCGACAAGATCGAGCGTCACGACCACGACCAGTCGCCCACTGTTGTCTTCCAACACGAGCGCCTTGGCCCACAGGTCGGTGAGTTGCCCCTCGGCGATATGGTCCCGGCTGCCGTACCCCGACATCCACATCGGCTCGGCCGGAGTAATGACCGCCACCGCCGTCCCGGCCCGCCACTCGGCGTGCACCGGGAATGAAAACACAACTCCAAGCAGGAAGCACGACAGACGGATGTGCGACATGGAAACCTCGCGACGGATGAATGCTTCGTGGAAACACCGCCATAGACTACAAGCTGCTCGCGAGTTGCTAAAGTAAGAGATCAACAGTGTCTCAACCTCGCCACTTGTCATTGTGGAAGTGTTGGCGCTGGTGAAACGAGTTACACGCAGAGGCGCGGAGATCGCAGAGGGCGAGAGGGATTTGGACTCGACGGTCTTTCCGCAGATGATTGCGTCGTCTCTGCGGTCTCCGCGCCTCCGCGTGAGCCCAAGATCCCACGGTTCGACAGCATCCAATCACGTTATCTCTTAACCTTCATGATGTCCGTCACTAAGAAAGATCTAGCCTTCCAGCGCAGCATCGTCCCCGATGATGCTCCGATCTACGGCATCGACGAAACTCTCACTGCCTGTCCGGCCACAGGCGAACTGCTGGATGTCTGTTACGACTGGAATCGCGTTCGCGTGCCGAAGTCACTACAGGAATTCGAGGCCCGCTGGGCGAGTCGGCGGAATCCGCTCGACTTCAGCGGCGTCTGGCGGTTTCGCGAGTTGCTGCCGTTCGCGCCGGAGAATCAGATCGTCACGATCGGCGAAGGGCAGACGCTGTTGCAGCAGAACGAGTATGTCGCGAAGTATTGCGGGCTGAATGCCAAGTCGCTCTACCTGCAGTACGAGGGTCTCAATCCCTCCGGCAGCTTCAAGGACAACGGCATGGCGGCGGCTTCGACCCATGCCCGCATGGTCGGCGCGCGGATCACGGCCTGTGCCTCGACGGGAAACACCTCGGCATCGCTCGCCATCTTCGGCGGCACCACGGGCCTCTTTCGCGTGCTGGTGTTCATCGGCAGCGGCAAGATCGCGCATGGAAAACTCTCGCAGGCCCTCGACTTTGGAGCCGTGACGATTCAGATCGAGGGGGACTTCGATGACGCACTTGCTCAGGTTCGCCGAGTGTGTGATGCCAGCGGCATCTATCTGTGCAACAGTGTGAACCCCTTCCGACTGGAAGGACAGAAGACGATCATGTATCGCGTCCTGGAGGGACTCGATTGGCAGGTTCCCGACTGGATCGTCGTCCCCGGCGGCAACCTCGGCAACTCCAGTGCGTTCGGCAAGGCGTTCGCCGAACTGAAGGCATTGGGACTGATCGATCGAATCCCACGACTGGCCGTCATCAACGCAGTCGGCGCGAACACTCTTTACGACTTGTACGAGAATCGCGGCCTGCGCTGGAACAGCGGGCAGCCGGATGATTCACTCATTGCAGCGTACTATCAGACAATGAGTGCCGAGCATCGCAAGGCCAGCACTTTGGCGAGCGCGATCGAGATCAATCGGCCGGTCAACCTCAAGAAATGTTTGCGCGCTCTCGAAGTCTGCGATGGCGTCGTGCGCGAAGTGAGCGATGCCGACATTCTCGACGCCAAGGCTCAGGTCGGGGCCGGCGGTTTCGGCTGCGAGCCTGCCAGCGGGGCGAGCGTGGCCGGCGCGAAGCTGCTGCGAGAACATGGCATCATCGCCCCCAGCGATCGTGTGGTCTGCATCCTCACGGGCCATCAACTCAAGGATCCCGACGCCACGGTGGCCTATCACGGGAAAACTGATGGGCCAATGGCCGACAAACTGCGGGATTTCGGCGTGAATTCACCCGCTTTTCTCAACCGTCCCATCGTGGTGCCGAATGATTTTGACAAGATCATAGACGTTGTTCGGGGACTGCGTTAGAACAGTGTGGCACCGACATTCCTGTCGGTGAGGGACATCCGACAAGGCACCGACAGAACTGTCGGTGCCACATTGAAAGCCCCCCTCCATGTTCACTCCGTACGAAGAACTGGAATACCTGGCCGACTATCTGCCTGAAGAAGGGGAGGCGGTACTCGTCTCGCGCTGCGACGGCGATCTGGTCTGCGAGCCCTTCCATGACGAAGACCTGCGGGGGGGCGTGGCCGATTCCGAACTCTACGGGCGACTGGTCGTCGCCAACGAACGCTTGAATGACCAGGGAAGCACGCCACTCTGGATCTGCGCACTCGCTCTCTTCTGGGCCGGCGTCGTGCTGCACAACTGGCTGCAACTCGGCTGGCAATTCTGGTTCCTCGTGCCGGGACTCGGCATGGCCGGCCTGATGGGCTGCGTGCATTGGATTCGCTATCGGCAACGCCAGTACTTCATGCATCACGTCTGGCCCGAACTGAAGGTCGGCCTGCAGCGCGACCACATCTCGTATCACTCGCTCGTCGCCGGCGTGAAGCAACACCGCGAGCTCCGCACACTGCTCGATGAACTGTCGCGGTTGTCGACGTGATGTCCGTGTCATGGTTGTTCCGAACGGACGAGCGTGGGAGGCGTGGCGACCAGGAAACACGGGGACAGGGAGAAAGCGGTGAGAGCAATTAGCGAACTGATACCTCTCCCTCTCCCCCACTGAGA
>JANNSB010000798.1:0-3276 GCA_031402175.1 Planctomycetaceae bacterium
CCTGTTAGCCGGCTTGGTGGCCGTGGCGTTGCCGATTCTGGCGCACCTGCTGTCGAAGAAGCGCTACGACATCGTGCAGTGGGGGGCGATGCAGTTCCTGGAACTGGGCCATCGCACCCGCCGGCGGATCCGACTCGAAGAGTTCCTGTTGCTGCTGCTCAGGATGGGGCTGATCGGCGTGCTGGTGCTGGCGTTGGCCCGACCGTGGCTGGCGGGCGGGCTCTTCAATTCGCTCGGAGCAGCGCCGGCTCGCGACGTCGTGCTGGTGATCGATGGTTCTTACAGCATGCAGCGGCAGGTCCAGGGCATCAGCCTGCACGCCGCCGCGCTCGACTGGGCGCACGCCTGGGTCGACGGCCTCAGTCCCGGCGACACGGTGACGTTGATCGACGCCCGCTCGCGACCGCGGGTCTTGTTCGACGGCCCGACGACCGATCTGGGCCTCGTTCGCCGTGAACTCGACAACTTCGCCAGTCCCGGCTCGACCTCGGATCTCGCCGAAGCCTTGATGTCGTCACTGCGCATTCTCAGCACGACGACCAATCTTTCCCGCGAGGTGATCGTGCTCACCGACAATCAGCGCTTGCCGTGGGATGTCGACGACACCCGGCTGTGGAGGCTGATTGACGAATCGAAAACACAACCAGCGGTCGAGCCGCGCATCGTGCTGGTCGACCTTTCGGAAGGCATGCAGCAACTTGATGCGAACTTTACCGTCGACAACGTGGAGCTTTCCCGAGAGTTGACCGCCCCCAATTTCCCGGTGCGGATCTCAGCCACCATTCGGCAGAGCAGCGGAGCGACGGCACAGCGGCAGGTTTATTTCGACGTCAATGGACAGCGGCTGGTCGATCAGACGCTTACGGTGTCGATTCCGGCCGATGGTCAGACGACGATCGAGTTCGAGCATCGCTTCCCTCAGCCAGGTTCGTATGTGGTGGGCGTTTGCCTCGATGCAGACGAGTTGCCGGGCGATGATCGTTCCGAGGCCGCGATCAGCGTGGCTGAGGGGACGCCGGTGCTGATTGTCGATGGCGACCCTCAGGCCGAAGCGGTGCGGAGCGAATCGTTCTTTTTGCGAACCGCGTTTCGACTCTCAGGCGAACGAGCCACACTCGTCGACGCTGCCGTCGTTGACTGGGATCGCTGGATCGACGATGACCTTACCGGCCGGTCGGTGGTGTTCCTGGTCAATGTGCCGAGTCTGTCGCCTGAGCAGATGGGGTGGCTGAAGGAGTTTGTCTCTCAGGGGGGCGGCCTGGTCGTCGCGCCCGGCGACCTCACTCAGGCCGAGAACTGGAATGCTTTTCAACGCAATGACGACGAACCCCTACTGCCCGTGCAACTGGGAGCCATCGCGGCGGCCGATCCCGAATCGGCGGATACGACGCGGCGCGTGGTGCGTGTCGCCAACGAGAGCCTCCAGGTGCCCTGGATGCAGCAGTTTCGCGCCGATCGCGGCGTCGATTTCCACCTGAGTCGCTTTGGCCAGTGGTGGGAACTCGTCAGTGTCGATCAGGAGGCTGCGCCCGACGAAACTGCCGAGAACGACGAGTCGCAAACATCGCGGCCTCAAGTGGCGGCCACCTTGTCGTCGGGCGATCCGTTGATCGTCACCAGCACCTTCGGGGCAGGCAACGTCGTCGTGCTCGCGGCTCCGCTCGATGCCGACTGGTGCACCTGGCCGTCGAGCATCGATTACTTACCATTCGTGCACGAGTTGACGTTTCTGCTGGCGAAGACGCAATCGGCCCGCAACATCGACGCGGGCAGCCCGATGGTCTGGTTCCCGCGCCCCGGTGAAGAGGACGACTTCGACCGCGACGCGATTGAAGTCGAGAATCCGGAAGGTGACGCAATCGAGCCGCGATCGGCCGGCACCGACGATGCGCCCCGGCTCGTCATCGAAGATACGTCACTGCCGGGCACCTATCGCTGGATCGACCGCAATCATCCCGAACGCCTGCCCGATGTGTTCGTGGTCCGAGACGACCGCACCGAGTCGCTCCTGGTGCCGCTCAGCGACGAAGATCTGACCACGCTCGCGGCCGATGAGCGGATTCACCAGGCCGACACAGTGGATGCGGCCATGGCGCTGCAGGATCGCGAAGAGGTCCGCAGCGAAGTCTGGCGCTGGCTGATGGTTGCCGTGCTCGGAATGCTCGTCGTCGAACTCGTGATGACCCGACACCTTGTGAAAACAGGTCACGAGGATGTCGAGCCGAGCCCCGCATAGTCGCCTTTCGCTCCGCGAAAGCAGCGTTGGCAGAACGGGCGAGCCAGTTCAAACATGTCCAAACGATTGCTGACGGCCGACGCTACTTTCGCGGAGCGAAAGGCGACTAAAACCCATAATCGTCGTTCTCGGGGTCGAAGTCGGAGTCTGTCAGCCCGACGTTGATCTGCAGGTTCGAGTAGAGATAGTCCTCGAGTAACGGCGCCTGTGCTCCTGCACGCGCCGGAAATCCGAAGTTCTCGACGCGAATGGGGAGGTTGTGCTCTGCCTCGATGTAGAGCCGGCGTTTCTGGAACTCGACGAGATCGTGCTCCGCCGCAAACGACACTTCGATCGCCTTGCAGGCGACGCCGCTCACTTTGGCGTTGGGATAGTAGTTGACCGTGACGTTCTCGATCGCGGTCTGGGCCAGCCAGTCTTCGATGACGGCGTCGAGTAGGAACTTGAGTCCGATCCGCGTGATGGGGTGGCGGTTTTCATCCATAGCCATGCTCCCCTCGGGATCGAGCGAGATGGCGCCGACCAGCCCCGCGAGGCCGGTCTCCCTCACGAGCATGTTGTTGTCGTTCTCGCTGGGCAAGTAAAGCACCTGTCGTCCCTCGGCAGGCTCGATGAACTTGAGATACACGCCGAAGGGATCGTGCCGCAACTTGAGATTCATCCGCGACTCGAGCAATTCGCGTCCGATCATCTCCTTCTTGATGAGCACCGCCGTGTAATCCTCGACTTCGGCAATGGCCTGGTGGCACTCATGGGCCATGCGCAAGGCCGGAACCAGTGCGTGCGTCTGGGGGGCGGCGTCGATGCGGGCGATCACCGGCTCCTCTTCGGCGAACCCCAATCGAGTCGAGAGCGCCAGGCATCCGGCGGCGGGAATGGTCCTGAGCAAATGCCGTCGTGTGAGTGTCCAGTTCTGCATCATCTCAATTCCTCCTGAAAAGGCGAGATCCCGCTCCGATCGAATCTCCAGGCCGGCGTGGACGTTCCTTACTGTCATCGACCTGCCGATTTCATGTCTCCGGGACATTCCTCGTGGGACG
>JANNSB010000799.1:0-2811 GCA_031402175.1 Planctomycetaceae bacterium
CATCATCGGAGATCTCGGTTATTCCTACTTGCTGCAGAATCGCCTGGCCGAAGCCGAACAGTATCTGACGCGTGCGCGATCGCTCGATCCGACTCTCAAGAATGTTGTGCACCATCTCGGCACTTTGAATGCCCGCCAGGGGAACTGGGCGCAGTCGCAACAGTTCTTCGCCCAGATTCTGCCTCCGGAACAGGTGCAGGCGGAGATGCTCAAATGGGGCATGCCGACTGGTTCGCCGAGTTCAAGTGCCTCGAATCTTGCCGCCGCAGAGCAGTCTCCGTCCGTCGTTCCCCCGGAAGGAACATCGCCCGAGACCGTCGAACTGTGGGAACGCATGCAACAGGCCCGGCAGCAAAACGAGGCCGAACGCGCCCAGCAACAGCAGCAACGGAATCAACTCGAAGCGTATCAGCGTCAACAGGCAGCCGCTGCGGGCTATCCCAACGATCCGGAAGGCGAGCGACTGCGGACTCAAATGAGCCACATCGACCGCTCGACGTTGCCGAGCAATCCCGGCACGCTGGTGATCGGTCCGTCCGGCACCCAAGGTTCGACCGGCCAGATGCCGGTGCAGGACAACATTGGATCGTGGCCTCAGTCGTCGCCACCGAGTTCGGTCACCTCGCCCGGCCTGACTGCACAACCGGCGTGGAACAACGGTCTGCCGGTGACTCAGGCATCGCAGCAGACTCAATGGCCGGCGACAACCGGCGTTCCCACGGTCTCACCACAAGCGACGACTGCGGTTCCAACGGGGCAGTTTCAGCAGGCTCTGATCTACCGAGGCCTCGACAATCAGGGGACGAATCCGCAGATCGCGGCGCAGCCCTCACAAGTCACCGGGCCACTTCAACAGGTTGGCGGCAACACGGGCGTACCCGGCAGCGTCCACCAGGCGTATGGGGCCGGCCCGCAAGGTCAACCCGAGCAGGCGCACTACGAGTTTGGGCAACCGGCTCCGGGAAGCGTTTCAGCGACGGGAGTCACTCCGGTGAGCGGCGCCACCTCGCCGTATCCAGTGCCGAGTCGATCACAACCCGGATCGATCGGCGATCTGAATGCCTTTGATGCCGCCTCGCGGTCCGCGGCCATCATGGGTCTCGGAGTCGGCGGCGGACCGATGTTCCCGATCGCTACACCCTTGACGCCACAAGTTTCTCCCGGCACCGGCAGCATGATCAACGGCGCCATGTACCCCGAGGTCGAACGCCAGCTTCCCACCGATCGGCTGCTGGACTTCAATCAGTCGTTCCAGTATCAGCCCGATGGGTCGATGCAGTCGACGGCCCACGAGTTTCGCACCGCGCCCAACTCGATCGGCCAGACGATGCCCAGCGTGATGACGCAATCACAAGCCGCGGGCGCAAGTGGCATGCCCCCCTCTCCTTGGCAGTCGAGCACGGGCACCGGCTCATCGGCAGTTCCGGTCAACCCACTCGCAGCGTATGAGCAACAGCGAGCCAATCACGATGCGCAAGTGCAACAGACGCGGCAGCAGACGCAGGGGATGACCCCCTCGCACTACATGGTGGCCCCAGTGTCGGCAGTGAATCCCCAAGTTCCCGTCGTCACGGGCGCGCAGCTCATGATGAACTCGCCTTCGGGTACATCATCGACATCCTCGACGAATCCCTGGCCGAATCAGCCCGCATCGCCGACCACGCCGTCGAGTCAGTCTGGATACGGACCCTCATCGCAGTTCCCTGGCTCTCAACAGCAGCCGCTCACTCAGGCGCCGACGCTGTCGCAACAGCAACCTCTCGGGCAGTCACCACTGACGCTGCAGAGTCAGGCGGCGACGCAGAGACAGCCCGCGCCGATCCAGCCTGCTGGGACCAGCCCGTATTACCCGGTGAACAATCAACTGGCCCCCAGCCCGTGGGACAGCGTGCCGAGAATCGATCCGAACGCGACGCAGACGGGAGCAACGAATGGAGTTGGGTCCCCGCCACCCTACAACCCGCAAGGGGGAGCCGCCACCTCGCAGGGAGCAAGCGGTGCGACGCAGCCCGCGACTTCCGGCTACGCACCCGCGAGCCAGGGACCAGTGATTCGGCCACGACAGTAGGAAGCTGACGGCATCTGGTGGTCAGAGTCCTGGCGTTCGCTCACTCCAAATCCAGTTCCTTCAAGATCGTTTCGTAGCGGCCCCAGGGAACTGCCTTCGTCGGGATTGCGGCCGCGCGCCGATCCAAGGCCAGGTCGAGCGTATACATCGTTTCGACATAGCGGGTGCGTTTGCCGGCTGCCCGCAACTCGGCCAACGTCGCCGATTCCTCTCGATGCCGGCGGCACAGGTCCATCAGCGTCAAGAGTCGTGCGCCGTCGGAACCGTGCTCCACCTGGATGCCGCGCACATCGGGCCAGCTTTCAAAGAGCTTCAGGTCTTCGACAGCGATCAACAGTATTGTGATCGGCTGGTGTTCGGACATCTCGGCCGGCTCGCACGCGGGGGCCATGATGTACAGGTCGTGATCGAACGGCGCATTGGCGACGCGGTCGCAGACAAAGTTGGTGAGAGTCTCGAGCAGGAACGAGCCTTCATGCCCTGCCATCGAGATGAGAGGGTCGCGAGACGTGACGGTTTGCGCCCGCCGCATCAGCACGCTGGCGAGGTGCCCATTCGGGACGACGCGACAGAGTTCCGACTGTCCCAAGGCCCTTACCCGCAATGCCGTGGGCACTCTGCGCGGCCCGGACTGCGTGGAAGCCTGTGATGACTCGATTAAATGCAGGTGAATGCTGATCGTATCGCGGGCGTCGCCGGACGTGATCCGCAGTCGCTCTTTCCGCCGCCGCCACACAGCGACC
>JANNSB010000800.1:0-4826 GCA_031402175.1 Planctomycetaceae bacterium
ATCGCACCGCGACGCCGATGGGGGCGCGGCTGCTGGCGGACTGGCTGTCGTCGCCGCTGACCGACATTGCGGCCATCAATCGCCGGCTCGATGCCGTCGAGGAACTGACTCGCGAATCCGCGCTGTGTCGCGACGTGGCCGAGCAGCTTGCGAACGCCTACGACCTGTCGCGCCTGGCATCGCGAGTCGCCACGCTGCGGGCTTCGCCGCGTGATCTAATGGCGCTGGCTCGCACGCTCGCCCTGTTGCCGAAGCTCAAGGCCCGGCTCGTCGGACGCAAGTCGGATTTGCTGGCGACGTTGGAGACGCGGCTCGATCTCTGCCCCGAGGCGCGTCAGGAAATCGAGTTGGCCGTCGTGGACGAGCCGCCGCTGGCGCTCACCGACGGGGGCATCTTCCGCGAGGGCTTCAACCCCCGGCTCGATGAACTGCGCGATCTCGCCCGCGGCGGCAAGAAGTGGATCGCCGAATATCAGGCCCGCGAAATCGAACGCACGGGGATCACGTCGCTCAAGGTCGGCTTCAACAAAGTCTTCGGCTACTACCTCGAAGTGACGGCGGCCAACCAGTCGAAGGTGCCGGGCGACTACATCCGCAAACAGACGCTCAAGAATCTGGAGCGATTCGTCACGCCGGAACTCAAGGAGTATGAAGACAAAGTGCTGCGTGCCGAAGAACAGGCCGTTGCACTTGAACAGGAACTCTATGCGACGTTGCGCGAACGGATCTCCCAACAAACGACCCGCTTGCAGCAGACTGCCGAAGTGCTCTCGGAGATCGATGTGCTCTCGTCGCTGGCCGCAATCGCGACCAGGTTTCGCTACTGCCGACCGACGTTGACGAGCGAGCCGATGCTCGACATCAAGGCCGGCCGGCATCCCGTGCTGGAACGACTGCAACCGGCGGGGGAGTTTGTGCCGAATGACGTGGGGCTGCGCGGTCTGGGGACTAGGGACGAGGGTCTAGGAGAGGAGTCAGGAGTCAGGGGTCAGGAGTCAGAAAGTCCGGCTGAGAGCGCGGCCATTGCGCTTCTCACCGGTCCCAACATGGCGGGCAAGAGCACTTACATCAGGCAGGCGGCGCTCATCACGATCATGGGGCAGATCGGTTCGTTCGTTCCTGCCTCGTCGGCCGTCATCGGCGTGGCCGATCGCGTGTTCGCACGGGTCGGCGCAAGCGATGAACTGGGCAAAGGGCAATCGACGTTCATGGTCGAAATGACGGAGACGGCCCGCATCCTCAATGCCGCCACGAAGTCGAGCCTCGTCTTCCTCGACGAGATCGGCCGCGGCACCAGCACCTATGACGGCATTTCGCTGGCCTGGGCCATCACCGAGTATCTGCACGACGAGGTCGGCTGCAGAACGCTCTTCGCCACGCACTATCACGAACTGACCGAGCTGCCGCAGACCCTGCCGCGGTGCGGAAACTGGAACGTGTCGGTGCACGAACAGGATGGCGATGTGATCTTTCTGCACACGATCGTCCCCGGAGCGGCCGATCGCAGTTACGGCATTCACGTCGCCCGGCTGGCCGGCGTGCCCGGCGAAGTGATCGAGCGGGCCGACGTCATTCTCAGGCAGCTTGAGGAAGACCATCACGACGCCAGCGGCAAGGCAAAGATCCCCGCGCGGCCGCAGCGCTCGTCAGGTAGAAAGCAGCGTTCCCTCTTCGCCCCCGAGCAGCATCCGCTCGTCGATGAACTGAAAGGCCTCGACCTCGACCATCTCACACCGCTGCAGGCGATGCAGGAACTGGCGCGGCTTAAGGAGCGGTTTCAGAGTTGACGGGTCTCACCCGTCGGTAGGTTTTGATCAATTCTTCTTGCCCCGATTCAGCATTCCCAGAACCGCCACGAAGAGCGACGCCCCGATGATCGACCAGATGATCGGGAACGAGCCGCCGTTGCGAATGTTCAGCGCGAAAGGTTCGGGGAGTTTAAGCGTGCGGGCGAGCCACATTCCCAGCAGTGCGCCGATGAAGCCCAGGGCGATCGAGCCGAGGCAGCCGGCCCGCGAATTGCCCGCGATCGATTGGCCGATGCCGCCGCACACGCCCGCGATAATCAGCAAAACCGCGAATTCCAACAGTTGCATCCTCGTTGCTCCCCAGCCCGGCACGCCGCCCGTCACCCTTACAATGAGGAGCAGGCCCGCGGTTCGCAAGAGGGAATCTCGTCGCTCTTCGGCCGTACCGTTCTCTCCTGCTACTCGAGATCAGGCGGATGCTCACCCATCGCCACTCACATCTGGCGTACTTGGATCATCTGGCGGCGATTGATCCGCAAGGCGGCAATCGTGGCCCGGCCGGTCGCAGTCAGCCCGATGAGTTCTGTTGCATCCTGGTTCCACTGGAAGTGCAAGTGCCAGGCGTCCCGATGGGGATGAAACAAGGGAACCTGCCGTTGAGTCACGGGATCGACGACTTCGGTTCGATCGGCCTTGAAACGATTGCAGGTCGGGCAAGACAAGCAGATGTTCTGGAAAGTCGTCTCGCCGCCGGCCGAACGGGGCGTAATATGTTCAAACTCGAAGATCGCCACGGTGAGACATTCGGCCGTGCGACAATAGGCACAACAGTGTGAGTAGAAATCTGACACCTCACGCCGCAGCGCTACGGGAATGTACGCGCTCACGCTCCCGTGGCTCCTGCTTTCTGGTGCAGGGTATACCGGGCGCGCGTCTTCAGAATCGTGAGCTGGTCGACCTTGGCAAGCAGCCCGTCGAGTTCTTGTTGTTCGAGCGAACTCAACTGCGATGCGGCATTTCGCTCCAACAAATCATTCAGCCGATTCTGAGCGGCGGGTGCGAGCAGGCTGTCGGCCAGCGCCTCGAGTTCTTCATGACTCAGGTCTGACAGCAGTTGCATTTCGTCGCTCATCCACATGCTCCTGGTGCTGAGCTATTCTATCCCCCTCGCGATAGCTGGGCAATGTGAAGATTCCTCCATGCAGATCCTCCTCGACCGCTGGTTCCGGCTCGCTGAGCGCAAGACATCGCTGCGTGTGGAAATCATCGGCGGCGTCACGACGTTCGTCACCATGGCCTACATTGTGGTGCTCAATCCGGCGATCCTGTCGGCGGCCGGCATACCGGTGGGGCCCAGCACGGTGGCGACGATTCTCACGGCGGTGTTCGGCACGCTGCTGATGGGCCTGTACGCCAACCGCCCGATCGGCGTCGCGCCCTACATGGGAGAGAACGCCTTCATCGCATTCGGGCTGATGGCTCTCGGCGTCACCTGGGAACAGCGACTGGGGAGCGTGTTCGTGGCCGGCGCGTTCTTTCTGGTGATCACTTTGCTCGGCGTGCGGCAGTGGCTGGCCGACTCGATCTCGCCAAGCATGAAGCACAGTTTCGCAGTCGGCATCGGCCTGTTTCTGGCGTTCCTGGGACTGTATCAGACGGGGATCGTGACCAGTTTTGTCGAAGGAACGCCGGTTGCGATCCTGGGAGAAGAGTTTGCATCGAAGCCGGCCGTCCCGGTGAAACTCGGCGACCTCTCCGATACGCGCGTGCAACTGGCGATCGCGGGGTTCGTCATCACCGCGGCTCTCGTCTGCCTGCGGGTAACTGGCGCGATGCTGATCGGGATTGCGGTCACAGCCACGGCTGGAATCTCGCTGGGACTCGGTTCCGCGCCGAAAGAGTTTGTCGCGCTGCCGTTCGTCGGCGAGTACAGTTTGAATGAACTCGCCTTCCATGCCGACATCGCGGGCGTGTTCCAGCTCACGTTTCTGCCGGTGCTGATGACGCTGGTCATCATGAGTTTTCTCGACACGCTCGGCACACTCGTGGGCGTCGGGGCAGCCGGCGACATGCTTGATGAGAAAGGCAACTTCCCCGACATGCAGCGGCCGATGATCGTCGACGCCGTCTCGTGCATGTTCGCCGCGATGGTGGGCTCATCGACGAGCGGGGCCTACATCGAGAGCGCGGCCGGCGTGAAGGAAGGGGCTCGCACCGGACTGGCGGCCGTCGTCACCGCGCTCTTGTTCGCGATCACTCTGTTCTTCATCCCGCTGGTGCAGCCGCTCGCGGAACTGAGCTACGCCTACGGCCCGGCTCTCATTGTCGTCGGCGTGATGATGCTCAGTTCCGTGCAGAAGATCGACTTTGCCGACATGACGGAACTGGTCCCCGCGTGCGTCACGATCTTCATGATCGTTTTCACCTACAACATCGGCAACGGCCTGACTGCGGGCCTCGTGCTGTATCCCGTCCTCAAGCTGCTGACCGGCCGGGCGCGCGAACTGCACCCCGGCTCCATCGTCCTCGGCCTCGCGTGCCTCGCCTACTACGTCTGGGGTTTGCCGCACTAAGTGCGCGGCATCTCCTCGATCATGAAGTTGGCCTGCGCGCTTCCGCCCGCCTGCGGTCGGCGTCGTAGGCCTCGACCTCGAAGGGATTGTCGCGGTAGAAGTCTTTTTTCCGCAGCCAGAACCACAACGAGCAGGTCAGATACGCGGGAATGAAGAACGGTCCCCAGCGTTCGTACTGACGCACATGAACCCATTCATGCAGCCTGACGCGCTCCAGCGAATCGGGATCCAGACCGATGATCACATGTCCGAGCGTCATCGCGACCGCGCGGACGGGCGTCTTTTGCAGGAGCCAGCAGATGACGCCGCCCGAGAACTCCAGCGTCGGTCCGATACGCCGTCCGCTGCCGCCCGAAGCCAGCCCCAGCAGGCCCACGAAAAGGCCGATCAACGAATTGGGCGAGGCCCAGAGCATGCCGAGTATTCGCGGCAGTGTCAGCTGCAGTTGGTCAGAAGTCCTTTGTCCTTGGTCATTTGTCATTGGGAAGGAAATGGAGCACTAAGC
>JANNSB010000801.1:0-6951 GCA_031402175.1 Planctomycetaceae bacterium
CCCTCGCGCTGACCACACACCGCTTCGCGTTCAAGGACATCGAGAAGGCGTTCCGAATGATGCACACCAAAGAGGACGGAATGATCAAACCGCTGATCTCATTTGTGTAGTGACTCGCATTGAAGAATAAGGAGAAGACCATGAAGACGATTCAGGTGTACGACAAGCCGATGTGCTGTTCGACGGGTGTTTGCGGACCGCAGGTTGATCCGGTGTTGCCGCGATTCGCGGCCGATCTGGCTTGGCTGAAATCTCAGGGACATCAGGTCGAGCGATTTAACCTGGCCCAGCAGCCGGCGGCGTTCGTTCAGAATCCAGAAGTTCAACGACTCTTGGCCATACAAGGAACAGACTGTCTGCCGTTGATTACGGTCGATTGTCGCATCGTGAGTCGGCGCGAATATCCGTCACGTGACACGCTTGCCATGTGGGTGGGAACAGAGGCCGCAAGCGAGACTCAGCCGGTCGTCAGCGTAGAGAGCGAGTGTTGCAGTCCCCCCGGCCACTGCGACTGAGCAACCGCAGGAAATTCGATCCTTCACACTCACCAAAGGGCGTTCCATGAAATTCCTCGATCATTCCACTCGCAACCTGTTCTTCACCGGGAAAGGGGGCGTCGGCAAGACCTCGTTGGCGTGCGCTGCGGCGATTCGGTTGGTTGATGCGGGCAAGAAAGTTCTGCTCGTCTCCACGGACCCGGCCTCTAATCTTGATGAAGTGCTGGGAACGCCGCTCGGGCATCATCCGACTCCGGTCCCCTCGGTGCCGGGACTCTCGGCCATGAATCTCGACCCGGAGAAATCGGCAGCCGAATACCGCGAGCGAATGGTTGGTCCGTACCGGTCACAGCTTCCAGCCACGGCAATTGCGAGCATGGAGGAGCAGTTCTCCGGCTCCTGCACGCTAGAGATTGCCGCGTTCGACGAGTTCTCTCGGCTTCTTGGTGACGCGAGTGCGACGTCGGTGTTCAACCATGTGATTTTCGACACCGCGCCGACGGGGCACACGCTGCGACTGCTGACCCTTCCGTCCGCGTGGTCGGGATTCATGGAGAAAAATTCCACCGGCACATCATGCCTCGGACCATTGGCTGGGTTGCAAGCTCAGCAGCAGCTCTATCAGGACACCGTGCATGCTCTGAGTAATCCTGCGATTACAACGCTCGTGCTGGTGACTCGCCCGGAGGTGACGGCGTTGCGAGAAGCGGCTCGCACCAGCGGCGAACTCGCGTCGCTCGGAGTGCAGAATCAGCACCTCGTGGTGAATGGCGTGTTTCAGGCCAGCGACCGGTCGGATCGCCTTGCAGTCGCCATGCAACAGCGAGGCGATGCCGCACTGGCCGCGATTCCCGACTCGTTGCGGGATCTTCCGCGCAGCGCGATTCCGCTCACAACGGGCGGCGTGCTGGGCGTTACTGCACTGCGTGCGTTCGGAACACAGCCAACGACGGTCGCCGACAAGAGCGCTTCACCAAAGCTAGACTTCACGATGCCATCGACGCTTGGTGCGCTGATGGATGGTCTGGCCGCTCCGGGCCACGGTGTGATTCTCGCGATGGGCAAAGGGGGCGTGGGCAAGACGACTGTCGCAGCGGCCGTCGCGGTAGGACTCGCCGAACTCGGCTTTCGCGTTCATCTTTCGACAACCGATCCCGCCGCGCACCTTACCGCAACGATCGCCCGCGACGCGCTGCCGAATCTTTCCGTGAGTCGAATCGATCCGGCGGTTGAAACGAAAAAGTATTCTGCCGAAGTGATGCAGTCGGCCGGTGCTGGGCTGGATGTTGCAGGCCAATCGTTGCTGGCTGAAGACCTGCGTTCTCCCTGTACCGAAGAGATCGCCGTCTTCCGTGCTTTCGCCGAAGCGGTTGCCGAAGGGACGGATCGGTTCGTGGTTCTGGATACCGCCCCCACCGGACACACCATTCTGTTGCTCGATGCCGCGCTCGCCTATCACCGCGAAGTGCTGCGCCAGTCGAGCGACATGCCCGAATCCGTCGCACAACTTCTGCCTCGCTTGCGCGATCCCAACTTTTCGCGCGTACTGATCGTCACGCTTCCCGAAGCAACTCCCGTTCACGAAGCGGCCCAGTTGCAGCGTGATTTGAGACGCGCCGAGATCGAGCCGTATGCCTGGGTCATTAACCAGAGTTTGTTGCCGCTGAAGGTGACTGATCCCGTGCTTCGCGGTCGCCAGAGTCACGAAGCAAAATTCATCCGGGAAGTCATCACCGAGCATGCCCAGCGCACGGCGATCATTCCTTGGCAAATCGACCCACCGGTCGGGCATCAGGCGCTGACGCAGCTTATTGGCGGTGCTGCGAGCGTTTCTGAATTCATGGCCGAAGTGCGGTAAAAAACCAATCGGCTTAATCTCAATGTGGAACCAAACATGAAACTACTGATTGTTGGCGGCGTGGCTGGTGGAGCCTCCGCTGCCACTCGTGCGCGTCGCCTTTCCGAAGAGGCCCAGATTGTTCTGTTTGAGCGTGGTCCGGATGTGTCATTCGCCAACTGTGGACTGCCGTATTACGTTGGCGGCGAAATCGCCGAACGCGAGAAACTGCTCGTCGTAAAGCCCGCTCTGTTGCGGTCACGCTTCAACCTCGATGTCCGAACGCGGTCGTCCGTCGAAGCCATCGACCGGTCTGCGAAAACGGTTCGTGTTCGTGATCTCGCTTCTGGACGTGAGTACGAGGAACCCTACGACAAGCTGATCCTCGCAACCGGAGCGGCTCCTTTTCGACCTGCGATTGCAGGCATCGACTTACCCGGCGTGTTCACGTTGCGGAACTTGCAGGACACCGACGCGATCAAGGAGTGTGTGGACCGGGGCGTGAAGCAGGCCGTGCTCTTGGGAGGCGGCTTCATCTGCTTGGAACTCGCGGAGAACTTCGTCCGATGTGGCATCGCGACGACTGTGGTCGAAAAGAACGGACAGATTCTGACGCCCTTCGACAACGAGATGACCACACCCATCGTCCAGGAGTTGGCGGACAAGGGGGTCACGCTGTTGCTCGGCCAGTCTGCCGAATCGTTGGAGCAAACCGCCGACGGCTTGGTCGTCTGCTTGAACTCCGGTAAGCGACTGCCTGCCCAACTGGTCGTCTTCGGAGTGGGAGTGCGCCCGGAAAACGAGCTGGCCGTCGCTGCTGGTCTGGAAGTCGGTCCGCGCGGCGGCATTCGGGTTAACGAGCATCTTCAGACGGGTGATCCGGACATCTATGCCGTCGGAGACGCGATTGAAGTAATGGACTTTGTGTCGGGCGACCCGACGCAAGTGCCGTTAGCCGGCCCCGCCAATCGGCAAGGCCGGATCGCTGCGGACAATTGCTTTGGGCGTGCTGCCCGGTATCGGGGAACGCAGGGAACCGCCATCGTCGGCGTGTTCGACTGCACGGCAGCGATGACTGGTGCTTCCGAAAAAGTCCTACATCGAGCCAATCGACCCTTCCGCAAAGTTTACGTTCACTCGACGCATCACGCCGGGTACTTCCCCGGTGCGGTAGCAATGACACTCAAGCTCCTGTTCGACCCGACGACGGGAGGTGTGCTGGGCGCGCAGGCCGTCGGAGGAGCCGGTGTGGATAAGCGGATCGACGTGTTGGCTGTGGCCATTCAAGCCAGTATGACCGTCTTTGATTTGGAAGAGATGGAACTCGCCTACGCACCGCAATACGGGTCGGCCAAAGACCCGATCAACATGGCGGGATTCGTGGCGGGCGGGCTGTTGCGTGGCGATCATCCCCAGGTCAATTTCGAAGCGATTCTGGCGGATCCCGTTGGCGAACAAGCGTTTTTGTTGGACGTTCGCACGCTGCAGGAATTTGCCTCCGGCCACATCCCCGGAGCCGCGAACATTCCGGTGGACGACCTGCGGTCACGACTGGGCGAACTCCCCCGTGACCGACAGATTGCCGCCTATTGTCAGGTGGGACAGCGCGGCTACTTGGCGACCCGCATTCTGCTGCAAGCCGGTTTCTCAGCAGCGAACGTGGGTGGCGGGTACAAGACGTATAGACTTTTTCAACCGTCCCTTTGAGCGAGCAGCATGACGGAGAAGACGCGAATTGAAATCGCCTTGTTGTTGCCGGCGGTGTCGGATGCTCGTGATGCGTGCGTGCGGCGACTCGGTGACTTGCTGAGAGCGAACGAAGGAGTTGAGGCCGCACACCTTCCAGACGTGAACGGCAAGGAGCCCGGCCAAATCTGCGTCCACTATGACCCCGACCGACTGTCGATCGGTGAAGTTCGAGATTTGGCCCACCGAGCCGGAGTGGAACTCGACAAGCGGTACGGACATTTGTTGCTCAAGACAGAACCGATGCACGCTCGACAGGCGCGTACGGTCGAATCGCGAGCGAAACAAATCACCGGGGTGCTGGAAGCTGCGGCATCTCCCGCTGGCGTCCTGCGCATCGAATTTGATCGCCAAGTCGCTGACGAAGCAGCGATCCGGGCGGTAGTACAAAAGATCGGTGTACGCATCCTCGAAGAGCAGAAGCGGCCGACGCCAGCAGAACCATCCGAAGCGGGACGCAAGCCTGCCGGGAAAGAACACGAATTTCTGCATGGCGGCCTGTTTGGCGAGCGAACGGAGCTTGTTTTCGCCGCGCTCTGCGGCGGGCTGTTGCTCATCGGCTGGCTGCTGTCGGTGTTGACCAACTTGACGCCGTGGGTGCCTTGGAGCCTTTATCTGGCCGCGTACTTGTTCGGCGGCATATTCATGCTTCGCGATGCGATCGGGGATATTCGCGCCGGTCGTTTTGAAATCGATTTCCTGATGCTGGTCGCGGCCGGAGGGGCCGCTACGCTCGGAGAATGGGCCGAAGGCGCTCTGCTGCTATTTCTATTCAGCCTGGGACACGCGCTTGAGCATTTTGCGATGGGCCGCGCCAAACGGGCGATCGAAGCCCTTGCCGAACTCGCGCCTCAAACCGCACTGGTCCGTCGTGAGGCCAACACCGAAGAAGTGCCTGTGGAACAGCTCCGGGCTGGGGACGTGGTGATCGTCAAGCCGAACGAGCGGATTCCGGCTGATGGGTTCGTGATCAAGGGAGAAGGGAGCGTCAATCAGGCTCCGATTACAGGCGAGAGTGTGCCCGTGGACAAGCGGGCCGTCGATGATCCGCAGAGGGCGGCTGCGACTCCTGATCGGCTCGATCCGCAATACCGCGCTTTCGCCGGCACCATCAACGGAAGTGGTGCGCTGGAGATTCAGGTCACGAAACTCGCCAGCGAATCCACGCTCGCCCGCGTGGTCCAAATGGTGAATGAGGCCGAAACGCAAAAGTCCCCCACGCAACGGTTCGCCGACAAGTTCGAGCGTTATTTCGTTCCCGCAGTGCTGACGTTTGTCGTCCTGCTGCTGTTTGCTTGGGTGGTGAAAGCCGAAGACTTCACGGTGTCGTTCTATCGCGCGATGGCGGTGCTCGTGGCGGCCAGTCCCTGTGCCTTGGCAATCTCGACCCCAAGCGCGGTCTTGAGCGGCGTGGCTCGGGCGGCTCGCGGCGGAGTGCTCATTAAAGGTGGCGGGCCGCTGGAGAACTTGGGAACGGTTGGCGCGATCGCGTTCGATAAGACCGGCACATTGACCGAAGGTAAGCCACGCCTGACCGATGCCGTCAGTTTCAACGACGTGGCGGAAGACGAGTTGTTGCGTGTGGCGATTGCCGTTGAGCGTCTCAGCGACCATCCTCTCGCCGCCGCCGTGGTGCTGGGCGGTCAAGAACGGTTGAAGAGCGATTCGGTCTTACAAGCTCACGACGTGCAGAGCATCACCGGCCGCGGAGTCAAAGCCATCGTGGACGGCCAGCCGGTTTACATCGGCAAAGACAGCCTGTTCGCCGAAGTCGACGGCCCGCCGTTACCGGATGCCTTGCGCCAGTCTGTCGAAAACCTGAAGGGCAGCGGTCGAACAACAATGATCGTCCGTCGTGGTGACAACTATCTCGGTGTATTGGGCATGATGGACACGCCGCGAGAAGCGGCCAAGAACGTGATTGCCCGCTTGAGAGAGCTTGGCATCAAGCGAATGATCATGCTCTCGGGTGACAATCAACAGGTCGCCAACGCAGTCGCCAAGGAAGTCGGCCTCGACGAAGCCTGGGGTGACTTGATGCCCGACGACAAAGTCGAAGCGATCAAGAAGCTCGGCGCGCAAGAGGGCGTGGCGATGGTGGGCGAC
The DNA here is from genome assembly GCA_031402175.1 of Planctomycetaceae bacterium. GTDB lineage: Bacteria > Planctomycetota > Planctomycetia > Planctomycetales > Planctomycetaceae > JANNSB01. The sequence goes on from JANNSB010000801.1 coordinate 6,187, forward strand.
GGTGTGAACGACGCTCCCGCGATGGCACATGCCACGGTTGGGATTGCAATGGGCGCGGCCGGTTCCGATGTCGCACTGGAAACCGCCGATGTGGCGTTGATGGCGGACGACTTGAACCACCTCCCGTTCGCGGTCGGCCTCAGCCGACAGACGAGCCGCATTATTCGGCAGAATCTATGGCTAAGCCTCGGCATGGTCGCCTTTCTGGTTCCTGCGACCGTTCTCGGACTGCGATTGGGCCCCGCCGTCTTGCTTCATGAAGGTTCGACGCTCCTGGTCGTTCTCAATGCCCTGCGGCTTCTGGTGTATCAAGCCAAGTAAAATGAGGGATCGGATACCCACAGCATGTTCCCTCTCGCATTCATGATTTTTCGAAGCTGTCACTCCGTTCGGGTCGCCATCAGGTTGAAACGCCAAGTGCCCATTCCAGCTTCGGTGAGTACGCCCGGGCGTGCTTGCGTTGACGCGATTTATGCTTTGGTCCCAACACTCCGATGCGCCATCCACCTTCGGCGGCTTGGGCGAGTGAGCGACGCCTTGCATTCATAACCTGCTTCCGATCGATTATCCTGCGCTGGTAGACATCTCTGGCGGGAGCCTCGTTCCATGGAACTCACCCAACGCATCGTGGGCATGCGGAGTCAGCTGCTGGGGTTCGTGATTGATCAGCTGAGGGTCGATCAAACCACTGCCGAGGACATTGTGCACGATGCCGTCGCTGCTTGCCTGGAACGGCAGGATCAGTTTCAGGGAGGAGGCGCCGAC
>JANNSB010000802.1:0-4171 GCA_031402175.1 Planctomycetaceae bacterium
CGACGCTCACGAGCGTGATCTTCGACGTACAAAGGGGACTCGATGACCTCCCGGGCGGCGGGGAAGTGCGACGCAGGCTACTTACGACGTCGCTGGAAAAACTCGAGGACGTGGCGACCGAGTACGTGGAACAGGCGACGGTCGACCGCAATACTCTGGTGGCGCTCATGGACATGGGGGACGTGATCCTGCAGTTCGGCGTCGGAGAGGAGCGGGACGAGTCTCCGCTCGACGAATTGGGGCCAGTGCCGGAGCTCTCGGCTAACCAGCCCTCGGCGGTTGCGCTGGCCGAATCGTTTTACTCTCGTGCCCACGACATCGCCGCCGATTTGGCGGCAGCTGATCCGACCAATGCCGACACGCAGCGAATTCTATCGGCCTCGTGCACCAATCTGGGGGATGTGAGCCTGCTGCTCGGCGACACTGCGGCGGCCCGCGGGTACTACGAAGATTCGCTCGAGATCGACGAGCGTCTCGCGGCGGCCGATCCGGCGAATGAGCAGGCACTGCGAGATCTGTCGGTGTCGTACGAGCGGCTGGGGGACGTGAACCTGGAGCTCGGCGACGGCGTGGCGGCACGCGGGGTCTACCAGCAGTGCAACGACATCCGCGAATCGCTGGCGGCGCAGGATCCGACCAATGCCCAGGCGCAGCGGGATCTGTCGGTCTCTTACAATAAACTGGGACACGTGAGCCTGCAGCTTGGCGAGACCGAGGCGGCACGCAATACCTTCCAAAAATACAACGGAATCTGCGAAGCACTGGCGGCGGCCAATCCGACCAATGCTCAGGCGCAGCGCGATCTGTCCGCTTCGTACGACCTACTGGGATACTCGAGCTTGCAACTCGGCGACATCGAAACTGCCGAAGAGTGCTTCCAGCAGTCGCTTGATATCGCTGAGCGTCTGGCGGCGGCCGATCCAAGCAATACTCAAGCGCAGCGGGATCTGTCCATCTCGTACGACCGACAGGGAACTGTGAGCCTGCAGCTCAATGACACTGTAAAGGCCCTCGGGTTCTATCAGCAGTCGCTCGACATCCGCGAGTCTCTGGCGGCGCAGGATCCTACCAGTGCCCTGGCACAGCGTGATCTGATGATCTCCTACGCCAAACTGGGATACTTGAGCTTGCAACTTGGCGATACCGCAGCAGCACGCGGTTTCTCTCAGCAGTCACTCGACATCTGCGAGTCGCTGGCGGGGCAGGATCCCACCAGTGCCCAGGCGCAGGAGGATCTGATGATGGCGCATTACCACATCGCCCAGGTGGCGGCAGCAATGCTCGATTACGACGCCGCGATCACGCACTACACGACGGTGCTCTCCATTCTCGATAAGATGATAGCCAACGGCCAGAACGTCGTGCAGTCGCAGCAGGATAGGGAATTCATGGCAAACGAACTGCACACAGTCGAACGTGAAGCCGCCCAAGTCGGCGCCTCACTGCTCGACGAATGGGAGATGTTCATCAGCCGACCCGTAGCGCGATCTCAATTATCCGAACGAATCGCCCAACTCGCCCGTGTCGGCCGTTTCGATGAAATCCCGCAATCGGCCGCGATGTTGCGCTCACTCGATGCCGAAAACTCCGAAAACCTCTACAACGCCGCCTGCGGATACGCCCTGTACGCGAATGCGATTCGATCCGCCGAAGGATCAGACCTGACGCCCGAGCAGCAGGCTCAGCGGCAAGAATACATCGATCTGGCCCTCGCCTGCCTCCGCGACTCGATCGCCGCCGGATGGAGCGACTTTGAGCACATGCAGCAGGATCCCGACCTCGCCGTCCTCCGCGACCTTCCCGAGTTCCAAGCTCTGCTCCCCGCATCCGAGCCGCCGTCTACGGAGTGACGCAGTCTGGTCGACGAGTGAGGTACTATCAGGAAGCAGATTGTGCATAAGTGGTTGTCTGCGTCGCGGGGCAACAACACTCACGATTTCCTACGATACGACGCCGACTCGCCTCTTATGTAGCTTCGCGGTTGGGTGGCCTGTGATTCTGACTGGCACGATTTGTTCGGTGCAGAGTACTGCTACCTGCCGGCGGCCGACGACGCTGTGACGGCGGGCGAGTCGTTCTCCACTTCCATTCGTCCAATTCGCGAACGCTGGGCAAGTGCCTCTGATACTGATGGCTCCGCGTCCACGCGACCGGGAAGCTCGAGCACGAAGACGGCTCCCGATTCGCGGTCGGAGCGGTCTTGGACGGAGATCTTGCCGTGCATGCGTTTGACAAGAGTCTGCACGATGTAGAGGCCCAGTCCGGTCCCTTTCGTACGGCGTTCGAGTTCGCTGCCGCCACGGTAGAAGATCTGAAAGATTTTGGTGCGATCAGCGGCAGGCACGCCTTGGCCGTTGTTCGTGATGCTGAGACGGACGCGCGACGTTCCGATAGGAGAGAGCGCGACTTCGACCTGCGGCGGGTCGCCCCCGTACTTGATCGCGTTCTCGAACAGATTATTGAAGACGAGTTCCACCACGATCCGCCGCGCTTTCAGCGACATGGCGGGAGCATGCACCGTAAACGTCGTGGCCGTGTCGATGCGGTGACGCGCGCAGGCGTTGTCGACGCAGCGGGCGATCAATTCCGGCAGGGGGATGTCTTCGGGAAGATCATTCTCGCCGAGATCGTCGAGCCTGCCCACTTCGAGCAATTGGCTGATGAGGCGATCGAGCCGTGTGAGCTCGGCCGCCATCACGTCGTGAAATTCGGTGCGGCGGGTTTCATCGAGCGTGCGCAGTTTGAGCGTTTCGAGATAGAGCTGCAGCGCGGCGATCGGCGACTTGAGCTCGTGCGTGACGCTGTCGACGAAATTCGCCTGGCGGTGATTGAGCCGAATCTCCTTGAGACTGAGCACCAGCCAGAACGACAGGCCGGCGAGAATCAGGGTAAAGGCCACAACGCCGATGGTGAGCGCGACCCAGCTATTCCAGCCCGCGAGCAGCACGATCCAGCCGACCATGAGCGTCACATTGAGCGTCATCAGCGACGCGCTCAGCGTGATTGGCCAATGGAACCGCGATCGCCGGCGGAAGTAGGCTTGAATGTTCATGGCTCTTCAGTCGGCTGAATCCGCTGAAACACGATGACATGTTGCCGAGGAAGATCATTGATCGTTTCGACGAATTCCAACTGGAACTCCGGCTGTTCGGCCTCCAGCCGCACCTGGGCTTCGGCCATCTTGTGCACTTCCTTGATCGGCACCGTGAGATCTTCCTTGCGGTACTCGACGAAGGCCACTCTGCCTCCCGGTTTCAGTGAGCGCGAAATCTCCAGCAGCATTTCGTAGGGGTGATCGAACTCGTGATAGACATCGACCAGGATGATCAGATCGAGCGTTCCTTCCGCGAGTTGCGGCGACTCAACCGTCCCCAGCACAAGCTCGACATTGCGGTAGCCCAGTTCGTGGCACTTGAGCTGCAAGGCGTCGAGCATCTCTTGCTGGATGTCGACGGCCACCACGGTGCCATCGTCGCCCACGGCATCGCACAGGCGGGTCGTGATGACTCCCGATCCCGCGCCGATGTCGGCCACTGTGATGCCTGGCTCGATGTCGAGACATTCGATGAGCAACGAGAGTCGCTCTTCTTCTTCGCGTTCGGGACGTTCGAGCCAGGCGATGCCCTGATGCCCCATCACCTGCGCGATCTCGCGCCCCATGTAGAACTTGCCGATGCCGTTGGGATCGTGGTCTTCGCTGTAGGTGTATCGCGACTCGGCTGCAGTGTCTGCGACTTGAGCGTCTGCTGCGGCCTCAGCAACTTGCGAGTCCACTTCGATCGGGGATTCGTCATCTGTTTCAACTGCCGCCGGCTCGACCGCCTCATCCACCTGTGCGATCAGTTCGGGACCGATGTCATCGGTGGACTCCGATTCTTCGATGGGTGCGGGGGAAGGCGAATGCGTCGAAGGGGCGGGGGCGTCGTCAACGGACGCCGCGGCATCGTCTGAATCATCTGGCGTCGCCACCGAAATGGGGGCCGGGTTCGCTTCGGCATCGCTTTCACTCAGGTTGCACCCGGACAATATGCAGAAACAACCGAAGACGGCGAGAAGCCTGGCGGCGTAATTCATGGTTTGTCCCAAGGAAAAGAGCTGCCGGAAAGAGTTCGGGCCGCGAGTCTTCATCATCGCGGCGTGAGGGGTGTTCAGCAACCGCAAACGGTTCCAG
>JANNSB010000803.1:0-1841 GCA_031402175.1 Planctomycetaceae bacterium
TCAGACCCGAGGGCCATCGATCTGTCGCCGGCCGCCGTGGGGAAGCCTGCTCCGCTACGCTCCGCAGCCTTCCCCACGGCAGTGTGTACTTCAACTTCCAAGAGCGCGTCTTTCAACATACAAGGGCCGGGGTGAGGGGCCGAAGTTGCGTCTGCCTGCGCCCTTCACCCCAACCCTCTCCCCCGCTGGGGTGCCGACGACAGAGTTTCACGTTCAGCGGGGGAGAGGGAGTTACCGGCTTTTGAGAGGCACAGCAAGCGCCGGGATCAACCGGTTTGGAGTAGGGCATGCAAGAGTCCAACGAGTCAGGGTTAGCCGCCCACCTCGCCCTCGACCCGTACGCTGGGGCTGGTTCCGCGTGATGCGTCTGAGCACGCGGTCACGGCGGACCGGCACGCTGGTTGCGGAAAGTGGTCCAGGGCTGGCTGAACGATCATACCGTCCCCGGCAACCAGGAACGCCTCCAGCAATTCGTGGACGAGGTGAAGAAATCGTGGCTCCACAGCCTGCGTCGTCGCAGCCAAACCGGCCGCGCTGCATGGCCGTGGTCCCGGTTCGCTCGCCTCATCGCCCATGATCTCCCCCACCCTCGCGTCCTCCATCCCAACCCACACGCCCGTTTTCGCGCTCGACTCAAGGCAAGAGCCGTAGGAGGTAATGCTTCACGTACGGATCCGTGCGGGGGCCGCCGGCAACAGCGGTCCCTACCGCGATCACGAGCAGAAGTGCTGCGAATCGCTGCCATAATGGAGTGTCCTATCAACGAATCGACATTCACCTCGGTTGCCACTCATGCCGCTGCAGCATCTCCTCCACCACGGCCCGGCGGCTGAAGGTGCGTTCGTAGATCTCCAGTTGCTGTTGCGCGCCCGTCGCGTGGGGCAGCCTGCGGGCCGATTCGAGTTCGTTACTGCAGCCGAGTCGCTCGGCGGTGGGCAGCAGTTCATCCACGAGGCGGTCGATGCTCTGGCTCACGGTGTATTGCCGGTAGTCGCTGGTGTTGACGAGCTTGGCGCCGGCTCCGAACCGCGCGGCTCGCCACTTGTTCTGCTGCACCATCATCGGATGATACTCCGACTGGTAGGTTCCCTCATCGATTTCCTTCGAGATGGCGACGACGAGGGATTGAATCAACGCCGTCAGCGCCAGCACGTCTTCCAGATTCTTGGGAATGTCGCAGACTCGAATCTCGACCGTGCCGAACTGATGATGCGGGCGAATGTCCCACCAGATTTCGCGAATCGTGTTGATGAACCCCGTGCCCACCAGGTGATTGATGAGCCAGGTGTATTCGCTCCAGTTGCGCATCGGTCGCGGCAGGCCGGCGGTCGGCAGACCTTCCATGATCATCGAGCGATTCGACTGCAGCCCCGTCGGTCGCCCTTCCCAGAACGGAGAGTTGGCCGACAGGGCCAGCAGGAGCGGCAGGTGACGCAGCATGCGGTCGCAGATCATCACCGCCTTGTCCCCCGACTCGACTCCGACGTGGACATGCAGACCGAACGTCACCAGCCTGCGGGCGACATCCTGCATCAGATCGACAAGCTGATGATATCTGTCGTTCTCCGTGACCTGTTGCACTCGCCACGAGGCGAATGGATGGGTGGCCGACCACAATAATCTGATGCCGAGCGAATCGGCGGCCTGCTTGAGTTCGCCGAGCACCTGATTCAGATCTTCTCGCACCTCGCCGACCGATGAGCAGACCTTGGTGTTGATCTCGACGTAGCTCTGCATCAACTCCGGCTTGATCTGTCCATCGGTCGGCGAGGTGCGAGAAGATCTGAATCAGGTGCTCGGCGAACTCAAGCAGGCCGCCGATTCGCTCGGCATCAGATTAT
>JANNSB010000804.1:0-7265 GCA_031402175.1 Planctomycetaceae bacterium
GGTTTCGGAATCGTTTCTATATAATACGCTCCATTCCGACCCATCATCTGCAGATGCCGATAGCCAGAATTCGTGGGGAGATCACCCCACGACAACTCTCCCGCAAACACGATGACCTGGCTGGGATCATCCGGATCCTGAGTCCAGGCAGCAGTGCCATGATGGGGTGGCCAGTCGAGCAACTTGTTCAGCCGCATTGAGATCAGCTGCTTGGGCGAATGCGCCGCATCGCCATCGGCCTCGGTGAGCCACTCGATCAGCCGCTGGAAGCAGGTCTCGTCCTCAATCAGCGACTGGGCAATCGGGATCGGGCACTCGCCAACCCGCTTCGCATAGTCAGTTTCGGCATCCTCTCCCAGGCTCCGCCACCAGTCGGCGATCTGCGAGAGCTGGTGAACGATCTGCCGTTTGTGCTTGCGTGACACGTGCAGTTTCAGGGGGCCCTTGGCGAGCCAGCCGAGCAATTCGGCACCCATACGGACTCCTTCTGTAGAATTGGAATCAAGTGGACGGATTCGCCGGACCGGCCGTGCAGGCCGACATCATCTGGCGCGACAGCAGTTTGTGGCCCAACCGATAAGTCGCTCGGCGTGTTCCACCTTGACTGCAAACTCGAACTCATCCTTCGGCAGCGGCGTGCAGCGAAACCAGAGGGAGTGGGTGATGAGCTGCAGGGCGAGCGCGCCGGCGGTGCCAGGACCCGTGATCTGAATGGCCACCGTTCGCCAGGGATGTTCCCGGTGCTCGGGCAGCAACGGCGGCGGAGTAACCTCCACGGGTCGGCTCTCTCGGCGGCGATCTTCACGTGCTCCCTCCAGGCTGATCACCGACTTGTCGGAATCGTTGATGTCGGTGGCCACGAGCAAACGGAGTTCTCCCTCCCAGACCTCCATGAGGATCGGCTCACCGTAGCCGTCAACGGCCTCAGCCTCGCCATAGTCCTGGGGGCGGATCGCGAGCCAGTCGGAGTTGGCCGTCACCGTGATGGGGACGGCCTTTGTGCCTGCGTCGGATTTGTCGCGGAGAGTGCAGAGGGGGTTGAAGTATCGTGGGGATCGGTGCATAGGGTGTGAGGAGACGTATTAGAGGTTAGCGATCGGGGACAGGAGGACTCATCGGGACGGTGTTGATCGAAACGGTTTCGAGCCAATCCTCGTCTCCTTCCTCGATCGATTGGTCGTCGTACGCGACTTTCCCGTCGCGGCAGAGCTCTTCGGCCTGCTCGGGACTTTCGGCGGTGACGTAATACTTGGTGCGGACAATGAACTTCTCCAGCGCTTCGATGCGGTACTTGGGCATGGGATGTCTCTGTGAGTCGTGGTGCCAGGGCGCGAGGATTACATCTGATTCCAGCGTGGTTGACGTGGCTGGCCGAGCCGAGATCATGTCATGGACGACTCGCGATGCAGTCACAGGGAGCTGGCCCGCACCTGTGGCGTTCGCGGGTCGTCATCTTGTTTCGATTGCCTGTGATAGCCGTCGACATCCGCGTCACAACGAGTGGCTCGGCCGGGGTCGCAATCTCGGAGCACTGAGCGATGGGCGGCCACTTCCCCGGGGAAATCAGTAAACAACAACTCAACTTCCGCGCCGACCGCGCCCTCTAAGTGGTATACCGACATCGCGAACCCACCCATTGGTTCTTGTGTCACGGCGTGTCCAGGACTCACAGCACGCGGAGTTGAACCATGACATTGCCGCTGTTTGACCTCGACAACTGGTTCGCCACGGCGGAAGGACGCTTTGATCTCTCACTGGGCCATTCGGGCTGTCAGTCCCCGTCCGCCTGGGACCTGGTGGCTGAGTCCGAATGGGTGGGCATGGCCCACCAGCCGCTGGGGTATGGACCCTTCGAGGGGATTCCGGAGCTGCGTCGTCTGATTGCCCAGCAGTACGCGACGATCGAACCCGAGGGCGTCAACATCTTGAACGGCCCCAGCGAAGCCATCTACACGTTCATGCGGGCGATGCTGTCGCCCAACGACCATGTTGTCGTGCAATCTCCGCTGTTCCAGTCCCTGCACGCGATCGCCCGCCACACCGGTTGCACCATGCATGAGTGGCGGCCCAGGGACACACGCTCATTCTTGTTTGCAGTCGATGATCTGGCCGCGATTTGCGATCAGTCGACGAAGTTGATCGTCATCAACTTCCCCCACAACCCGTCCGGGCAGATGCTCTCGGAATCGGAGTTTCGCAGGATTGCAGAGATTGCCCGTGCGGCGGATGCGATGCTGTTCAGCGACGAGGCGTTTCGGCTGCTGGAGCTGCCACCGCAGCAGACGTTGCCGGCCGCGTGTGACCTGTACGACAACGCGGTTTCCGCGGCCGGACTGTCCAAACCCTTCGGATTGGGCGGGTTGCGAATCGGCTGGACAGCAACCAGATCTGCCGAGATCGCCCAGAAGATCAAACAGTATCGGTTCTACACGACCGAGATGACCAACACTCCCTGCCAGTGGCTCGCCTGCCATGCATTGGAGCGCAAAGCCGAGATTCTGGCCCGCAATCGAAGACTGATCCTGGACAACCTCGGCCGTCTCGCAGAATTCGCTGAAAGCCAGAATGGCCTGTTGACGCTGTTGCGGCCACAAGGAGGCACCATGGCCCTCATCCAACAGTTCACTGGCATGACGAGTACCGAACTCTGCCAGTTGGCGCTGGAAGACGAGCGACTATTCCTGATCCCCGGTCAACCCTTGGGAATTCCCGACAACTATCTCCGACTCGGGTTGGGGATGCAGGACTTCCCATCGGGCCTCGCACGACTCGACAAGTTCCTGCGGAGACTCCCCAGTTTGCGAGGGGCTTCATAAGTCACTTCCGCTTCCCGACGTCTCAGCGCAGTTGCCGTAAACTGCTGCTTCCACAGCCTCAGTGGCTCGGCAACCTGATTTCGATTCCGTACCTGGGAGCGATCTCGAGCAGCTTATCGATCTCTGCCTGGCTGGGAGGGAGTGCCGTTGTGGCTCCCTCGACCAGCGGCACACCGAACTCAAAGAACATCTGTTCCAGTCCCGCGGGAGCGACCGAGATCAGCATCTTGGCTGGTTGGCTGCTCTCGTTCTTGAAACTGTGCGGCGTGCCGACCGGCATGTTGGCGAACATGCCGGCCCGCGCCACGATCCGCTCGCCGTCGATCAGAAACGTGATCTCCCCTTCGAGGATGAAGAAGCCTTCTTCTTCCCGGCTGTGCACGTGTGGCGGCGGCCCGCCGCCGGGCGGGACGATGGCTTCCCAGAGGGCGTACTTGCCGTCCGTGTCGGCGGCAGTCGCAAGGAAGCGGTACACATCTCCCACAACGGCAACTGTTCGGCCCTGCGCAGGCATTCGTAGCGTCGATTCACGGTTCATGCAGTGTTCCTCAACGTGATGTGGCCGACAACAGGCACCCCAAGCCTATGATAACGCCCGCCTGTCAACGCGGCTGCCGCAGCACTCTCCGTCTGGGCCGGTCGACCAGCAACCCTTCCAGGTTGGAGGCGACTGCACTCAGTTCCGTGGCAATTCGCTGCCGGAGAGGCTGTTCGTGACGCAGATCCTGGGGTGAGACACCACCAACGATCTGCTGGCACTGGCCGACGAGGGGATCGTTGGTGGGAGTCTCGGCGATGTTGCGGCCGGCCACCGCCAGTCCCTGTTCGAGGTTCAAGTGGGTCAACACCCACTGTTGGGCCCGGCAGAGCGTCGTGATTTCCGCGAGGGCGTCGGCATGCTCGCGGGATTCGATCCAGATGCCGGTGAAGCAGGCATGGATGTATTCAGTGAGGTGTTCGATGAGGGTCATAGGGAAGAATGAGGGACCAACGAAGAGGGAACGAACACAATCGAGATACATCAACCGCATTCGACGGCGTGCTGCCCAGTCTGAGCTGGTTGGTGGAACTCGCTGGTGAGCGTTTCGTGAATGGTGCTGCCGAGGGCCTGCTCCAGAAACTCGCTGGCCTCGCGGCAGCTCGCACCGGCAAACCCGCGAGTTTCCAGGACTGTCTGCCCGTTGGGGGAAATGATGAGTCGTATGGTCGTCATGCGGTAGCTGTTGCCGATATCCCAGAATATTCCAGAAGGCGCCCCTACCGCCTGTCGGCGTCTGGGACGCAGTAGGACAGTTGATGTCGGGTCAGTCGTCCGTCAACTGTCTTTTGCCTCGATTGATTGGCCCAGCCCTCACCATGCGCTGTGAGCGCGCTACAGGCTCCAGAACTCGCTCACGAGCCGCGCGCAGGGTAAGGCGCCAGCTCGGACAACAACGCGTGCTGGAGCGTCTCAGGATCTCACCGGGGCACCTCAAAAGAGCTCGCTCCAAACGGAGGATGGATCGCACCACAGTTCGCTGCTGGCATCGCCGCAACTGGCAAACTTCCTCTAACAAGCCGGCACGCCATTCGTTATCAGGTACGCTCCATCAACCCAGTCTCAAGGAAACCTCTCATGTCGCTGCGCACACTGCGATTGCCGGCCATGGTTCTAGCCGCCCTGCTTGTGACCGCCGGCGTCGCCTGGGCGCTCGGTTTCGAACTCGGCGAATCGAAAGCAGAACTCGAACTCGACTATGCAGTGGAGGTGACGGACCACGGCACCGGCCGCGTGACGATCGTTCTCACTATCGCCGACGCAGGACGGCTGGCCCCGCTGACGGCGGTCGATCTCAACATTCCCAATGATGAAACGGAGGACGGTTCGGGCTACGTCGACCTGTCCGTCGCCCTGGCTGCCAGCGATGTCGACGGCAAGCAGGAGTACAGTGTGCACATTCTGCGAGACCTCGCCGAGCGAGCCAGCCTGCGTCTCCGCACTGGATACCTCGACGGCAAGCAGGAACCGCTCACCTGGTACTACCACTCAATTCCAATCGCCGACTACCTCGACGACTAGGATTCAGGAACTGCGGGCCTGATCATCTCAGATTGGATCCCTTACGGGATTGCTGATACCATCGAGTCGAGAATTCATGTCGATGAGGCGCAACACAATCTGATACAGATGCGGCCGGAAGGGTTGAGAAACCCGCAGAGATTGCAGAAAAACTGGAAACCAAGAGAGAGAGTCCTCGGTGCCGCAACACTCTTTGGAATCAGGACTTGATCGGAAAAAACCTCGACGAAATCGTCGGATTTTCAGTCCTGTGCTCTACCTGCTGAGCTACCTGTCCCGTAGGGGGCGGATTATCGCAATGCCTCTGGGGCTTGGCAACCATCGTTTTCCGCCGCGCTGCGACCACCCGCGGTCGCTGGCATAACAGACTGCACGCTACCGCTTTCGGTTCGGCGGTTCTGGCCCACGGGATTCGCGCCGGGAAGGCGATCAACGATCGGTCAATTCGCATCCGATGCTCGCCCCGCGTCTCGCCATTCCATGAAGCGGGCAGGGCGATTATCATCTGCGGTTGGCACGGACGTTCAGAACGGCAGCGAGGAATTCTCCGTTTTGCACGCTCACAGAATTCCTCGAGATGGATCGTCATGAAGAGTGAACATCGACATCACCTGGCCGAAAACGACCTGGAGCATCGGCTGGGGGATTTGGCGCTAAAGCTCAAGCCCTACGCGAACCACATTCTGTTTGGACTGCTGGGCATTGCCGTCGTCGCGGTGATCGCGGTGGTGCTCTTCCAGAAAGTCGGTGCCTCGGAAAAAAACGCCTGGGCGGCGTACACAGGCTGCGAGACGGGCAACGCCAATCAATACATCGAAGCGGCACAGGAGTATCCCGACTCGACGATGGCCCAGTGGGCCTGGGTGAACGCCGGGGAGATCCTGTTACGTAACGGCGTCGAGTTGTCGTTTTCGTCGCGAACGGTGGCCGTCAGCGATCTGGAGAAGGCGCGCAAGGCTTTCGATGCCGTGCTCAATAACTCGAGCGCCGAGCCCGAAGCCCGTGAGCGTGCCCTCAACGGCTTGGCCCGTACGCTCGAAGCATTAAGCGATGGGGACACTCAGCCCGCCATCGACGCGTACACAGAACTTATCAACGATTTTCCCGACAGCCGTTTTCGACAGTGGGCCGAATACCGGGTCGAGGAACTCAACAGCCCCGCGGTCCAGGAATTCTACGCGTGGTATCACGCACAGAATCCCGCTCCGGCCGATCGCCCTCTTCCGCAGGATGACCCACACGCCGGACTCCCCGGGTTCAATATTCCGTCCCTCGATCCAACCATGGACGGCCCCGACCTGCCGGCCGGTCTGGATCTGAACGACCTCATCGGACCAGCCGACACCGATGTCGATGCAGTAGGAACCGAGACGGAAGGCGATCAACCCGCAGACCCGCCGACTGACGAAGCAGGCGAGACCACCGAAGGGCCGGATCTCGGACCGCCGGCGGATAGCGACGCAGCCACCGAAGGGACCGAGCCAACAGGTGATGCTGCCGATGCAGTCGCGACGCCGACGGAGACAGAACCGACTGAAACTCCCGAAAGTGCCGAAACGCCCGCGGCCGACAGCGCGACCGAAACACCCGCAGCGCCCGATGAGCCAACGACAGAGCCGGCGACGGATGATGAAGCTTCGACCGAGAACGCCGATCCGTCATAGGCCGGGCGCTCACGTTCCATTTGCCGGCTCACCGACGATCATTTCCCTTCGACGATTTCATAGCAGCAGGTTTCGCGTACATGCCACGCCCGCTCGCCATCGGCTCTTCCAATGGTCTGCGGGGCATTGAACTCGCCTGCACGCTGCAGCAGCAGGGGATCGATACACTGGCCGCCCTGATTGCCGGCGTCGAACGGATCGAAGACGACCCGCACGACAACACCGTCGGCTACGGCGGCCTGCCCAACGAAGACGGTGCGGTCGAACTCGATGCTGCCGTGATGCACGGCCCGACGCATCGGGCAGGAGCAGTGGCCGGCGTCACGGCGACTCGCTACGTTTCGCGGCTCGCGAAACTGGTGTTGGAACAGTCGAACCACACGTTTCTGATTGGTTCGGGAGCCGACGCCTTCGCCCGCGCTCACGGCCTGTCGGAGCCTTCGTTGCTCACCGAACAGGCGCGACGGATCTGGCTTTACTGGCGACAGACTCGCGGCGCAAAGGATGACTGGATCGCTCCCGACATTTCCACGCTCGATCCCGCCGTGGTCAGATTCTTCAAGCTCGATCGGCGCGTGCCGGCCGAGCTGAAGGAATCCACTCCCAGCGGCTTTCAGCGAACGCAGGCGGTCGAACGGCCGACGGGGACCGTGCATCTGGCGTGTCAGGATGGCAAGGGAGACATGTCGGTCGTGACTTCGACCAGCGGCATGGCGTTCAAGATCG
>JANNSB010000805.1:0-4952 GCA_031402175.1 Planctomycetaceae bacterium
GCGGCAACACAACCTCCGGGGCCGGACCGTCGAGCTGAAAGTGCGGTTCGCGGACTTCAAGACGATTACCCGATCGCTTACGCTGGCGGAGTCGACCAGCATTACCCAGGAGTTGCTCGACGCAGGTATCGAGCTGCTGACAAGACGCCTGCCTCCGCGCCATCCACCAGTCCGACTTCTGGGGTTCGGCGTCAATCATCTGAGTGACTCCGGCATGTCACAGCCGCAACTGTTCGATCGGCCCGAGCGCGAGAGCCACCAGGAACTCGATCGAGTGGCAGATCAAATCACGGAGAAGTTTGGCAAGCTGGCGCTTCGTCACGGCGCCAGGCTCGATACAGGCGATGATTGACGCCCCGTGAATTGACGGTTGAGGAAGAAGAGGACGACGATTCGTACGACGGATGACCAACAAGGTCACTGCAGTTGTCGCGCGAGCCACCGCGAGAGAATCTCCATCGCCGTCGATTCATCGCCTGGTTCACGAACGATTCGTGGGAGATCCTGAGCGCCGACAAGCTGGCTTGTCAGAACATCGCTCTCAGCCGGCTGTGGCAACGGATCGACGACGTCCGCTTCAATCACCAGGCAGTCCCATCCCCCCGGCCCGAATGCCAGTGAGTAGTTCATGGTCCACGAGTATGCATGAATCAACTCTTCCTCGTCAGCAGGCAGAGCCGCGCGCGGGATACACAGCACAACCAGATCCGGCTGCATGCTCCGCACAGTTTGCTGAGCGGACTGCATCAGTTCTGTCAGCGATTTGCTGTCGGTGTCCCAGGCTGTCACTTCCAGTCGGGCGTCGGGGAAAATCTGCGTAACGGCCGGGACAACCATTTCGTCCAGGGGAGTCATGGCTAGCACTTTTAACGGTTCCCCCTCCTTGAGCAACTGCAGACTGTGCGGCAACGCCGGAACCGGCGGCCCCACATCCGCAAGAGAAACCTGCCGGCCCGTGATCGCTTCAGTCAACAACTCGGCAATATGCTGGTGCCCGTCCATGTTCGGATGGATTTCGTCGCTCATACTGAGCCGCCACCCGAGCGCATCCCGCTCCCGCCATTCATCGCCGGCTTGGTAACAATCGCACACGGGTACACCGGTTTCGCGGCCAACGGCTCGCACGACATCACAGTATTCCATGAGCCTTGTCGTCGGCCTGTCGGTTGTGTCGATCACCGCATTGGGAGTGCATAAAACCACTTCCGCTCCAACACCGCGTACCTTATCGATGATGGTTTTGAGATTGGTACGGTACTCTTCGAGCGACACTCGGGTCATGTCATTGAGACCGAACATCACGGTCACCAGTGTTGGTTCGTGTGCCAGAACGTCCCTGTCAATCCGCGCGAGCGCGTCATGTGTGGTGTGGCCGCTGATTCCGGCATTGACCATCGTCACGTCGGCCTGCGGGAACACGCGCTCGATCCCGATCCCCAACATGTCCGTGTACGCCCGCCGACTGCCCGTGTGGTAGTACACGCCTGTGACGCTGTCACCGAAGCAGACGATCCGCACCGGTCCTCCGCCTGTGCGCAGGAGTTCCGCAGTCCGCGGCGTTACCGGCTGCTGTGAATCATCGGCGGCTGCCAGAGCCGGCAACAGGCACGCCGTTATGACGATTGCGAGACACAACCAACCGCGTTGGCGAATTCGTCTGGCATCCGGCTGATTTATTTTCATTAGGTCTCTCCTGTTCCAGTTGAAGAATCCGTCGCGGCGGCATCGCGAATGTAGACGGAAGTGGACTCGAACAGGTAGTCAGTGACACCAGTCGGTGCGAACAGCCCGGCACGGAAATCCAGAGAGTTGAACTTCTTTGCTCGACCCTGCTCCGGTCACATCGACAGCAGTGATATACGCCGACGCTCATTGCCTGCGTCGAGGTGTCGCACCAGAGCAGGCGAAATCAAGCAATTGGATCTATTTTTACCCTAACCGCGGGTCACTGCCGATATACACCAACGTGAAAGCGTCAGCAGTAGCAGCGCGCGATAGGCCGCTGATTTCGTGGATGACGCTTGTTGTCGCGGATCTGAAATGTCAGAGCAGATCCCTCTGATCCGCAGGGATCCGTCAAATCCGCGTCATCCGCGGACTATCCCCGTTACGACGCGATGCCAACTACTCCACTTCAATGGCATCCCAGACCATCTCCTCCGGGCCGAACTGGGCCTCGTGCAACTCCCGTTTTTCATCCGTGCCGCCGACGAAGACGAAGGCCGAATCAGGCGTGCCATCGAGCCTGCTGAGGAGCACGCCGTCGGGCCGCAGCGTGATCGCCTCTTCCGGCCCGGCGGGGACGTAGACCCACAGTGTTTCTCCGGTCGATGCATTCCAGCATCGTGCGGTGCCGTCTTCGGCGATGGCGGTAAGCCGATCGCCGGTGGGACTCCATTCGATGTCGGTGACACGGCCCGTATGCCCCCAGAGCGTGAACTCGACCGTGCCGTCAGGTCGCATTATCTCGACCGCCCCGCTGCTGGTGCCGATGGCGAAACGGTTGTCCTGCGGATCCCACGCGGCATCGTGCGCCATGACGCCGAACAGCATCTGTGTCGAGATGAGTTGCCCCTCGGCTGAGTACAGGCCGAGTGAGTTGTCACCGCGAGTGACGAGCAATGTCTTGCCGTCGGGGCTCCAGGCGAGTGCGGTGACGGGTACGTCGCTGGTGAGGACGATGCCGCTGTCCGCCAGAATGTCGTCCTTGAAGTTCCAGAAGCGCACCGTTGCGTCTTCACTGTCTGGGCCGCAGGCCGTCGCAAGCAGTGCGCCA
The DNA here is from genome assembly GCA_031402175.1 of Planctomycetaceae bacterium. Taxonomy (GTDB): domain Bacteria; phylum Planctomycetota; class Planctomycetia; order Planctomycetales; family Planctomycetaceae; genus JANNSB01. Next base: position 2,777 of record JANNSB010000805.1, read on the forward strand.
TCGGGCGACCAAGCCATGAATTGCACTGGCGATCCATGCGGCGGGTCGTCGCTGGAAGAACTGTTATTGCATCCCACCACGACGCCCTCGGCAGAACCGGTGAAGAAAAGGTTGCCGCGGGGGTTCCACGTCAGACAGGTGACTTCGCCGGCGGAATCGAGCGTCATCGGGTCAATTCCTTCACCGCGATCGGTGACCGTGAAGACGAGCCGCTGGTTCCCCGAGGCCGCGGCGATGAAGTTGCCCTCGGATCCCATCAGTTCGATGGTCGATGGTTGCCACGCGATGTGGTCGAAGTCTGCCGGACCGAGATCGCCCAGGCGAGTGCCGTCCCGCTTCCAGATGCGAGTCGGCTCTCCATCGAGCACCGGGACGAACCACAGGCCGTCGGGACTCCAGGTGACTTCCTTAACCCGCGCGGGCAGTCGCAGGTGCGTTTCAATCTCGCCTGACGCATTGATGAGTGTGACAAAGCCGGTGCCGTCGCTCGATTCGCCGGTGATTGCGATCAGATCACCGTAGGGGCTGGCATCGATTGATGTGAATTCACCGACGGTGCCGGTGATCTTGGCGAGTCGCGTGGACCCGGCACGCATCAGATAGAGGTTGCCGGCGGCGTCACCGTATGCCAGGGAACGATCATCACGAAATGCGATTGCCGTGACATTCTGCTCCGTAGGCAGCGAATCGAGTTGGTAGGAGCCGCCCTCGACTTGCAGCAATTGTGCGTCCGAGAGAACGTAGAGTTTGCTGCCTGCATCGGTCGATCTCCATTGCAGGTCGCGAATCTCCAGTCCCAGTGCATTGGTGTCTTGAAGCTCTCCTTCGGGCGTCCACACCCAATACTTGCCGCCATTGTCCGATGACCAGATTTCGGGCAAGCCGTTGCTCTCTGGGGTAGGTTCCGTGGGGACGGCGATCGCGCCAATTGGATCGCTCGAAGTTGAAGCGATGAGAGTGCCATTAGGGCTCCACCTCGCTAGTTCATTCTTCTCCGCCGGCGTCTCGATCGTCCTGACTCGCGTGCCATCCGGCGTCCAGATTTCGAGGCCGTGGCTGAGATTGCTGACGAGGATCTGCGTGCCATCCGGTTTCCAATCGATCGAAGACAGCCAGGCGTCAGAACGAAACTCATGCACTCGCTGCCAGGTGCGGTCCCAGATCGTAACCTGCCCGTGATAGCCGGCTGCCGCGAGGAACATGCCGTCGGGACTCCAGCAGACGCCGACCACGATCGGGTCGTCGGTCTGCAGCACGGGGCCGAGGGTGCCGTCGAACTTTAGCAGGCGCACGGTACCCTCGCAGGTGCCGGCGGCGAGCCAGCCGCCGTCTACCGTGTCGGCTCCCGGCTCCCACGCCAGCGGCGCGCGAGTATTGTAGAACGGAATGCCGGCGAAGATCTGCTGCATGCCGGATGTCGAAGAGTAACCCGACAACAGGCTGTCGAAGTCGTAGATCCGCACGACGCCGCTGTTCGCCATCGCCAGGAACCGGCCGTTCGAGCTCAGTTCGAGGCCGATGATTGGCCCGCGCGGATTGACGGTTTCGATCTGCCACAAACCGCGCGGCTGCTCGACGCTGGCGGGAAACAGGCCCGATGAACGCGGATAGTGCGGGTCGCCGCCCGTCCACCGCGCCAGGGCGTCAAACTCCGACAGGGCGGTTCCGACATTCCCATGCAGTTCACTACGGTACTGCGGCTCGTACTCCGACATGTCGTCGCGAGGCTCCGCTTCAGGACCAACAGCCGGTTCAACCGGCGCATCGACCGGCGGGTCAGCGATCAATTGCCTCCACAGTTCGTTGACGGCCTCCGGATCGCTGGTCGGCTCACCGATCGATTCCGTCAACCGCCGCCAGGCCTCAATCCGCTCCTGAATCGCTTCCGACTCTCCCTGGGATTGAAGCTGTTTCAGGAGTTCTTCGGCCACGCTTTCCATCAGTTCGCGGCGCATCGTCTCCTCTCGCTCGTGCAGACTTTGCATCTCCTCGGCTGTCGGTGGGCGTCCGAGAAGGTCCAGCATCAGCCGGCGATACATCTCCGCGCTGTCGGTGCTCTGCTGCGGTCCGGTCCAATGCTCGTAGGAATTGGACTGCGACAAATACAAGTCCAGTATGCCGTCCTGATCGGCATCGTCGATGACAATGCCATGTGGCCAGGTGGGGCAGTAGTTTC
>JANNSB010000806.1:0-8996 GCA_031402175.1 Planctomycetaceae bacterium
CGCCCGAGCGTCCATAGCGGCGGCGGGGTTTGGCACCTCGATGTCGGCTCATCACATCCTGGGGGTGAAGAAGCTCCCAAGGGTTCGGCTGTTCGCCGATTAAAGTGGTACGTGAGCTGGGTTTAGACCGTCGTGAGACAGGTCGGTCCCTATCTACTGTGGGCGTACGAAACTTGAGGGATTTTCTCTTTAGTACGAGAGGATTTAGAGGGACGTACCTCTGGTGTGCCTGTTGTCACGCCCGTGGCAGCGCAGGGTAGCTAAGTACGGCGAGGATAAGTGCTGAAAGCATCTAAGCACGAAGCCCCTCCCAAGATAAGGTTTCGTTGAGTCCCCTGGAAGACCACCAGGTCGATAGGCTGGAAGTGTAAGATCGGTAACGATTTCAGCTGACCAGTACTAATGGACGAACACTTGGCCATTTTCGTTCTCTGGCCAATTCAATTGATTTCACTCCGAGGCAGTATCACCCGCTTGCTTTCACCTTTTGTATATACCGCGTCGTGCGGTCCTTACCGGCCGCACGACGATTTCCGGTGACCACATCCTGCAGGAAACACTCGTTCCCATCCCGAACACGACCGTTAAGCTGCTGGAGCCGATGATAGTGCCGAAAGGTGCGAAAGTAGGTCATCGCCGGATCCTTTTGACCCCTCCCCACAAGGAGGGGTCATCTTTTTTGCGCTAAGACTCGAGCGTGCGCGGCGAAATTGAAGCGTTTCGGAAACTAACGCCCCGCTTCGCAACCTGCTTCCGCGAGCCGGCTCGATGAACTCAGCAACTCACGGCGCAGGCCAAAGTCCTCGATCGTGTTCCCCACCCGCTCCAGATGACGGCTGACGAAATCGCTCGCCGGGACGCAGGGAATCGATAGCTTCGGTGCCGGAGGCAGCGGCTCGGCGTACAGATAGCGAATTCGAAGCATGGCGTCCCTGCGGCGGAGAATCTCCTTCGATTCTTCGGCACTGCCGGGCAGTTGTTTGATCCAAACCCAGCCCTTGTCTCGCCTCAGCCCGACGTTGCGCCCGACGTTCGCAAGGCGAAGGGGCGCAAGCCGATGCGGATCACGCGGGTTGTGCGGGTCGTGCCGAGACTCGATCGGCCTGCCTGCTTCAATGCAGGATGCACGCCGAAACGACGACTACGAATTCCGTTGTTGCATCGACGCCGGCCGATCCACCGGGAATCCATTGCCGCAGCGGCCGCAGAAACCCGCTCACTCCAGGTCGTTCCTGGCGGGAGTCCTGAGAAATCTCGCCGATCACCAGGGATCCACCATTGGGTATCAGAACGCTCGTCGCAAGCGCCGCAGAGGTTTCGTGAGACTGATTGCCACGGGAAACGTCCAGGCTCCCACCAGGAGAGATTTCCAGGTGAATCATCCCATCACCGGCAATCGTCGGACGAACCGCAAGACTCGATCCGCCGAAAATCTCCCAATTGCGATGTCCGGCAGTCCGAAGAATGAATCCCTGTCGGCACTCCTCTTCGGTGAGCGAAATATTACCGACATGCCGATCCAGCACCTGCAGGCAAGGCGAAGCCACTGTCTCGGCATCGGTGATCGTTTGCAGTCGTCGGCAAAATTCCTCCACCGGAACGGCGAGCGAAGCTGTATCGCAGTAGCCGGTTGCGTCGCAGTGCATTTGCGGAGTCATCCCCGCCGGCAGATTCATATCGCCGCGACGGATCGCCGCCAGCACTCCGTCGCGAAACGCCCCTTCCCGCCTCACGAGCATGATCTGGGCGGTAATCTGAAGAGTTCGCGGGGGGCGATCGATGTCGGCCAGGATCGATCGGGCGCGATCGATCACTCCCGACCGGTCGACTATTAAAACGGCTTGCGTTCTGGCGATCGATTGCGGATGTTCGCCGTGCGTGCAGGAAATCCGTCCAACTCCCGGCGTTAGGAGCGGCTGCAGGATTGAGGTGACTTCCTCGGCTGCCAGATGGGACGGAAACAAAAGCTGCGAATAGAGTTCGCCGTCCGGAGAGCCTTCGGGTTCCACCTTCGGTACCACCACCAGGTATCCTGCATCGTTGATGATCTGGCAGTCCCGGGAATGTGCCAGCGCGAGGATCGCTTCCCAGGCCACCACGCCCTGCAGCCTGGCCGTCAAGTTGCCTTCGATTGCATCGCTCGTGAGCAGGTTTTGGCCCGCCTCACGCCCCAGTCGGGCGAATGCCTCGGCCGCGGGGACCGAGTTCAATTCGACATCAATCTTGCCCGGCTGCAATGTCGAGGGAGTGATCACCACGGTTGGCGGTGGTTCCTCGGTGACTTCCGCCAATTCTGCTGCCTCCGCCGCGCCTTCGGCCTGCTGCATCTGTTCGAGTTCCGTCCGCAGCAGGTTGATTTCGTGAATCACGCGATCCTTGTCGAGCTGCTGTTGAGCTTCCAGGATGTCGGCCAGTCTGGCGTCCAGGCTGCTGTTCGTCGCGAATGACTGTATCTCGTCGCGCAACGAACTGAGTTCGGTCTCGAATGTTGCCTTGAGTTCGTCGAGGGCTTCCGTCGCGGCAGCCGGCTGTGGCGTGACTGTCGGTTCATCATCCCCGACAAGTTGCCCCAGCAGCGATGCCTGCGGCGAAGCGATCGCATCAATCATCAGCGGTGCGAGCTGTGGTCCACGAACGATCGATGATTCAATCTCCGTTTGTGCCAGAACTGGCGGAGCCGGCAGTTCGACAAACTCCCTTTCGCGCAGCGGTTGGACCACGATATGAATCCGCGGCTGATCGCCGTCCATCTCGACTTCGATGGGAACTCCCGTAATTTCAGAGCCTTCCACATCGACGATCGGGTGTTCCGCAACCTCAGGTGGCGATGGAACCGGCCGGCTGATCGATTCGAAGGGTGGCACGATCAGTGGCCGCTCGGGATCGAGCGCGAGCCGATTGTCGGCAACGGTCGGAACATCGACGAAGACGGGAGATACGCTCTCCGCTGATGTTTCGGCGGGTGCGCTGGCGATCGCGGCAGGCGATTCAATCCCCGCCTCGGCAGTCGCTTCGAGTTCCGATGAATCAGTGCTCTCTGCCAGCAGCGTGCTTGCATCCATCGAGTCGATTCCGGCAGGCGCCGGAGTGTCGAGAGCGAGGCGAATCTCTTCCGGATCGGTGGCGGCAAGGGCAACCGTCAGGCCGAAGCCTGCGATCAGCCCCCAGAACGCGACACGAAACGGCGTGCTTTCCACGTTTGCCCCCGAAGCAACCCCCCACGAGATGCAGCGCACCTCCCCGTAGTCGATTATCGGTTCCAGCATCCGTCCGGCTGAACGCTAAACCCCGCATAACCCGCAAACTCGGTGGGTGGTAGACACCTTCAAAGTGCACCACCACCACCAGCTCGGTCGATTGGCGATTCTCGCACTCCAAGTGTCTTTCGCTACGAGGGGGCGCGAGTACTTGAACGATTGGGGCCGCTCTGCGTGCAGCGACACTTGGGTGAGCTCAGTCGACGCGCTTCGATCCCGTGGTTGTAAACGGATTGCAGTTCAATCAGTTACGGCGAACTCCATCGACTCAATCGCCTCGCGGTTTCCTTGACCCCGCACCCCTGCGTCGTAGAATCATCTCGACGCCCGCTGGCGGTCGCTTCGAAGTCGAACGAAACAATCGCCCACTTGTCACAGCTTCGGAAATCGCCAGAGATGCGGGCGGATGTCGGTCGGCGTTACATTCGTCATAATCATCCCGATTGACCCTAGTGAGCAGCACCCCGGCGGAAGCAGCGGGATCGCTTTTGCTTTGTCGTGGAGACGGCAGTGCCATTTGATGAGAGTCAAGATTTCCGCGAACGCGTTCGCGGCCAGACCGATATTGTTGGCTTGGTCAGCGAGTCGGTCAGATTGACTCCCAAACGCGGTGGCCGCGAGTACATGGGACTGTGTCCGTTTCACGACGACCACAATCCCTCATTCTGCGTCTATCCCGACCGCCAGACGTATCGCTGCTGGGTCTGCAACGAAGGGGGCGACTGCTTTACCTTCGTGATGAAGAGCGAGAGCCTCGGCTTTCGCGATGCCCTGGAATCTCTGGCCCGCAGGGCCAATCTCGAAGTCCCCAAGACACTGCGGCGCGAGGCCGGCGGCACAGCCGAACGCGCCACGCTGATGAATGCCGTGCAATGGCTCGAGGGCGTGTTCCATAAGGAATTGATGACCTCCTCGAAGGCTGCCGCCGGCAGAGACTATCTCAAGGGTCGCGGCTTCGAGCGACGCACGATCGAAGCCTACAAGGTGGGTTTTCACCCCGAAGAGTGGGATTGGACGCTGAATCAGGCGCAGGGTGTTTTCGATTTGGCAACTCTCGAAGCCGCTAAAGTCGTGGCACGGCGCGAGAATGGTGCGGGTTATCGCGATGAGTTCGTAGGACGCGTCGTGTTTCCAATCCGCAATGAACGCGGACAACCGGTTTCTTTTTCCGGACGCGTGCTCCCGGACGCGAAACACCAGAATCCCAAGTACTTCAACGGGCACGAGTCGCTGGTCTTCAAAAAAAGTCGGATACTCTTTGGTCTGGACCAGGCGCGTCCCGCCATCGGGCAGCGCAACGAAACGCTCGTCGTCGAAGGGTATACTGACTGCATGGCGCTGCATCAGGCTGGATTCACGAACGTCGTCGGCACCATGGGGACGGCCATGACCGAACAGCAGGTCACACTGCTGCGTCGGTTCGCCCCCAAGGTCGTGCTCGTCTATGATGGGGACGATGCCGGCATCAAGGCAGCCGAGCGCGCCATCGAGCGGTTGCTCCCCCAGGAGATCGATCTGCGTATCGTGACCCTTCCCGACGGCCTCGATCCCGCGGACGCCATCTCACAGCGCGGCGCGGAATTCTTCGCCGGACTGATCGCCGGCGCCCCGGAAGCCTGGGACTTCAAACGAGAGATCCTCGAAGCGCGCCATGGCCGACAATCGGTGGATGCGAAACAGCGCATCGTGGACGAAATGCTCCGACTGTTGGAGAGCGTTCCGCAGAACCTCGGCACGATTCGCGAAGGCTTCTTGATCGCGCGTCTCGCCGAACGGATGGGCATCGCGGAAGCCACTCTCCGCGATCGATACCGTCAACTTCGCAGTCCGGCGCAAACCGCGCGTCCTCGCACGACTCAGAGCGCCGCAGTGACGGAAGACCCCAACAGCATCGAAGCCGTCATCAAGACAGCGAACGATCGGCTGTATCAGGGACGTTTCACGCACGAAGAACGGCTCGAACGCGATCTCGTCGAGGCTTTGTTTGTTAGCCGAAATGGGATTGCCTGGGTAGCCCGCGAACTGAGCGAGCCGTTTCGGCATCCGGGAATGTGGGGACTGTGGCAATCGATCAAGTCGCTCGCTGCGGCATCAGATCGCGAACTCATCGACGACTTGCTGAATTCACTCGAAGACCCGGTGTTGAAGACTTTGGCGGTCTGGTTCGACTCTTCCGCCCGATCGAAGGATTTGGAACAAAAAATGCAGGAACTGGGTGCCGACAGCCAAGGGTGTCCCATTTTTGTACGGCAGGCGATCGAACGCATCAGTCTGCTCAAGGATGGTCGAAAACATGCGGGAATCGCCAAGGAATTGCGAGTGGGGGGCGAATCCTCGGGCACGATCGACTCGCGTGCGGAAGAATTACTGAAGCAGGCTGAAGCATTTCACCGACGTCGGGCCGCGGGGAATGCCGACCCGCCGACCGACGCGGCATGAAGTTTTTCCATGAATTGAACTCGACGTTGCAGACCTGACAGCGAACACTTGACGAACCTCGTGGAATTGGAGACGCATCGTGCAGCACTTCGATCAGGCACTTCAGGAATTGATCAAGCTCGGCAAGCGGCAGGGTTTCCTGACGTTCGCGCAGGTTAACGAGTATCTGCCCGATGAGGATGTCAATCCCGATCGGCTCGATGACCTGATCGAATCGATCGAGGAAACCGGTCTGGAGATCCGCGACGAGCAGAAGGCTCCGCCGCCACCCAAGCCGTCTAAGCCTTCGGCGCAAGCCGCGCGCAATCCCGGCAAGGAGTCGGCACGCAAGTCGTCGCCGAAGCCCATGCTGATGTGCGAAGAAACCGACGAAGAAGTCGACGCAGATGCTCCGCGCCGTCAGCGCTCACCAATGCGGGACCAGATGGGTCGCTTCGACGACCCACTCCGGCTCTACCTGACGCAGATGGGCGAGTATCGCCTGCTCACCAAGGATGAAGAGATTGCGCAGGCAAAGATGATCGAAATCACCCGCAAGCAGTTTCGCCGCGGCTTGTTCGAGTGCGACTTCGTCGCCAAGACCGCGTTCGAGGTGCTGAGCAAGGTGCAGGAGGGCAAGCTCCCCTTCGACCGCACCGTCAAGGTGTCGCTCACCGAAGGTCTCGACCGCGAGCAGATTCTGGGGCGCATGCCGCACAATCTGCGCACGCTCGAACTGCTGCTCGAAAAGAACGCTCGCGACTATACGAAAGCGACCGATCCATCGCGCCCGCAATCTGAACGTGACGATGCCCAACGCATCCTCCGTCGGCGACGCCGCAAAGTGGCCACGCTGCTGGAAGAGATGAGCCTGCGCACTCAGCGATTGTTGCCCCTGATGCGCCGGCTCGAGCAGATGAGCCGACGGATGTGCGCACTCGACAAGCGCTTGTCGCAGCACGAATCAAGATCGAACAAGGAAGACCTGGCCAACCATCAGGCCGAACTGCTCGATCTGATGCAGCTCACTCGCGAAACGCCGCAATCGCTGGCGGCCAAGTTCAGCGTGCTCAAGAAGCGGCTCGCCGCCTACGAGCAATCGATGAGCGATCTCTCCGCAGCCAACCTGCGGCTCGTGGTCTCGATCGCGAAGAAATACCGCAACCGCGGCCTGAGCTTCCTCGACCTGATTCAGGAAGGAAACACCGGCCTGATGCGGGCGGTCGACAAGTACGAATACCGTCGCGGCTACAAGTTCTCGACCTACGCGACGTGGTGGATTCGGCAGGCCATCACGCGCGCGATCGCCGACCAGGCCCGCGTGATTCGCATACCCGTGCACATGATCGAACTGGTCTCACGTTTGCGCCGCATCGATCGCGAACTCGAGCAGGAACACGGCCGACGGCCGACCATGATGGAGATTGCCGACCGCGCGAACGTCCCGCTGGAAGATGCACGCCGGCTGCTCGATGTGGCCGATGCTCCCATCAGCCTCGACCGTCCTCTGAGTGAGCGTCAAGACAGTTCGATATCGGACTTCATCGCCGACGACACCGAAGTCAATCCGTCCACCGCGGCCGCCTCGGAACTCTTGCGGGACCAGATCGACCAGGTGCTCACCACGCTCACTTATCGCGAGCGCGAAATCATCCGCCTGCGCTACGGTCTCGGCGACGGCTACACCTACACGCTCGAAGAGGTGGGCCGCATCTTCAACGTCACCCGCGAGCGCATCCGCCAGATCGAAGCCAAGGCCGTCCGCAAGCTGCAACACCCCGTCCGCAGCACGCCTCTGAAAGGGTTCCTGGATCAGTTTGCCGTCAGCACGCGTTGAGGTTGTGGTGAGCGAAGGACTCAAGCAGCTCTCAGGCCCGCATTTGGGGGTGCTGTTCATTACGCACCACGAGCGCTTGCTGGAGTTCAACATTCCGCAGTTCACGCATGTGATGCTGGCCGGCAAGATCGTCGAGACGGGCGATGCCGCGTTGGCGAACGAACTGCACGCCAACGGCTACGCCGGCATCCGCGAACGGCATCCCGATATCGCCGCCGAGGAGGCCGTCGTCCAGGAAGAAGTGACGGTCAAGGCGAAGTGACGCGCGCTACCGTAGCCCGGCCTTCTCAGGCTGGCCACCGGTAGATTCCGTTCACATGCCCTGGTCATCCAATTGTTTGCGAAACTCGTCTTGGGGTGGATCAGTGGGAAATCCCCCAGACTCGCTATGGTAGTACACTCGTTTCGCATCGACGTCGATCGCCCAGAATTCCATTCGTCGATCGCCTCGAGCAGATTCGTAGGAATACCCTTCCACGCCTGTGTCAAACCGCCAGGAGTCGGTGTCCTGTTCGGGCCAATAGAATCCTGGTCCTTCGATGTTGACGGCATACTCGGAGCGAATCGCTTTCTCAAACTCGTCTTCGCTTGGCGCGCCAAGCGCTGCGACCGCGGCCCAGCTATCCTCGAGGCTTGCACAGGAGAACGAGGCGTAAAAGATGGATCCGCCGAAGTTACCTGCGTCAAATACATAGAAATCAGACGACGAATCAGGCAGGTTCGCCGGAATTCGTGTGCGAGCGTCCTCTCCTGTATACGCACGTGGTATTGGGCTGACATCGATAATGGGGTCGGTGCACCCAATCAGAACGACGAGCATAAAGCCCTTCGCAAATTCTCTCGCAAAGAAAAGGGCGTCGCGAGGAGTCGATTGAACCATTGTGCCAATTGGTCGAAGTGGGCCCTGCCAATGTAGGAACTTCCACGAGACGAAATCTCCCGGGTTTCGAATCACGATACCAGATCCATCGTGATTGGCGAGAGCCGTCTGACTGATCCTGGAACTGCGTCTGCATATCGGCAGGTAGTATCTCGTGCGGCTGAATTCTTGCGAATTCTGCTACTTGGCGAGTTCCGCGACGGCGTCCGACTCATCGTTCGCAGTCACCACGTTCTCCGCCAGCCAGTCCAGCAGTTCGTCGGACTGCTTCGGTTCACGGCGACTGCCGTTCGTCACGCGATCCACGATGTAGCCGGGCCTTGCCCGGACCTGGTCGTAGATGCGAATCGCGTACTCACCGAGTATGCCGATGCCGAGGGCGTTGAGCGCGCCGAAGAACGCGGCCACGATCGTGGTCGACGCCCAGCCGGGGACGGCCATGCCCGTCAGCAGTTTGTGATAGAGCACATACCCCGACAGTCCCAGGCAGGTGCACATCGACAACGCGGCGATGATGTGAAAGACCGTCAGCGGGAACGATGAGAACGAGAAGATCGCCGACTTCGCCAGACGCACGAGGCCCCACAGCGACACGCGCGGATTG
>JANNSB010000807.1:0-8232 GCA_031402175.1 Planctomycetaceae bacterium
CTTGGTGGCGAATACCGGCCTGCTCTAATCGGCCTTGACGTCGATCACCTAGCGGCCACGGTAAAAACCGGTCGCACTGATGTGATGACGGCGATGGGTCTCGCCGCTGGTCGGCTCCACGGACAGGTGTAATGGCTTGAGCGCGTCGTGCGAACGGCGCATGCCGCGGGTCCACGTTTCGGAGCCACGCTCACCGAAGTGCTGATGTCGCTGCTCATCATGAGCATCGGCGTCGTCTCGGTCGTGTCGCTCTTCCCCCTCTCCGTCCTCCGCGCCCTGCAAGCCAACCAGCTCACCAACAGCAAGTTCGCCGAACAGAACGCCACCGAGATCGTCACGGCGTATCCGGGAATACTGTACGGCAATGCTCCGCAATGGACGCCGGGAATCGACCTTTATACTCCAGATGTGGATATCGTGATCCCACCGACGCATATCGGATCGCATACACCAGCGGCTGCGAAACGGTATTTGTGCCGAGACGCGACTGGTGCGACACCGCCTTTGGATTCGGGCCCAGTGGAACCCGACTGGGCACATCCGGTCTTGCTGCCGACCGATTATGACGGCGACGGGCTAATGAACGACTACGGCGTTTACGACTACGCCGGCGAGATCATTTGGCAGGTGGATACCCGAGCGCGGGTCATCGACCCCTTCGGTGCGATATTCATTGAAGGCAGTATCGCTGGGACGTATTCGCCTGAGTTTGGCAACGTCGCGTTCACCGCCCCAGGTGACGCCATCGTCAGGGTGAATCCGTTTAGCGCCATCCCCTTGGCTGTTGACCAACTCATTCCAACCGACGCCTTGTTCGCCCTCCCGGACACATGGGTGGTCGACCTCGAAGCGATACCCGAGGCACTCATCGCTCCCGATAGTGCAGGACCAACTCAGGGCGAAGTCACTTTGCCCGCCGGGTCAGAGATCCCATATGGCGGCATAATGCGGATCACGCTCGTCAATCTCAATGGTAGCCAAGTCGTTTCGCGGCCGATCGATGTCGCCGCCACGCTGGGAGCACCTCCGTTGACTGTTATTTTCAACTGGCCAAACTTGCCGGCTTCGTTCGATCAGGACGCAAGCGGCGCGATCGACATCAACGATATTGGGTCCGTCCGCATCGAGCACTTCGAGCGTCGGTACACCTGGCTCTATACCGTCTCCGCGGCCGAGGCCAACGAGCAGAGTCGCGTGACCTGCGTCGTGTTCTTTAATCGCGGCTTCAGCCTCGATGATGAATTCCTGTACGACGCAAACTTCGGCAACCTCGCGGTCGCCGATATCGACGGCAGCGGCAATCCCGATGGAGACGTCGATGAGGATGGAACCGTTGACTACGCAGGCCCGAATCTGGTCCGAATCTGGCACGGCACCGATCCCGAACCGGCGTTCAAAGCCGGGGGCTTCATTTTCGACGGCCGCGCCGGGCACTGGTATCAGATTCAGTCCATCGACTACGTCGACGAATTGGCCGGCACCGTAGTCTTGTCATTGGCCGATCCCGTTTACGTGCGCACTCCTGACGCCGCCGCGATCGGCACAGACGCCGGCCGGGCCATGCTCATGCGCGGGATCATTCACGTTTTCGATCTGGAACTCTAGGAGGCACATGATGCGTATATCGCGATCTGCCGCCTCCGTTCGCGGGGGGTTTACCCTCATCGAAATGCTCATCTCCGTCGCCCTCGTCATGTTGATGATGGTGATGTTCGCTGCGATGTTCGGCACCGCCGTCGGCACCATGCGGCGGCAGCGCGGCCTCGCCAACAACGACCAGAAGGCCCGCGCCCTCACCGCCCTGTTGCGCGGCGACCTCGAAGCCGCCACCTACAAGTCGCAGTTGTACAGCGATTCGGCCGGCCTGGTCCCCCTCGTCGCGGGCGACATCGTCGACCCCAATCAGAAGGGCTACTTCTACATCGCCGAGAACGACCCCGGCTCCGAGACCGACGACAATCTGCAGTTGACGATCTGGGTGGCCGAGCCGATTTCCGGACGGGCGCAGCTCATTGGTCAGCCCGATGGCGACGGCAGCTTTGACATCGATCCAGCCTTGCCAGACCTCAACCAACCTGATGGCGACGACGGCATCCTCAATAACGACGTCACCTGGTCGCGGGCCGCCGAGGTGAGCTACTTCCTGCGAAATGGCACGCTCTACCGCCGCGTGCTGCTGCTGCGGGATCCGCTGCCGCACAATCCGGTGTATCCGACGCAGCCGACGATGGGAGTGGCCGGTGAGGGAACCGACTCGTTCTCGGCCTACGCCGACCGCCTGCTGCCCGGCGTGTACGACGCCGACGCCGATCAGGACGATCTCAACGCGGCCCCGGCCGACACCACGATCGGCGACTTCTGGGCCGACTTCGACAGTTCGGCCTGCTGGGTGTATGACGACACCTCGGGAGCCTGGCTGATCCACTTCAATTCGATCGATTCACTCGACAACAACCGCGGCCACGAAAATCACCCGCTGGGGATGCCGTTGCACCGCTTCGGCCACGATCCCGGCATGATCGCCGCCGGCCAGCCTCTGGAGTTTCTCACGACGCTCCCCGCGACGCCCGAATACATCGGCCGCTTCACGCACGAAGAGACCTCGTCGGCCGCCTTTGGATTCCCAGGGCCGGCCAGCGACCCTTTTACTTATGAGGACGGCACGGGTCACACGCTCGCGAACGGCGATGTCGCCGAGTACGCCAACGGCCCCCGCGCCGGCGAAGACATCGTGATGACGGGCGTCGAGGCGTTTAACCTCGAAGTGCTCGACGAGGGCTGGTCGCTCGCGCCGGCCGATCGCGCTGCCGCCCTTTTCCCCAAGTTTGTCAATCTGGGTCAGGCCGTTTACCCGCCTGGCGGTCCACCCAGTGGGCCTGGCGATCCCAACAACGAGTTCGCCGGTGACTTTTCCGACTTCTGGATCACGAATCCTGCTTACGGCACGGTGTTCGGCGGAAACCGCTTCGACACTTGGCATCCGGCCATGCTCGACAATTCCGTTGCTCCGCCGACGGTGATTCCGCCGCCGTTTCGTCCGCTGCGTTACACGCCCGTGGCACATACTCCCGGTCCCGGCAGTTTCTATGCGGTGAATGATGTCGTTGTCCCGACGACCGGATTTGTGGACCAATCCATTGTGTACCAGTGCGTTGCAGTTTTAGGTAGCGGTGAATCCGCCGCATTCGACGCCGTTCACCCGGACCAGCAATTCGAGTGGTCGCGCGTACCGGGCGCTGAATTCTTTGACGGAGTCGACGCGTCGAATGGGGTGGTGTGGCGGGCCGTCGACAACCGTATCGGCCTGAAGATGATTCGCGTCACGATCCGCTATGTGGACGGTCAGACCGGGGGCCTGAGACAACTGACGACGTATCATTCGTTTGTGGAGAGTAGATAGTTGTCATTGGTCATTCGTCAGTTGAAGTAGTTACAGAACCCTCTCCCTCCGGGAGAGGGCAGGGTGAGGGCCTTGTGAATCGGCGGATTGCCCTCACCCCCGACCCCTCTCCCGGAGGGCGAGGGGAGAATTAAAACGGGATCAGCCACGCGGGCTGCGTGGAAGAATAACTATGCGACACTACATATCAGACACTCGCGCATCGGCCGCCGGGCATCGCTCGGGCGGGGGCGTCATCGTCGTGGTGCTCGCGCTGCTCACGTCGCTGATGTTCCTGGGCATCATCTTCTACGAGTTCTCCAGCCAGGAGAAAAACGCCGCCGAAGCCGGCACCCGCGCCCGCGAACGCGACGACCAGGTCGATCTGCCGTATGCCGATGTGATGGACGATGCGCTGGAGCAACTCCTCATCGGCGCGCCATACGACGCGACTAATAGCGCCCTCTGGCAACATGATTCGATGATCCAGGATCTGCTGGGACGTTTCGCATGGAATGGTTCTCCGGTCGATACTGCTCCGCACTCAGGTCGTGGCATCGCGGTCTGGGCGACAGGTGATGGCCCGCCGGTGGATGGGTATCCAGACGCAAACGACGGTACCCAGATTCAATTTGACTATTACGGCAACGGCACGGGTGCAGGGCTTACTGACGGTTACGGGTTCGTCATCAATTACAGCCCGGCAGCCTTTGGTTGGGTTCCGGATGGAGCATTTGATTCAACAATCGACCGCGACCTTTTCATGGAGCTCGACCAGGGCTACACGTATCCCGATATCAACTCGCCCTGGCTAGCGTCCGACAGCTATCTCACCGACTCGAGCGGCACAGTCCATCGGGTCATCAAGCCGAGCTTCTTCTTTCCGCAGTATTTTCCGGACTTGCGCAATTCGGGTACTTTCTCAGGGTTGATGACGGGAACCGCCGGACCTCCAGCAGCGGCCCAACAGGTCTTGAGCCCGCATATTGACCACGTCGCGGGAACTCCCACCGACTTCGACGGCAATGGAACAAATGAAATTGTCTATCGTTATCTGAGCCCGATCAGCACTCCCCCGGCCGGATCGAATGCGTGGAGCGGAGACACCTCGCGGATCATGACGGCGTTTCCATTCGAGACGGGCACGGGACAGATGGGGGTCTGGACTGGCAGCGGCAATACTTACGACCTGCCCGTCGACGCCGACGGCGATGGCATCCCCGACTCGGTGCGGATCGACATCGGCCATGGGATCGTCGACCTCCCCGGCGGCAGGCAGGTGGTGCCTTTCGCCTCGTTCAAGATCATCGAACTCGACGGCCTGTTCGACCTCAACTCGCACGGCAACCCGGCCCCGCAGATCGCACTCTCCAACGGCGGCACGCTCGATCCCTACGTCGACATCTATGGCGCGGCGCAGTTCAATCATTACTCCGGCTGGGGCTATTCTCCCTCCGAAATCAATGCGAGCGTCGGCCTGCTGGGCGACCCGACGGCGATCACCGATCCTGATGAATGGCAGAGGGCGACCCTGCCGCACCAGGGCATGTACGATCTGGGAGGAAACCCCGGCCTGACGTTCGATCGCGTCCAGATGGCCAACACCGAGATGGCGATGTTGCGGTATGGGCGGTTCGAGTTCTATATGGACTCCTCGGGCGCGCTGGCGCTGGTCTCCTCCGACCCGACCGATCATCACGTCGGCCGCTGGGGGGCGACTGGTGCCGAGTCGGGCCTATTGGACACGTTTCTCGGCGGCGGCGGCCAAGCTCCCTCTGCCGGCGTGCTGACCCTCGATGATGATGGCGACGACAACGATCCCGCGAACAACGGCGTCGCCGCCGCGGGCGACTATCCCGATCTCGAATTCGCCGATGGCGGCGATGGCGGCCGGCCGCTAGCCGACAACATTGGGACATTCACTCCTCCCGCCGTCGACACCCGCCAGGTGGCGGTGCCGCCGGTGGTGCATCCGCTCAACACAACTGGGATCTCGAACGACCTGCAGCCGTCGGCTTCGACGGTGGGGGCGATCCCGGTGCTCGCCAGCGACGGCAGTTCGCCGATGGTCTACAAGCAGTACGACCCGACGAGTTTCCCGCAGGCGCAAGGGGGCCTCACGGTGCACGGGGTGTCTTCATACGACCTCGCGCTCGCCGGTTTCCTGCAGCCGCCTGGCTACGACGGCCTCTTCAACGAGCCGGACGAAATCATTCTCGAACCCTCGCTATTGAACAATTTCGACGCGCCGTTCGGATTCGAGGAACTGGCCGGCCTGCACTGGAGCGAGAACGACTGGGACCGCTACGGCCACACCTCCCGCCTGCGGCAACTGCTGCCCTTCAACTTCGACGTGGCCACGACGCCCGTCCCCGCGTCGTACATCCGCAGCCAGTACTCGGTAAGCAACGTCGACCGGCTGGAGTTCGGGCATCATGTGTTCGAAACCGCTACGGGCGGCCGGCTGTGGGAGTTCAATGATGACGAAGACATCGATGCCGACGGCACCGCCGACCTGGGCGAAGATCTCGATGGCGACGGCGTCGTCATTGGAGACAGTTTGCGTTTTCCGCCGCGATTTGGAGCCGCGGGCGCCTCACGGCATGAACAATCGCCACCTGTCATTTTTGGGACTGATCCGTTTCGACCAGAGATCCGCAGACTGCTCACGATCGTTCGATATAGCCAAACACCCGGCCGACCCTACTTCCCGCAGCACCGCCTCAACATCAATCGCATTCTGGCGGACGATGACGCGGCCGCAGGCGGGCCGCTGGCGTTCGACAGCTACGGCAACCCGCAATACCGCCATCTGGTGCCGCATCCCGCGGAAGGCACCGGCGGCGGAGTGCTCAATCCCGGCGACGCCGTGGACGACATGATTCACGAACATACCGATCCCATCCCCTTCGCCTGGGCCGCGATACCGGGCAATCCGATCGCCCAGGAATGGTGGGCGCGTTACGACCGCCAGCGTCTCGCGCGGGATATGTATGTGCTGCTCTACACGGTCGGCGCGCCTGATACGTTCAATCCCACGACGACGCCCTATCCGGTCGACGTTGACATCAACAGCAACAGCATCGACGACAAGGTCGAGGCCATGGCGCAGTTCGCGGCGAACTTCGTCGATCAGGTCGATCGCGACAGCGTCATCACCAAGTTCGAGTACGACGCCGACCTCAGCGACGGCTGGACCAATGCCGGCGCGACGGCGATCGCCTACGGAGTCGAACATCAGCAGCTTGTGTTCGGAGAAGTGATGTACATTCAAAACGACATCGACACGACCGATCACACGACGACGCTGCACGACGACCAGAACGACACGCACCGCTGGCTGCATGTGGAACTGCGAAACGCCAGCCCGTTCCCGGTCGACATGAAGGAAGAAACCTGGCGGCTCGCCCGCATGCCCACCGGCACCAACACGATCGCGGGGGGAGCAGCCGTCGACTTCGGCAACGGAGCGTCGTATCGCACTGTCGCTGCCGGCCAGAACATCTTGATTTCGATGCATGATGGAACCGTCGCGAATGGCGATGGCGAGATCATCTGCAGCGACTTCTACGCCGACTATGTCAATGGTGCCGAACTCGAATCGGTCTTGCCGGACAATGGCACGACGCTGATCGATGACGGCGAGGATCCCGATCCCACCGCCGACATCGATCTGTGCGACCCGCTCCGGGCCACGCCTACCGGTCACGACTCTTACTTCATCAATCCGTTGACCCAGCCCATGGCCGGCGGTTCGACGCTGGTCGCGCCGGTTCCCAGCGGTGGCATTACGCCGGAAACATTCGACCTCGTGCTGATGCGCGGCCGCAAGACCTCCACCGGCGGCGTGGCCAATGTCGAATGGATCGAAGTCGACCGCTTCGCCGTCGAGACGTCGGAATACGGCCCGGGCTTCAACCCCACCGGCGACGCACAGGCCGACAACGACACCGCTCTGACCGCGATGCACAGCCGCGAGCGCCGGCAGCCCTTTGATGAACGCCTTCAGGACAATCCCGGATCGGCTCCGCCGCTCAATCACAGCATGGTGACGGGCGCGAACAAGCACGCGGCCAATGACTGGTATCTGGATGCGGCGAATCTGTTGACGACGCCGCTCTATCCGAACTTCACATGCTGGCAGCCGCACTTCGACCGCGACTATGCCTCGGTGATGGAGCTGCTCTCGCTGCCGCTGTTCGGAGCGGATGACGTCGTCAGCCAGCAGTACACGAATGCCGCCACGCCGGATGCGCCGGTGCTCGACTACGACTATGCCGCCGGCCTGCGAATCACGAACCCCGATGGTTCCGACGCCAATCCGGCCGGAGCGACAATCGACGCAGCCTGGGTCAACCGCTGGTATCGCTTGCTGGAGTTCCTGGAAGTTCGCGAACGGACGCACGATTCACTGGCCGAGCGGCTGCAGTACCTCCGCCGGACGTACGGCCGGATGAACCTCAACGGCATTCGGCACGCCCACGTCCTCGCGGGACTGATCGACGACGGTTACCACATTGATGTGACAGACCCCTTGGATCCGACACAGGATCTGATCGACACTGCGTCGCGCGATTGGTTTGATGAGTTGCTGTTGTCGCGAGACGGGCTCGATCACATTACAGGGCTGCCACTGCCCGGTCTGCCGCAGGCGAAGCCGTTCCGCAATTTGAGCCACATCAATGCGGTTGATCCCGATCAGAGTGAACAGGACACGATTCTGCGGTCGACTTCGAGGTCGCTGAACGATCCGAACCTGGAGTTCTACAACCTGTTCGAGGCACGTTCAGAGAACGACCTGCCGGTCATCACATTGCCGGGCGACGAGGTCGACTATCACACCCGCAATCGGC
>JANNSB010000808.1:0-3640 GCA_031402175.1 Planctomycetaceae bacterium
CGCGGCGGGGCGCGAGACTTCATCGACCGTCAGCACCCGATTCCCATTGCGGTCGAACTGCATTAAGTCGGCGACGATGCTCCATTCAGCCTGGCTGATGCGGCGATTGCGGTCGTCATCCAGACGCGAGAAGAGCGGATCGCCGCCCGCAGGCGCGGCGATCGTCGTGAGCCTTACCAGCGATTCTTCGTGAGTCTCATAAAACACTCGCAACTCGGCCACATCGATCAGGTCGTCATCATTCTTGTCGGCTCCGCCGGATCCCTGTGCCACAAAGATGTCGTCCGCCCGTTGCCGCGCCAGCACTGAAACTGGCGGAGGAGGTGGAGGCAGGCGAGACGCCTCGGCCTTGTTCAATACGCCGTCGCCGTCACTGTCCAACTGATCGAGAAGACTCTGGAAATACGCGATTCGCAACTGCTCGTGAGTTGTCACCAACGGCGCGCCGTCCCGCTGGACGATCAGTCTGACACGCAGCGGACGCGAGCCGCCGGTGAAGACGAGATCGCCGATCGCTTCGCCGGATGAGACTTGCGCCTGTAACGCGCCGGCCTGCACAAGGCAGAGTCCCAGACAGGCGGCGGTCCACACAAGTCGGTGTTGATTGAGCAATCGAAACATAGGATCAACCTCAAGGAAGTCGGTCTTCAAAGTCGCCTTTCGCTCCGCGAAAGTCGCGTCGCGGCGTCTGTCCCCAGACGCCGGGATGGAAAGGTAGCTCAACCACTTCGATTCAGCTCGACTAGACATGACGCCCGTTTGCGTCGCCCCGTGCCTGGGGACAGACATGGCTACAAGAACTAACGTGACTCGCCCGGCTCGTTGGCATTCGCCTGATCAATCAGAAGCTGCTTGATCTCGGCAAGTTCGGTGCGGAGCGACTCGACCTCGGTCCTCAACGATTCGACAGCCGTTTGCAGGACCATGATGTTCGGATCGACGTAGGGGATCGCCGGAAGGCCGCTAAAGCCCAGTAGATCATACTCATACGCCTGGGCATACGTGCTGCTGGCTTCCACCGTTGCCGCCCATTGCGTCTCGCCGCCGGTGCCGCGCAGCCCCACGGCGTCGATCTCGTTCCAACTGGGTACCCGCACAGAGTCGAGATAGATCTTCACCGTGTCGACTTCGAAATCGATGTCGATCGGAATCACCGAAATGCCCTGCAGGTCATCGACGGGCGTGGGATCTTCACCTTCCCAGACCACGGTCTCGACGCCGTCCTTGATGACCGACACCTTGAAAAGCGCGCCTGGTGCCGCTGTCTCATGTACGGCGACCGATTCCGGGACGACCGTGTTCTCGTAGTGGCAGATCAGCCATTCTTCCTGACCATTGGAACTGGCCGACGCCCAGGCAGTGACGGCATCTCCGGCCGTCAGCGTGTTCGGTTGGCCAGCGGCCTGCTCGGGACCGTAATTCGCGTAGCCGGAGATCGTTGCCTCAGAGAATGGGGAGGCAAAGGTGGTGCTGCATTCGACGTTGACGGCCCATTTCACATCGCCGTTCTTGTCGTGAATGCCGACGGCGTCAATTTCATTCCAGCCGAGGACGGCTGGTGAATCGATGTAGACTTTGATCCGATTCGTGTTGAACTCGATGTCAACCGGGATGATCGAGATGCCGCGATCTTCGGTGGTCGGCGTGGGATCTTCCCCTTCCCAGGCGAGCATTTCTTCGCCGGCTTCGTTGAAGGCCGTCACCTTGACGACCGCGCCGGGATTGTAGGTTTCGTGAATCTCAACCAGTTTGATCTCGATGGGGCGGTCGAAATGCAGGATGAGCCACTCTTCCTGATCGTCGGTGGAGAGCGAGGCCCAGGCGGTCACAATGTCTCCCGCGCCGTCAGTGTCGGGCATCCCGATCACCTGTTCCGGACCCCATGAACGCTTGCCGGTAGTGAGTTGTTCGCCTCCGAAAATCGTCGTCAGGACGGGGTCAAGTTCGGTTTTGGTCAGCGCCGGCGTCACCGGCTGAGGAAACGTCGCCGCGGTGGCGCTCGTCTCACCGTTCACGTTGGTCGTGGTGACGCCCGACAGCAGTCCGGAGGACGAAGCCGATTCGGTCTGCACCGCCGAATCTTCGGCCATGGAAGAGTGTTGCAGCACCGCCAGGATGCCGCCGGCGAACATCAGCACAGCGACGAAAGTGCCCAGGGCCAGGGGACGTGAAGTCATAGCATGCTCCTCGGGAAAAAGAATGCGCTCCAGGCGCGCCTTGATAGGTGGCCGGCCTGCGTAGGAAGCCGGAATGGGTTGAATTCCCCCGCAAGGCACTCCGGCGAGAGCCATGAGGGTTTCCGCATATTCAGGATGACGGTTCGTCAATCGCAACACTTCATCATCGCAACAGAATTCGCGTTCTTCGTCGACCCAGCGGGAGATCGACCAGACCGCTGGCTGGAAGAAGAGTACCGTCTCGGCGAAGCGCTGCGCCAATGTGACAAGATTGTCCCAGCGTCGGACGTGAACGAGTTCGTGCATCAGCACCAGTTCCGCGCGATCGGGCGACCAGCCGGTGATGAAATGGACGGGCACCAACACGCACGGACGCAAAATGCCAATCAGAATCGGCAGTTGAATGCGTTCGCTGACTGCGATCAGCACGCGACGACGGAGGCCCATCTCGCGACACAAGCGGTCACAGCAATCGCACCAGGGGCCGGCCGACAGAAACTTCGCATCTCGCCGGAGTTGAGCGGCGCCCCAGATTCCGCACATGATGCCGACACAACTGACGGTCATGCCGACGATCCACAGAGTGGTGAGCCATGCCGCGCCCATCTGCACGCCGAAGTCGTGCACGATGATCTGCAAGAACCTCGGACCTCGTGATTCAATGAACTGCGATGTCACAAGCAGGATCGCAATGGGCAACAACACGATCTGCGCGCCGAGGCATGTTACAGCGCAGAGATATCGCGTCTGACTGTTCCAACCGCGCGAAAAATGCCTGAGAGTCTTCGACAGCACCCAGCAGGCGCCCCCCATCCAGAGGGCGTGCACCAGCGAATACCCGATCGTCTCGGACCAGGTGAGGGACTGAAATGCTTCCGCGAGCGGCGTCGATTCACCAAGTGTTGCGTGACGAGCCATTGCCAGCTTCCCCTGCGCGACGAGTGAAAACGTCTAACGAGTACTCACGGAGAACGACGCTGCATTTCAGGTTCTATGAGACCAAATCCACTGATTTTCGGCAGATTTGGGGGCAATTAGTCTTTGGACGTACGTGACTTGGTTTTCGTTCCTGCCTTCATTTCCCGCGGGACTTGGCGTCCGCATTCTTGCGGCGATGCCGTTCCAGCATCGCCTCGAGAGCCGCGATCTCGGCGGCGTTCAATTCCTCGTCTTCCAGCACATGGGCGACGAGCCTTTGGGCCGATCCATCAAAGACCCGGTCGAGCAGCCTGCGGACCATATTCTTGCTCGTGGCGCTGTGCGTCGCGAGCGCCTTCCACCGGCGGTCGTCGGTCCGGGCGACAAGCTTCTTGTCGAGCATCACCTTCAGAATCGTGGCCACCGTGGTGGTCGCAATCCCCCGCTGGGCCTCAAGGCGCTCGGCGATTTCGCTCAGACTGGAAGGCCCCGATTCCCACAAGACATGCAGGATGTCGAGTTCGCGTTCGGTCGGTTCTGGAGAA